>NZ_JAGGOL010000054.1 GCF_018614525.1 Streptomyces sp. ISL-11
GGGTGGGGTCGGAGGGCCGGCCCCCGTCGGCGGGACGGGACGGTGCGTGCGGGCGCGGCGCCGGGGCCTGCAGGGTGCGCCGCTCGGTGTGCTGCTCCGCGTACTCCGCGGCACGCTGGCCGGACGGCCGGTCGGGCTCGCGCCGGGGGGCGGGCTGGCGGCCGTCCGGCAGGCCGTGGGCCTCGCGCGCCGCGATCTCCTTCAGGCGCAGCGACAGCTGGAGGGTGCTCGGCCGTTCCTCGGGGTCCTTGGCCAGACAGGCGTGCACCAGCGGCGCCAGCGCGTCGGGCACGGCCATGAGCTGCGGTTCCTCGTGCACGACGCGGTAGAGCATGACCTCCGAACTGCCCTGGCCGAAGGGCGAGTCCGCCGTCGAGGCGTAGGCGAGGGTCGCGCCCAGCGCGAAGACGTCGGTCCCGGGCGTCACCGCGGCGCCGCGCACCTGTTCGGGGGCGAGGAAGCCGGGGGAGCCGACCGCCGTGCCGACGTGGGTCAGCGTGCTGGCGCCGGTCGCCCAGGCGATGCCGAAGTCGATGATNNGACGGCTTGAGGTCACGGTGCACGACCCCCGCGTCGTGCACCGCCAGCAGGCCCTCGGCCAACGCCGCGCCGATGGAGGCGGTCTGAGCGGCCGACAGCGGCCCGTCCTCGTTCACCTTGTCGTGCAGGGAGGGCCCCGGTACGTACTGCGTCGCGAACCACGGCCGCTCCGCGTCCAGGTCGGCGGCCACCAGCCGCGCCGTACAGCCACCGCGGATGCGCCGGGCGGCGGAGACCTCCCGGGCGAACCGGGAGCGGAACTCCTGGTCCTCGGCCAGGTCCGGCCGGATCACCTTCAGCGCCACCCGCTGTCCGCGCCGGTCTGAGCCGAGGTACACCACGCCCATGCCGCCCGCGCCGAGCCGGCGGTGAAGCCGGAACGAGCCGACGACACGCGGGTCCTCGCGCCGGAGCCGCATCATCGCCATCTTCATCCCCGCTGCCCGGTCCGTCTGACGGGGCCCAGCTTACGGATTGACGGGCGGGCGCGCTGATAGGCCGCGCATGCGTCGGCGACCGGATTGCCGTCGCCCGGCGCGATCCGCGACGGGCGGGCGCGCACGCCGCGTTGCCGGTGACCGGTCGCCGCGCCGAACGCCAAGGGCCCGGTGCGGCCAAGGGAATTGGGCGGCCCCGACCGGACCGGAGCCGGCGGACGCGAGGGGCGTGAGGGGCGGCTGAGGCGTACGAAGCGGTGGGGGAGCGGGCCTCGGCGGCGGGGATGATCTTGTCGGGCGGGGGAGTGACGGAAGTGAGCGAAGTCACCCGGTCCGGTGGGAGTGAGAGCCCGCGGGGCGACCCTTCCGGGAAGTCCCGGGGGTCCGGGCCGCCCTTCTCCAACCAGAGGAGTAGCCGACCGGGGCCCGCTCATCCTCCCGGAGGCCCGGCAACGGTACGCGGGCATGACGACCGCGCCCCTGCCCCGCGCCTAATGTGGAGATCGAGCGGCGGGCGTAACACTCGTCCCCCGAGGTCGGACGCCCGTCGCTCCTTCGCACACGACAGGGCGGTACAGGAACCGGCACGGCAGGAGAAGGCGATGGCGGACACCGCGGGACGCACGGTCACCCCGGCACGCGGCCGCGAGGCGGCGGGCGTCCTCGGCACCCGGCCGTCCGGCACCCGCCACCCGCTGGTCGCCGCGGCGATGGTCCTGCCCTTCGCGGCCTTCCTGGCCGTGCTCTTCGGCGGCTGGGACGCCGTCGTCACACAAGCGTCGTCCGTGGCCGGAATGCTGGGGCGCTGAGAGGCGCCCCAGGCCCGGGAGAGCGGCCCGGGCCGGGGACAACCCGGCTGAACAACCCCGTGGGGACGGGGGTACGGCGGACGGCACGACGAGCCGGGTACCTGGGGAGGTACCCGGCCGTCGCGTGTCCGGAGGCCCTCACGCAGCGGGAGCGGACACGGCCGAGGGCGACGACGAGCGACCGACGACAAACGACCGAGGGCCGGAGCTCAGTGCTCCGGCCCTCGGCCGATCCATGTGCGCGATACTGGGATTGAACCAGTGACCTCTTCCGTGTCAGGGAAGCGCTCTCCCGCTGAGCTAATCGCGCGGGAAGGTCCGTGAAGACCCTGGTGGACGATACTGGGATTGAACCAGTGACCTCTTCCGTGTCAGGGAAGCGCTCTCCCGCTGAGCTAATCGTCCGTAGTGCGACGTGCGCGATACTGGGATTGAACCAGTGACCTCTTCCGTGTCAGGGAAGCGCTCTCCCGCTGAGCTAATCGCGCGGGAAGGTCCGTGAAGACCCTGGTGGACGATACTGGGATTGAACCAGTGACCTCTTCCGTGTCAGGGAAGCGCTCTCCCGCTGAGCTAATCGTCCTTGGAGGTGGAGACGGGATTTGAACCCGTGTAGACGGCTTTGCAGGCCGTTGCCTCGCCTCTCGGCCACTCCACCAGGAGTGCGGGGGTTCGGGAAGATCCCCCAACATCGAGCGGACGACGAGACTCGAACTCGCGACATCCACCTTGGCAAGGTGGTGCTCTACCAACTGAGCTACGTCCGCAGTGCCTGCCCGGTCCGCTTCCGCGTCCCGGCGACGTGTTGAACTCTAGCGGATTCCCGCGCCAGCTCAAATTCCGTTTCCCCAGCGTGCTGCGCTGATTGTCCGCCCCGGCCGCCCCGCGCGGCCCCGCCATAGACTCATTGACGTGCACAGCCTCCCCTCGATGCTCCCTCCGATGGCCCGCTTCGGTGGCCTCCTCGCCACTGACCTGCGCGATGTCACCCGTGACCCGGAAGCCCTGGACTCCACGGGCTGGTGGGCCGTGGTCGCGGACTTCGAGGGCGACCTGCTCTGCGCCCGCTTCGGGGACGTCCGCCCCGCACCCGCCCCCGCCGCGGTGCCCGGCCAGTGGCGCGGCCCCGCCGCCGAGGACTGGACCAGCTCCCTGGACCGGGACGCCTACATCGCGGGCGTACGGCGCATACGCGAGCACATAGCCGCCGGCGAGGTCTACCAGGCCAACCTCTGCCGCGTCCTCGGCGCGCCCCTGCCCGACCTCCCGGACGGCGCCCCCGCCGACATCGACGCCCTGACCGCGCTGCTGGCCCGGGGCAACCCCGCCCCCTACGCCGGCACCGTCCGCCTCCCCGCCCACGGCGTCGAGGTCGCCACCGCCTCACCCGAGCTCTACCTGCGCCGCACCGGCCGCACGGTCGAGTCCGGGCCCATCAAGGGCACCGGCCGGACCGCCGAGGACCTGCTGGAGAAGGACCATGCCGAGAACGTGATGATCGTCGACCTGGTCCGCAACGACCTCGGGCGTGTCTGCGCCACCGGCTCCGTCGCCGTCCCCGCACTCTGCGCGATCGAACCGCACCCGGGCCTGGTCCACCTCGTCTCCACCGTGCGCGGCGAGCTGGCCGAGGACACCGGATGGGCCGGGCTGTTCGCCGCCACCTTCCCGCCCGGCTCCGTCACCGGCGCACCCAAGAGCAGCGCCATGGACATCATCCGCGCCCTGGAGACCTCGCCCCGCGGCCCGTACTGCGGCGGCGTCGGCTGGGTCGACGCCGACCGCGGCACCGGAGAACTGGCGGTGGGCATCCGCACCTTCTGGATAGACCGGACCACCGGCCTCCGGCCCGTCCTGCGCTTCGGCACCGGCGCCGGGATCACCTGGGGCTCGGACCCCGACCGCGAGTGGGCCGAGACGGAACTCAAGGCGTCCCGGCTGCTCGCGATAGCGTCGGGTACCCATCAGCCGCTCGGAGGGACGATACGGTGACGATCTGGCTCAACGGTTCCCTGCGCGACCCGGACAGCGCCCACGTCTCGGTCTTCGACCACGGGCTGACGGTCGGCGACGGCGTCTTCGAGACCCTCAAGGCCGAGCACGGCCGGCCCTTCGCCCTGACCCGCCACCTCACCCGGCTGACCGCCTCCGCGCGCGGCCTCGGCCTGCCCGACCCCGACCTCGACGAGGTGCGCCGGGCCTGCGCGGCGGTGCTCGACGCCAACCCCATGCCACTGGGCCGCCTGCGGATCACCTACACGGGCGGGCTCTCCCCGCTCGGCTCGGACCGCGGCGACGGCAGCCCGACCCTGGTCGTGGCCCTCGCCCCGAGCGCCCCCCGACCGGACACCACGGCCACCGTCACCGTGCCCTGGACCCGCAACGAACGCGGCGCGCTCGTCGGGCTGAAGTCCACCTCCTACGGCGAGAACGTCGTCGCCCTGGCCCGGGCCCGCGAGCGGGGCGCCACCGAGGCGCTCCTCGCCAACACCGCCGGCGACCTCTGCGAGGGCACCGGCTCCAACGTCTTCGTCGTCCTCGACGGGGAAATCCACACCCCGCCCCTGGCCTCCGGCTGCCTCGCCGGAATCACCCGGGCCCTCGTCGTGGAGTGGACCGGCGCCAAGGAGACCGTACTGCCCCTGGACGTCCTCGGCCGCGCCGACGAGATCTTCCTGACCTCGTCCCTCCGCGACGTCCAGGCGGTCAGCACCCTCGACGGCCGCGAACTGCCCGCCGCACCCGGCCCGGTGACCGCCAAGGCCATGGGGCTCTTCGACGAGCGGGCGGCGGCGGACATCGATCCGTAAAGCGCGTGACGCGGGGCCCCGCGGCCGGTAGAACACGAACGTGACCACCACGCTGCGCCCCACCGCATCCGAACAGCGCACCCCCGACGGCGGCCGGTCCCGCTCGTACGAGGTCTGCGTCAACAGCCGGCCCGTCGGCCGTACGGACCTGGCCACCGACCGGCGCTTCGGCCCCCGGGTGGGCCGCATCGTCCGGCTCGGCATAGACGCCCGCGACCGGCACCGGGGCCGCGGCACGGTCGCCGCGCTCGCCGCCGAGGAGGTCCTGCGCGGCTGGGGCTGCGAACGGGTCGAGGTGTCCGTCGGCGCGGACGCCGAGGTGGCCCTCGGCCTCGCCGGCGCCCTCGGCTACGTCGAGCGCAACCGCACCATGGCCAAGCCCCTCACCGTCGCCCCCCGGCTGCCCGAGGGCTCCCGGGCGCGGCCGATGACCCCGGACGAGTTCGTCACCTGGGAGGAACGGGCCAGGGAGGCGTACGCCCGCGACTGGATCGCTCGGGGCGTCCCCGAGGACCAGGCGTACGCGAAGGCCGACGACGACCACCGCTCCGCACTCGCCGACGGCCTGGCCACACCCGACACCCTCATGAGCGTCCTGGAGCACCGGGGGACGGTCGTCGGCTCGCTGTGGCTCCGGCTGCGCGCGTCGGCCACCGGGGGGCCGGAGGCGTACGTCTTCGACGTCGAGGTCGCCGAGGAGCACCGCGGCCGGGGCCACGGCCGGTCACTGATGCTGCTCGCCGAGGCACAGGCGCTGTCGTCCGGCGCCCGCCGGCTCGGCCTCAACGTCTTCGCGGGCAACACCCCCGCGCTGCGGCTGTACGAGTCGCTGGGTTACCGGCCCACGGAGTTCCACCTGTACAAGGCGCTGCTTTAGGCGGTGTCCGGCGGGGCTTCGTCCGCGGGCCGTGCTTGCCGCCTGCGGGGGCGGGCGCCCTGCGGGCGCGTCCTCAAGCGCCGGACGGGCTCGATTGCGGGCACAATCCGCCGGACACGGCCTAGCCCAGCAGTCGGTCCACGATCGCCTCGACGCGCTCGCGCAGGCCCTCCTGGCTCTTGCCGCCGTCGAGCCGCTCGCCGTCGATGACGTACGTCGGCGTGCCCGTCACGCCGATCGCCTTGCCCTCCGCCTGGTCCGCGTCGACGATCAGCAGGTGCCGGCCGTCGATCAGCGCCGTGTCCACCTCCTCGGCGTCCAGCCCGAGCTCGCCCGCGACCTCCACCAGCAGCTTCTCGCCCCGGGCCGCCAGCTCCTCCACCCGGGCCAGCACCGCCTCGGCGTACGGCCAGCCCTGCCCCTGCTCGGCCGCCTCCTCGGCGGCCTGGGCGGCGGCGTAGGCGTGCTTGTGCTTCTCCAGCGGGAAGTGGCGCAGCCGGATCTCCAGCCGGTCGCCGTAGCGGGCGCGCAGCGCGCGCAGGTCGTCGAGTGCGCTGTGGCAGTCGGGGCACTGCAGCTCGCACCACACGTCGAGGACGGGACGAACGATGGCGCCGGTGTTGGTGTCGCTCATGGGGCCAGTCTCGCAGTCCGCACGCACCGCGGCCGTACCGGTCCCGGCGGGCCGCGTCCTCCTCGGGCCCCGGCCCGCCCGGGTCCGGCTCGGCCCGGGTCCGGCTCGGCCCGGGTCCGGCTCGGCCCTGGGGAGGAGACGCTCCCCGAGATGACCCGGAGATCTCCCGGAGACCGCGCCCGTTCCTGGCTGGCGGGGCGGCCGCCGGTGCAGGATGGAGGCAGAGACACGGACCGCGAGGAGCAAGGAGGAGCGGATGCTGACCTCGATCATCTGTACGGCGGTGTCCGCGGCCGGCCTGGGCCTCGCGGCACTGACCGCCTACCGCAAACGTTTCCTCGCCGCGACGCGCACGGCCGCCTACGCCCTGGTGCCCCTCGGCCTGGCCATGACGGGGATCATCGACTGGATCACCGACGTCGTCCTCAAGCCCACCGTCTGGGCGGGCTTCGGCGTGCTCGCGCTCTCCGCGCTGCTGTTCATGACGAGCAGGGTCGTCGAGCGCCGCCGCCTCGCGGGGCGTGATGCCGTGGCCCCGGCCGACTCCGCTCCGTCACTGCCGCCGGGCCGTACGGAGACCGCTCCCCGGGTCACCCGCAAGAAATCCGGCGGCAGCGGCGGGGACTTCTCCGACATCGAGGAAATTCTGAAGAAGCACGGAATATAAACGCGCACCGACGCCGCCTTCGAACGGCCGCGATGCGAATTCCCGTATATCTATCGGCCTATCAGCCGGTCATATGGGCGCGCCGCCGTGCTTTCGGCTCGCCCGGTCACTCCGCCGCTTCCTTGCGCCGTGCCCGGTAGGCGGCGACATGGAGGCGGTTCCCGCAGGTGCGGCCGTCGCAGTAGCGGCGCGAGCGGTTGCGCGAGAGGTCCACGAAGGCCCGGCCGCAGTCCGGCGCCTCGCAGCGCCGCAGCCGCTCGCGCTCGCCCGCCACGACCAGGAAGGCCAGCGCCATCCCACCGTCGGCCGCCAGGTGCTCGGCGACGGAGGCACCCGGCGCGAAGTAGTGGATGTGCCAGTCGTAGCCGTCGTGGTCCGTCAGCCGGGGCGTCGTCCCCGCCTCGGCGACCATGGCGTTCAGCAGCGCGGCGGCCGCGGTCGTGTCCTCGGCCGCGAACACCTGCGCGAACCGGTCCCGTACGGCCCGTACGGCCGCCACGTCCCGCTCACGCAGGTCCACGGCGCCGCTGATGTCGTTGCGCTCGACGTAGCGGCGCAGGGCCGCCAGGTCGGCGAGGCCGTCCCGGGCCCCCGCCGGGGAGCCCTCGGTCCCCTTCGCGGAGGTGTTCACGAGGTCGACGACGGCGTCGAGCGCGCACCGGGTGTCGTGGTTGATCAGCACGGTTCGTTCGCTCCCTGGCCGGGGCTGGGGTAGGGCCGCAGGTGTTCGATCGGGAGGTCGACTCTAGCGGTTCGGCAACGCGACGGCGCCGTCACCCGCGAGGATCCGCGGGAGACGGCGCCGAAGGTCGTCGTGCCCTGTGCGAGGGACGCGCGCCCGACCCCCCGAGTGGGCGGGCGCGCCCGGTGTCAGCTACCGGCCGGGCTCAGCTCTCCGCCAGGATGTGCGAGAGCTCCGTGTCCAGATCGAAGTGACGGTGTTCGGTGCCGGGCGGCACCGCGGCGTCGGTCCGCTTCAGGAACGACTCCAGGGCTCGCGCCGGGGCCTCCAGCAGGGCCTCGCCCTCCGGAGAGCTCAGCGCGATGCACACGACGCCCTGACCGTGGCTGCGGGACGGCCAGACACGGACGTCGCCGGTGCCGGTGGGCCGGTGCAGACCCTCGGCCAGCAGATCTCTGGCGAAGACCCACTCGACCGTCTCTTCGGCTCCGGTGTGGAAGGTGGCGTGCACGGCATACGGATCGGCCGTGTCGTACCGCAGACCTGCTGGGACAGGCAGTGAGGACTCGCTCGACACGACGAGGCGCAAGTGCAGCTCGCAGCTGACCGTGGTGTTCATAAGCGCCAGGGCCTTTCGCTCAGTGTGCGCTCGGGGATTCGCACGTCGGCGAAATCGACATGCCACCTACGGTGCCGTTGTAAACCCCTCTGACCGTTTTGAGGCTCTTCGGATACCTCGGACGGCCCAGTCGCCCGACGGCCGATACCGCCATTCCGGTGAGTTCCGGTTCGGTCCGGTAGGTTGGGGCGTATGAATGCGGAGAGTGACGAGCGGCGGCCGGACCGGAAGGCGGCCACGAACGGGGACGAAGCCGGGGCCGGCGGGGACGGCACCAAGGCGGAACCCGCCCTCGGGTCCCGGGCGCCGCACTTCATCAAGCGCTCCCGGACCCTGCACCTCAGCTGGCAGGTCGGGGTCTTCGTCGTCGGCCTGGCCGTCGTCGTCGCGGGCATCATCATGCTGCCCCTGCCCGGCCCCGGCTGGCTGGTGATCTTCGGCGGCATGGCGATCTGGGCGACCGAGTTCGTCTGGGCCCAGCTCGTCCTGCGCTGGACCAAGCGCAAGGTCACCGCCGCGGCCCAGCGTGCCATGGACCCCGCGGTCCGCCGGCGCAACATCATCCTCACCACCATCGGCCTGGTGATCATCGCCGTACTGGTCGGCGTCTACCTGTCGAAGTACGGCATGACCATGCCCTGGCACGCCCACCGCTGAACACCGCCCGGCCCGGTTCGGGACACCCTCTGACATGCGGTAATGTTTGCGGTGCGCCCGGGCGATTAGCTCAGCGGGAGAGCGCTTCGTTCACACCGAAGAGGTCACTGGTTCGATCCCAGTATCGCCCACAACGGACCGAGGGTCCGTGAGGTTCATCCCTCACGGACCCTCGGTCTTTTCGCGTCCCTCCCGGCACGCCCGGAGGCCGGCCCGGGGCCGGGGCGGAAGGGATTTGATGGAGAGCCGCCACGCGCTGTATTGTTCAGTCCGTTCCCGGGGGAGACCCCGGCGGACGAACCCGGGCGATTAGCTCAGTGGGAGAGCGCTTCGTTCACACCGAAGAGGTCACTGGTTCGAACCCAGTATCGCCCACCCCGGTCAAGGCCGGTCCGTCAACAGACGGACCGGCCTTGCGCTTTGCCCCCTCGCACGCTCAGGCGGCTGCCGGCAGCGACGGCCTGAGCGGCCACGCCGGATCGCACCGCTCCTCCGAGCCGTTCCGCGCGAACCACGCCTGCAGCCCCCGCGCCTGCGCCGCGTGCCACACCGCCTGCCGGGTGTGCAGCTCCGCCGGGCTCAGCCGCTCCAGCCGCTCCGCGAAACGGCGCCCCACCGCCCGTACGACCTCCATCGACGCCAGCGCGTCCGAGGTCGCGTCATGCGCGCCCGTCAGCTCCACCCCGTACTGCGCACACAGGTCGCTCAGCGTGCGCCGCCCCTTGCGGTACCGGTCGAGATGCTTGTCGAGCACCCACGGATCCAGCACGCACAGCGCCGCACCCCCCAGATAGTCCGCCAGCGTCGACGCCCGGTGACGCCTCAACTCCCGGTCCAGCAACGTCAGATCGAACGGCGCGTTCATCACCACCAACGGCGTGTTCCGCGCCGCGTGACCGGCCAGCGCCCGCGCCAGCTCCTCCATCACCGGCGCCGGCCACCGCCCGTTCCGCTGGAGATGCCCGTCCGTCAGGCCGTGTATCGCCGTCGCCTCCGGCGGCACCGGCACGCCCGGATCCACCAGCCAGCTGGTGACGATCGGATGCGCCCCCGACTCCGACTGCACCACGACGGCCGCCGACACGATCCGGTCGTGCTCGACATCGACCCCCGTGGTCTCGGTGTCGAAGGCGGCGAGTGGCCCCTCGAACCAGCACATCTTCCAACTCCTCGCGCTCGCCTGCCCCGTGGCGTGAATCCGCCTTCCCCGCGAGGTGATACCCGGCTGGGCCACGGCGCGAACCGCCCTTGTTTGCAGTGGAGTTGCGAAGGAGACAACACAGATGTACGGACCGACGGTCCGACGACGCCCGGAGGGATTCGGACATGGCGTTCCCACGCCCCGAACCGGGCGGGCTGCTGCCAGGACGGACCCCCTCCCCGCGCGGCGCGCTCGCCACCACCGCCTGCATGGAGACGCTCCAGGTCGGCTATCTGCACGCCGTCGCCGCCGCGGCAGGCTGCTCCCTCGCCCAGCCCTTCCCGGACTACGGCATCGACTGGCACGTCAGCCACACCGCCCCCGGCCACACCATCGACGACGAGGTCACCATCAAGGTGCAGCTCAAGAGCACCTACCAGCTCGGCCCCCGCCACCCCTCCGAAGCGACCTTCGGCTTCACCCTCGACAACGACCACCTGGCCAAGCTCGCCCGCACCCCCGTCTCGGTCCACAAGATCCTCGTCGTGATGATCGTCCCGCGCGCCCGCGACGACTGGCTGCGCGCCGGCCACGACACCCTCGAACTGCGGCACTGCTGCTACTGGACCAACCTCGCCGGGCACCCGGTGACCGGCAGGCGCAGAACCACCGTGCGGATCCCGACCACACGCGTCTTCGACGACCGTGCCCTCTGCGAGATCATGACGCGGGTCGGGGCGGGAGGGAGACCCTGATGCACCGGCCACCGAACGAGCCCACCCCGCGAGCAGGTCCCGCACGCCCCGGACCCGCGCCCGGCCCCCCGCACCCCGCCGACCCCCACATCCTCGGCGCCCTGCTCGCCCGCCACGGCTGGCGGCGCCACGGCGGAGCCCCCGGCGCGTACAGCCGCTGGACCCCGCCCGACGGCGGCGGCACCAGCCTGATCCTCCCCGAGAGCCGCGCGTTCCCCGACAGCGCCGACCTGCTCACCGAGGCCCTCACCGCCCTGGAACGCAGCCCCTCGCCCTCCGCCCGCGACGTCCTGCTGTCGCTGCGCGTACCGGGCGACGAGATCCGCTGGTGGCGCGAGGCGCCCGACCCCGCCGCCCCCGCAGCCGCCTGGGCCGCGCAGGAGCGGCTGCGCGCCGGAGCCCGCGCGATGCTGCTC
>NZ_JAGGOL010000055.1 GCF_018614525.1 Streptomyces sp. ISL-11
GCCCGTCTTCACCACCATCGCCAAGGAATTCACCACCTACGCGGCGTCGTTGGGTGTGCCCGAGGTGACGGCCATCCCGATCAGTGCCCTGGCGGGCGACAATGTCGTGCAGCCGTCGGCGCACATGGACTGGTACGGCGGCCCGACCGTCCTCGAACATCTGGAGACCGTGTCGGTCGTCACCGATCCCACGGGTGAACCGGCGCGCTTCCCCGTCCAGTACGTCATCCGCCCCCAAACACCCCAGCACCGCGACTACCGCGGCTACGCCGGCCAGATCGCCTCCGGTGTGCTGAGCGTCGGCGACGAGGTGACGGTCCTGCCCTCGGGCCGCACCAGCACGATCACCGCCATCGACCTGCTCGGCGAGGCGGTGGAGGAGGCATGGGCACCGCAGTCCGTCACCGTCCGCCTCACGGACGACCTGGACATCTCCCGCGGCGACCTCATCACCCCCACCCTCACCGCACCGCAGAGCACCCGCGATGTGGAAGCCACCGTCTGCCATGTCGCCGACCAGCCGCTGCGCATGGGCGACCGGGTCCTGCTCAAGCACACCACCCGCACCGTCAAGGCCATCGTCAAGGACATTCCCTCCCGCCTGACCCTCGACGACCTCTCCCAACACCCGGCCCCCGGCGAACTGACCGCCAACGACATCGGCCAGGTCACCCTCCGTACGGCCGAGCCCCTTCCCCTCGACCCCTACACCCACTCCCGCCGCACCGGCTCCTTCCTCCTCATCAACCCCACCGACGGCACCACCCTCACCGCCGGCATGGCGGGCGAGCCCGTGGGCTACGCCGCGTCGTGGGGATGAGCCCAGCGAAATCAAGCCTGTCCGGCGTTTGAGGACACCGCCGCGCAGCGGTGGTGCGCACGACACGGCCCGCAGCCGCCCGCTCACGTGATCCGCCGGCCACGCGCTAGCGTTTCGCGCAAGCGGCTGCGCGCTCCTGCAGGAGCGCGCGTTCGCGTGCGTTGCGGGTCAGGGACGCCGCGCGCTCGAACTCCGCGCGGGCCTCGGCGGGCCGGCCGAGCCGTGTCAGCAGGTCCCCGCGCACGCTGGGCAGCAGGTGGTAGTCCTTGAGGGCGGGCTCCGAGGTCAGGGCGTCGACGATCTCCAGGCCGGCGGCGGGCCCGTACGCCATGCCGACCGCGACCGCGCGGTTGAGCTCCACGACCGGTGAGGGCACCCGCTCGGCGAGCGTCGCGTACAGCGCGGCGATGCGGGGCCAGTCGGTGTCCTCCGCCGTGCGGGCCCGGGCGTGGCAGGCGGCGATGGCGGCCTGGAGGGCGTACGGCCCGTACGCACCCCCGAGCCGTTCCGCGCGCTCCAGTGCCGCCAGGCCGCGCCGGATCAGCAGCTGGTCCCACCGGCCCCGGTCCTGGTCGAGCAGGAGGACCGGTTCGCCGGACGGGCCGGTGCGGGCGGCCGACCGCGATGCCTGGATCTCCATCAGGGCGACCAGGCCGTGCACCTCGGCTTCCCCGGGCACGAGCCCGGCGAGGACGCGGCCGAGCCGCAGGGCCTCCTCGCACAGGGCCGGGCGCATCCAGTCGTCCCCGGCGGTGGCCGCGTAGCCCTCGTTGAAGACGAGGTAGACGACCTCCAGCACGGAGGAGAGCCGTTCGGCGAGCGCGTCCGCCCCGGGCACCTCGAAGGGCACCTCCGCCTTGGAGAGGGTCCGTTTGGCGCGGACGATCCGCTGGGCCACGGTCGGCTCGGCGACCAGGAAGGCGCGGGCGATCTCGTCGGTCCTGAGCCCGCCGAGCAGGCGCAGGGTGAGGGCGACGCGGGCCTCCGTGGACAGCACCGGGTGGCAGGCGACGAAGACCAGGCGCAGGAGGTCGTCCTCGATGCCGGAGTCGTCCGGAAGCGCGTTCTGTCCCTGCTCGGTCTCCAGCTCGTGGCCGAGGAGGGCGAGCTTGCGCGCGAGGTTCCGGTCGCGCCGGACGAGGTCGATCGCGCGGTGTCTGGCGGTGGCCATGAGCCAGGCACCCGGTTTCTCCGGGATGCCCGACTCCGGCCACTGTTCCAGGGCGGCGACCAGCGCGTCCTGCGCGAGTTCCTCGGCGAGGCCGACGTCCCGCACGATCCGGGTCAGGCCGGCGACGAGCCGCGCCGACTCGATTCTCCAGACCGCGTCGATGGTGCGGTGCACAGGGCTGCCGGAAGCCGTCACAGCACGAGCATACGAACGGGAACTACTGCTGTGCCTTCTTCCGGAGCTCCTCGCGCAGGGCTTCCTCGCGGGCCGCGTCCTCCGGGGGAAGGATGTCGGCCGGGAAGTCGGACGGCTCGAACACCTGGCGGATCTCGACCTCGCCGTCCTGGAAGGGGATTCGGCGGGCCCACTCCAGGGCCTCGTCCCGGTCCTTCACCTGGATGACCCAGTAGCCGGCGATCAGCTCCTTCGTCTCGGCGAAGGGCCCGTCCGTCACCACCGGCCGGCCGGCGGAGAAGGTGACCCGGGCGCCCTTGGCGGACGTCTGGAGGCCGTCGGCCGCGAGGAGCGCACCGGCCTTGACCAGCTGGTCGTTGTACTCGCTCATGTCGGCGATCATCTCCTTGGTCGGCAGCGCGCCGGCCTCGGACTCCTCGGTCGCCTTCACGATCATCATGAAGCGGGCCATGACATGTCTCCTGTCGTTCGATGCCGGATGCGGCCGGCCCGCCGGGACACCGCCCGGACGGACCCGCCCTTTCATCTATGCGTCGAACGGGAGACGGCCAGATCGACAGAGCGGGTGAAAAATCTTCCGGCGGCCGCGCGGGGTGCGCACGGGAAGGCCGAAGGGCCCCGCCTTCCGGCAGGGCCCTTCGGGTGTGTCACGGCGACGCGGGGACGCTCCCGCGGCTCAGAACTCGTCGTCGAAGGCGACCGTGCCCTCGACCGCCACCTGGTATGCGGACGCGCGGCGCTCGAAGAAGTTGGTCAGCTCCTGGACGTTCTGGAGCTCCATGAAGGAGAACGGGTTCTCCGAGCCGAAGACCGGCGTGAAGCCCAGGCGCTGGAGGCGCTGGTCGGCGACGCACTGGAGGTACTCGCGCATGGACTCGGTGTTCATGCCCGGCAGGCCCTCGCCGCACAGGTCGCGGCCGAACTGCAGCTCGGCCTCGACGGCCTCCTTCAGCATGTCGGTGACCTGCTGCTGGAGCTCGTCGTCGAAGAGCTCGGGCTCCTCCTGGCGGACGGTGTCCACGACCTCGAACGCGAAGTTCATGTGCATGGTCTCGTCACGGAAGACCCAGTTGGTGCCGGTCGCCAGGCCGTGCAGCAGGCCGCGGGAGCGGAACCAGTACACGTAGGCGAAGGCGCCGTAGAAGAAGAGGCCCTCGATGCAGGCGGCGAAGCAGATCAGGTTGAGCAGGAAGCGACGGCGGTCGGCCTTCGTCTCCAGGCGGTCCAGCTTCTCGACCTCGTTGATCCACTTGAAGCAGAACTGGGCCTTCTCGCGGATGGAGGGGATCTCCTCCACGGCGTCGAACGCCGCGGCGCGGTCGTCCGGGTCGGGGAGGTAGGTGTCGAGCAGCGTCAGATAGAACTGGACGTGCACGGCCTCCTCGAAGAGCTGCCGCGACAGGTACAGCCGCGCCTCGGGGGAGTTGATGTGCTTGTACAGCGTCAGCACGAGGTTGTTCGCCACGATCGAGTCGCCGGTCGCGAAGAACGCGACCAGGCGGCCGATCATGTGCTGCTCACCCGGGGAGAGCTTGGCGAGGTCGGCGACGTCGGAGTGGAGGTCGACCTCCTCGACGGTCCAGGTGTTCTTGATCGCGTCGCGGTAGCGGTCGTAGAAGTCCGGGTACCGCATGGGACGCAGGGTCAGCTCGAAGCCCGGGTCGAGGAGGTTCTTCTGTGCAGGGGCGGTCATTACTGGCAAGCCTCGCAGGACTCGGGGTTTTCCAGGGAGCAGGCGATGGCGTCCTCGTCGGGCGCCGCCTGCTGGACGGGGATGGCGGTCGCCGGGACCGTGGCGGCGGCGCTCGCCGAGCGCGCGATCCGGGTGGCCGGGCGGGAGCGCAGGTAGTACGTCGTCTTGATGCCCTGCTTCCAGGCGTACGCGTACATCGAGCTGAGCTTGCCGATGGTGGGCGAGGCCATGAAGAGGTTCAGCGACTGGCTCTGGTCGAGGTACGGCGTACGGGCCGCCGCCATGTCGATCAGGAAGCGCTGCGGGATCTCCCAGGCGGTGCGGTAGAGGTCGCGGACCTCCTGCGGGATCCATCCCATGTCCTGGATCGAGCCATTGGCGTCGGTCAGGGCGTCACGGGTGGTGCGGTCCCACACGCCGAGCTTCTTCAGGTCCTCCACCAGGTAGGTGTTGACCTGGAGGAACTCACCGCTGAGCGTCTCGCGCTTGAAGAGGTTGGAGACCTGCGGCTCGATGCACTCGTACACGCCCGCGATGGACGCGATGGTGGCCGTCGGCGCGATCGCCAGCAGCAGCGAGTTGCGCATGCCGACCTGGGCGATCCGGGCGCGCAGCGCGTCCCAGCGGTCGGCCCAGCGCTGTTCGGCGTTCGGGTAGTGGTCCGGGTGCAGCACGCCGCGCGCGGTGCGGGTCGCGGACCAGGCCGGGTGCGGGCCGTTCCGCTCGGCGAGGTCGGCGGACGCCTCGTACGCCGCGAGCATGATGCGCTCGGAGATGCGGGTCGACAGCTCCTTCGCCTCGGGGGAGTCGAAGGGCAGGCGCAGACGGAAGAACACGTCCTGCAGACCCATCAGGCCCAGGCCCACCGGGCGCCAGCGGCTGTTGGAGTTGCCGGCCTGCTCGGTCGGGTAGAAGTTGATGTCCACGACGCGGTCGAGGAACGTGACGGCCGTACGGACCGTACGGTCGAGCTTGTCCCAGTCCATCTCGCCGTCGGCACCCAGGTGCTGCGCCAGGTTGACCGAGCCCAGGTTGCAGACCGCGGTCTCGCCGTCGTCGGTGACCTCCAGGATCTCGGTGCAGAGGTTCGAGGAGTGGACGACCTTGCCCGGCTCGGCGGTCTGGTTCGCGGTGCGGTTGGAGGCGTCCTTGAACGTCATCCAGCCGTTGCCGGTCTGCGCGAGCGTGCGCATCATCCGGGCGTACAGCACGCGCGCCGGGATCGTCTTGACGGCCTTGCCGTCGGCCTCGGCCTTGCGGTAGGCGGCGTCGAACTCGTCGCCGTAGAGGTCGACCAGCTCGGGCGTGTCGGCCGGGGAGAACAGCGACCAGTCGCCGTCCGTCTCGACGCGGCGCATGAACTCGTCCGGGATCCAGTGCGCGGTGTTGAGGTTGTGGGTGCGGCGGGCCTCCTCACCGGTGTTGTCGCGGAGCTCCAGGAACTCCTCGATGTCCGCGTGCCAGGTCTCCAGGTAGACACAGGCCGCGCCCTTGCGCCGGCCGCCCTGGTTGACGGCCGCGACGGAGGCGTCGAGGGTCCGCAGGAACGGCACGATGCCGTTGGAGTGGCCGTTGGTGCCGCGGATCAGCGAGCCGCGCGAGCGGATGCGGGAGTACGACAGGCCGATGCCGCCGGCGTGCTTCGACAGCCGCGCCACCTGGTGGTAGCGGTCGTAGATCGAGTCCAGCTCGTCCAGCGGAGAGTCCAGCAGGTAGCAGGACGACATCTGCGGGTGGCGGGTGCCGGAGTTGAAGAGCGTGGGGGAGGACGGCAGGTAGGAGAGCGTGCTGGTGAGCCGGTAGAGCTCGGTCACGTCCTCCAGGGCCCGCACGGAGTGGTCCTCGGCCAGGCCGCAGGCCACGCGCAGCAGGAAGTGCTGCGGGGTCTCGACGACCTGCCGGGTGATGGGGTGGCGCAGCAGGTACCGGCTGTGCAGCGTGCGCAGGCCGAAGTAACCGAAGCGGTCGTCGGCGCCGTCGGCCAGCGCCTTCTCGACGAGGCCGTCCAGGCGCTCGGCGTGGGTGCGCACGAACGCCGCGGTCTCGTCAGCGATCAGGCCCTCGCGGTGGCCGGTCGCCACGGAGGCGGAGAAGGACGTCGCGCCCTGCCCGGCGGCCTCGTCGGCGATCGCGCGGGTCAGCAGCCGGGCGGCGAGCTTGGAGTACTGCGGCTCCTCCGAGATCAGTCCGGCGGCGGCCTCGGTGGCCAGGGACCGCAACTCGGCCTCGTCCGAACCCGGGTGGCGGCCCCGCAGCGCGGCGGCGGCGACCTTGCCGGGGTCGGTGGCGGGCAGATCGGCGGTGAGGTCGGTCAGGGTGCGCAGCAGCGCGGTCCCGGGGCCGCCGGTCGCTTCCGCGGACGCTGAGACCGGATCGGCGGGCGCGATGGTCACTGAGGCTCTCCCTCGCTCGGCAGAGGGCCGGGCGGGTGGCGCGCGACGGGCGCGTACGGGCATGCCTGACAGCACCAGGGCATGCTCGTAGCGTCCATCGGCCCAACCCGCGAGGCCCGGACGAATACAAAACGCCCGGTGCCGTGCGGTGGCTCGGCGGTGGGCGTGCTGTCGGCAGGTCCTCGGACTCCTGCATGCGTCATTACGGCATACATGCACCGTTGCGGGACAGTTCCGGATTTCCACCGGATTCCCCTGCGACGACAGCGAGCACGAGCATACATCTAGTGCTGGGCGTCGCACGCACCACCACATCTTGTGTCGCGCGGTAATCGCGTGGGTCGGAATGTGCTAACAGAGACCGGGACTTCGGGGTATGCGCCGGGAACGGCCGAGGCCCGTCGCGCCCCCTTCAAGGGGGTGCGACGGGCCTCGTGTCCCGCCGGATCGGCGGCCGGCCGGCAGCCTGTCTGAAGCCCTTCTAGTGGCCGCCCGGGGCCCCCGCCGTGGCCGGGGGAAGCTCCGCCCGGACGCCTGGGTCGCCGGCGTCCGCGGTGTAGTCCGACGCCTTCGTCTGGTCCACGCCGTCCGGCGCGCCGACGGCCTTGAGGACGAAAGTCAGCACGATGACGACGATCACATTGAGCGTGAACGCGGTCAGCCCGATGTACCCCTTCTCCCCTATGAGGGGTATGAGGTTGGTATTGCCGAAATGATCCTGTGTGGCGCTCGGCGTGTCGTATGCCCGCCATGTTCCGTAGAGCATCCCGACAGCCCAGCCGCCGAGCAGCGCCCAGCGGTGGAACCAGCGGGTGAAGAGGCCGCCCACCAGCGCGGGCACGGTCTGGAGGATCCAGATGCCACCGAGCAGCTGGAAATTGATCGCGACCGTCTTGTCCATGGTGAGGACGAAGACCAGCGCGCCCACCTTCACCAGCAGCGAGGCGAGCTTGGAGACCTTGGCCTCGTGTGCGGGCGAGGCATCCGGGCGGATGAAGTCCTTGTAGATGTTGCGGGTGAACAGGTTCGCGGCGGCGATCGACATGATCGCCGCGGGCACCAGCGCGCCGATGCCGATCGCGGCGAAGGCCACGCCCGTGAACCAGTCCGGGAACATGTCCTCGAAGAGCTGCGGGATCGCGAGCTGCCCGTTCTTCACCTTGATCCCCGCGGCGATGGCCATGAAGCCGAGCATCGCCAGCAGGCCCAGCATCAGGGAGTACAGCGGCAGGATCGTCGTATTGCGGCGGATGACGTTGCGGCTCTTGCTGGAGAGCACCGCGGTCACCGAGTGCGGATAGAGGAAGAGCGCCATCGCCGAGCCGAGCGCGAGGGTCGCGTACGACCACTGCGCCTGCTCCCCGGTCACCAGCGAGCCGCGCGGCTTGCCCGTCTCCGGGTTCTTGACCGCGAAGGCGTCGCCGGCCTTGGCGAAGATGTCGTCGAAGCCGCCCAGCTTGATGGGGATGTAGATGATCGCCACGATGATCACGATGTAGATCAGCGCGTCCTTGACGAAGGCGATCAGCGCGGGCGCCCGCAGCCCCGATGAGTAGGTGTAGGCGGCGAGCACGCCGAAGGCGATGAGCAGCGGCAGGTCCTTCATGAACCAGTTCGAACCGCCGCCCACGCCCAGCACGTCCAGCACGGCCTGGATGCCGACGAGCTGGAGCGCGATGTACGGCATCGTCGCGAGGATGCCGGTGAGCGCGAGCGCCAGCGACAGGCCCTTGGAGCCGAACCGCCCGCGGACGAAGTCGGAGGACGTCACATAGCCGTGCTTGTGGGACACCGACCACAGGCGGGGCAGGAAGGTGAAGACCAGCGGATAGCAGAGGATCGTGTACGGCACCGCGAAGAACCCGGCCGCGCCGCCCGCGTAGATCGCCGCCGGGACCGCGACGAAGGTGTACGCCGTATAGAGGTCACCGCCGAGCAGGAACCACGTCACCCAGGTGCCGAACGAGCGGCCGCCCAGCCCCCACTCGTCGAGGCTGTCCGCGTTCTCGGCGCGGCGCCACTTCGAGGCGACGAAGCCCATGACGGTGACGACCAGGAAGAAGAAGATGAAGACGGCGAGTGCCACGCCGTTCACGCCGTCCTTCACGAGCGCCCACCGCCCCGGCGGGCCTGCTCGTTGCGGCGGACGAGCACGTAGGCGACGACGGTCAGCAGCGTCGAGACCAGCACCCACAGCATCTGGTACCAGTAGAAGAACGGTATGCCGATGAAGGCGGGCGTGAGCCGGGAGTAGGAGTCGACCCACAGCATCGCGCCGAAGGGGATCGCCAGGCATATACCGGCCAGGACCATCGGCACGGACACCCGGCCGCCCTCCCGTCCCGCTGCCGACGCGCCAGTGGATGGCTCTGCCGGTGGTTCCGTCATGACGGTGACTCCCCCCTGAATGATCACTACGTGATGCGCAGGAAATCTAGGCGAGGGTCCTACCGGGAGTCACCCCCTGTCCGTATATCGGTATGGCAACGTCATGGGCCGGGCGCGCTGCCGGACGCGATTCCGTACGAACAGGGGGCGATCCTCCACCCGTTGCCGCTCGCCGTTCGTTCATGCCAAGCGCGGCATCGGCCTCGGCGACCGGGTGGCGGTCATCGGTCAGGGCCCGGTCGGTTTGATGGCCCTCAAGACGGCAGCGACGCGCGGCGCCCGTGACTACGGAACGCAGTTCCGCATGGCGGCGCGGACAGCACCCATGCCTCGTCGGGTGGCCGCGACGGCGCCGTCGTACGAGGACTCCGCCGCTCCCTGGCGGCAGTCGCGGCATTCGCTCTCGTCCGCGACGGGCCGCATCATCCGTCCGCACCCGCCGGCGCAGGCGCGGAGCGGCTGCGGGCGCGGGGCGGGCTCGGCGGCGGGGAGGGCGGGGTCAGGCATCTTGCGGAGGAGGCGGTCGCGGGTGATTCCGGCGGGGGAGTGGACACGTTCGGGGAGCCCGTCGGTGAGCGCGTCCCTGAGGTCCCGCAGGGTGGCGCCGCGCAGCAGCCACTCGCCGACGAGCGGCGCGAGCCGCTTGATGTCCGGGCCGGAGAGTCTCAGCCGCCGCTCGGTGTGGCACACGGCGACCAGTGCCTGCGCGCCGCGCTCGGCCAGCGGGTGGGGAGGGTGGGAGGTGTTGTTCTCTCCCCTGTTGTCTTGGGAACGGCCGACGGCCCGACGGCTCGGCTCGCCGACGGCCGGTTCTGGAGCGGTCGGTGGTTCCGGTACGGGGCGGATGCCTCCGGCTCGTACGGCGACGGCCTCGTCGGCGGTCAGCGGCACGTTCGACACGAGCTGGGGCCGCGACCACCGGCCGTCCGGGCCCTGACGCCGCCACTCGTGGAAGTAACCCTCGGCCATCAGCTCCCGCTTGGCCCGCATGAACGCGGTCTTCTTGATCCCGGCCTGGTCGGCCGTCCTGGACAGCGGCACGTCGGCACTGTTCGGCTGGGAGAGCTGCCAGATCAGGAGGCGTACGGCCTCGGCGGACAGGCGGGGGTGGCGGATGATCTCGTTCGGGATTTGGGAGAAGAATCGGGTGGGAGCGATAACATGCCGGAGCATCCTGAGGGAGTCCTAGTCTCCTGGTGGGTGTAGACCCCCTTCGCCGGTTGCCTCCGGCGTGGGGGGTCGCTTGGTTGATGGTCACGGTAGCGGGGAAAGCCGTAAAAGCCCGTTATTTATGGCGAGTTGTGTGTTTCTGCTGCGAGGTGGGTCTCTGCCCTGCTATGAGGGCTATCGCTGCGATGGCAGGATGCCGACATAGAGCTCATCTCCGGATGCGGCGTCGGCTTCGTCACGACGTCCTCTCCGACCTCCACGCCCGGGGTCTCACCAGCACACCCACGGGCACCGGCAACGCCTTCCGCGCCGGATTCGCCGTATGGCCCATGGGCGGACTGAGCGCCCAGGACCTCGACCCGACGGCGGACGATGACGGCGAACGCGCCGTTGCTGAGGGGGTGTCGGTGGCTCCGTACGCCTATTTCAACTACACCACGGGGTGATGGGCCTATGTCGGCCGACCAGCAGCCCAGATCGATCAACCAGTGCCGAGACGTCCAAGACGTGCTGGTGCAGATCCGGCTGCGTCCGTCCATGTGGATCCCGCAACGGTCCCTGCGGGACTTGCAAAACATCCTCATCGGCTATGCCACGGCGTTGTCCGTTCATGGGGTCGACGAGCGCTTCGCTCTTTCGCCGGATGGGCCGTTCGCCGAGTGGCTGCGGGCACGCTACGGCTGGTCCATGGCCCTGGGATGGGCTGAGGCCATTGATCGGAATGCCGGTGACGAGGAGCCGCTGACGGCATTCTTCCGTCTCCTGGACGAGTACCGGTCTGCCTGCGACCCACACGGCTGACGGTCCCGAAGGTACGGTTCTGGTGTCAGAACGGAGTTCGGTATGCCCCAACACACTGACGAGCGCATCGGCACGCGTGTACGCATCGCCCGCAATGCCGCCGGGCTCACTCAAACCGAGGTGGCCGACCGGCTGGGCCGGTCCGAACATTGGGTCCAGGACGTCGAAGCCGGCCGCCTGCCCCTCGACCGCTACTCGCTGATCACTGCCGTGGCCGATCTCTGCGACGTCGATGTGGTGTGGCTCCTGGGCCAGCCCTACCGACTCCAACGCGGCAACGGTTCCTTCGCCCACGCGCACATCCCCGCGCTGCGTACGGGCCTGCGCCGAGCCGGGCTCATCCTCTCAGGCCACCCCGGGCTCGCGCCGCAGGCGGTAGCTGCGAGCCGCGAGACAATGCAGGTCCGGTCGGACATGGCCAACGCAGCGCGGCAGGCGGCCAATTTACCGAAGGTCGCCGACCTGTTGCCCGCGATGATCGAGGACCTGAATACCGCGCTCCTCAATGCCGAAGGCGCTGCGCGCGACGAGGCAATGCGGTACATGGTCGATGCTGCTCGTACTGCTCGCATGTGCCTGAACCAGTTGGGTTACCCCGACC
This sequence comes from Streptomyces sp. ISL-11, assembly GCF_018614525.1. Lineage (GTDB taxonomy): Bacteria > Actinomycetota > Actinomycetes > Streptomycetales > Streptomycetaceae > Streptomyces. The sequence continues at coordinate 11,233 of NZ_JAGGOL010000055.1, forward strand.
TGGCATGGGTCGCGGCGGAGGTGGCTGCCGGTGCGGCTACTCAACTCGGCGATCCGATCGTCAAGGCTGCGGTGGCATGGGACCGGTGTGGAGCGCTGCTTCACCAGGTGAGCCTGCCGGAGACCCTGGCGGTTGCCGAGGCGGCGCTGCGTGACATCGAACCGCTGGCCGCCGCGAAGCGGCCGACGACGGCCGCGCTGAGCTTGCGGGGTGCGCTCATGCTGAGGTGCGCCATCGCTTCCGCCCGTGGGTATCAGTCCGAAAGTGCTTGGTCGCGGATCAACGCTGCACTGGAAGACGCGGACCGGCTTGGACCGGACTACCACGACCTGGAGCGCCAGACAGTCTTCGGGCGCGGCACCGTGGCTGTCCACGCGGCGGAGGTGGGAGTCGAGGTGGAGCAGCCGGACACCGGCCTCACGGTGGTCCCCGAGGCGAATATCGCCGCCCTGCCGTCGAAGGAAAGACGCACGCACTACGAGATCGACCAGGCCCGGGCGTTCCGGAAGATGGGGCGGCTTCCTCAGGCGGTGACGACGTTGCGGAAGGCGGCGGCGGGTGCCCCGTACTACGTCTACGCGGATCCGATGGCCCGCGCGCTGGTCTCCGACCTGGTACGGGTCGGCGTCCCATCTCAGGCATCCGCTCTGTCGTCGCTGGTCAGGAATATGGAGCTCGTTCACTGAGGAAGCCGCGTCCAACGCCCCCCAGGAAAACTGGGGGGCGTCGCCGTGTCGGTGGTCCACGCTGCCTAGACGTTACAGACAGCAATCATGTGATCACGATCGGGGGATGAATGTTCGAACCCCTCCACGGCCGGGACCCCGCGTCCTACGCCCGCACCTACACCGCAAATCTCGGCTGGACGATCGCCCTCGGGCACCGCTTCCGGCCTCGCGCCGGCTGCACTTGCCGGGACGCCCACTCCGCAGTGCCCTGCCCCGCCCCTGGCGCTCACCCGCTCACCACAGGTGAGCCGTCCCGGATTGCGGCGCAGCAACTCGTCGAAGAGCTCAACAGGACCCCGAGCGCCTCACTCATTGCTCCGACCATCACCTTTGACGCCATCATCACGCCTCGGCAGATCGGGATGGCCGCCATGGTCGCTCTCGACCGGAAGGTCCGTGTCCCATGCCTCGTTCACGGCGATCGGGCGGTTCTTCTCGCACTGCCCGGAACTGGCGCAGCTGTCCTCGACAGCTTGACCGAACGGCTTGTCGAGGTGCGGACGGGGTGTTGCGGGTGGGTAGCTCTACCTCCATCGCACGACGTCAGATGGGACACGCCACCCTGGGGCGAGGCCACGGGTACCCCATTACCGCTGCCGCACGGCCTTGACGTCAGGCCACACATCAGCGGCGCCATTCGGCAAGCTGCCACGCAACACGGTGGCGTCACGGCTGGAGAGACACCGTGCCCGTGATCCGCCCCGCCCGTCCTCACACCACAGAGGACTGCCGGACCGGCCAACACATGAGCTGCTCCGGAGGTACGCCCATCCGCCGCGTAGGGACACCTTCGCCGCCCCGGGATGAGCCGTTGCCATGCACTTGCAGCTGCCACGTTTACCCAGGAAGGCTTACGTGAGTACCGAGACTGTTTGCGTCGACGTTGCTGAAACGCTGCACAGTATCGAGGAGCACCTCGCCGATCCCGGCAGGACCGCAGATCCGACTCGGCGCGAGCTGAAGATGTTGCTCCGCGACCACATCCAGCGACTATGGCCCATCGTCGCGGCCGACGCTGAAGCCATGCAGGGAGACGACTCCTTCGGCTGTGCCAAAAGGAAATTGGCCGTGGCCTACGCATGCCGGACCCTCGTGAACCCCGGCGGTGCGGACGCACATTCCGACGTGCTCGCACTGGCGCACGCGTGCGAAACCCTCCTCGCCTATTGCCCGAGCTATCGGTGGGGGTCCCGCCTTCCCGTCCCGCATTCGACAAGGCCACACTGACCTCGATCACCACCCTGGGAGACACGCCATGGGACGCAAGGAACAAGAGCCGCACGACGACGACCGTGAGTACGACGTGAACCAGGACCGCGATCGGCAGAGCGACTACGGGAACGATCCGTCCACCGACGACGGCGACGCTCCCCACCGCCGATGACCGACGACTACCCGGCACTGCGCCGCCGCTGCGCACAGGCCCTCGCCGACGACGGGCAGTTCACCGACCCATGGGTGAGGCCGGCGATCGAGAACGTGCCCCGTGAGGCGTTCGTACCGCCCCGGTTCTGGATCAAGGCAAAACGCGAGGACGGCGGATACCCGCTCATCGACCGCGACACCAACCCCGAGACCTGGGCCACCACGGTCTACACCCCCGGCCGGGCCCTGATCACCCAGATGGACGACGGTGCCACCGCGCCCGCCGACGGCGCGGCGGGACGGTTCACGTCGTCCCTCTCCGAGCTGCGGGTAGTCGCCCGTCAGCTCTCCCACCTCGCCCTGGAGCGAGGGCACAATGTGCTGCACATCGGCACCGGTTCCGGCTACGACTGCGCCCTGATGGCCGAGCGGACCCCGGCCGACCACGTCACGACCGTCGAAATCGACGAGCTTCTCGCCGCCGACGCCCGGCGCAACCTCACCGCGGCCGGATACGGGGACGTACGGACGGTTTGCGGTGACGGCGAACAGGGCCGGCCCCAGGGCGGACCGTACGACCGGGTCCTGTGCACCGCATCTGCCATGCGCGTGCCCTCGGCGTGGATCGACCAGACCGCGCCGGGCGGGGTCATCCTCACGCCTTACCGAGGCCTGGCCCTTGCCCGTCTGGTCGTCTCGGCCAACGGCAAAACGGCATCCGGGCCGATCGTGGACGGCATGACGTTCATGACGCTGCGCGGCCAGCGTGGCGCCGACGCGGCCGATATGAGCCCCGTCATCAACGCCACCCTCTCCGACTCCGACAAGACCCGCACCGATGTGGACCTGTCGCCGCTGGAGGCCGAGCTGGGTGCCGAGTTCCTCCTTCACGCCCTCGTCCCCGGCATGCGCGGTTTCTTCGGCGAAAGCACGTGGTGGTTCGAGGCCCATGACGGGGCTTCATGGGCGGCGTGGAAGCGGGATGGGCGCGTCCGCCAGTGGGGACCACGCCGCCTCGTGGATGAAGCGGCTCAAGCTGTGACCACCTGGCGGAAAGCCGGAGCACCTGCACTCACCGACCTCGGCGTGACTGTGGGACCCGAAGGCGAACGCCTATGGGCACACGGCCCCGGGGGACCTTCCTGGGATGCCGAGTATCGACAGCCTGACCCTCACGCCGGAGCAGTGGAAACGCGCACCGAATGCACCTGAGCCCGGCGTATCCCGCCGGGCTCAAGCGTGTGACTCACTCCGACGGCCTCTGCAGCCGCGCCACGAACTTGTACCGGTCCCCCCGGTACACCGACCGCACCCACTCCACCGGCTCGCCCCGGGCGTCCAGGGAGTGCCGCGAGAGCATCAGCATGGGCAGGCCCACGTCCGTGCCCAGCAGGCCCGCCTCGCGCGGGGTGGCCAGGGACGTCTCGATGGTCTCCTCGGCCTCGGCGAGGTGGACGTCGTAGACCTCGGCCAGGGCGGTGTAGAGAGAGGTGTACTTCGCCAGGCTCCGGCGCAGCGCGGGGAACCGCTTCGCCGACAGATGGGTCGTCTCGATCGCCATCGGCTCGCCGCTGGCCAGCCGCAGCCGCTCGATCCGCAGCACCCGCCCGCCCACCGTGATGTCGAGCAGCGAGGAGAGCCGTTCGTCGGCGGTGATGTAGCCGATGTCGAGGAGCTGTGAGGTGGGTTCCAGGCCCTGGGCCCGCATGTCCTCCGTGTAGGAGGTCAGTTGCAGCGCCTGGGAAACCTTCGGTTTGGCGACGAATGTCCCCTTGCCCTGGATGCGCTCCAGCCGGCCCTCGACGACCAGCTCCTGGAGGGCCTGGCGGACGGTCGTGCGCGAGGTGTCGAACTCCGCGGCGAGCGTGCGCTCCGGCGGCACCGGGGTGCCGGGGGGCATGGTTTCGGTCATGTCCAGCAAATGACGTTTGAGCCGGTAGTACTTGGGAACGCGCGCGGTCCGCGTGCCGCTCGATGTGCTGCCGCTCTCCGTCGCACCACCCTCGGTCACCATCGTCCGCCTTTCCGACTCCGATCCTGCTGCTGACACCGGCTCCTCCGTCTGTCGCGGTCACATCGTGGCACGGGCACAGCCCGAGGGGCCCGGAGATGTCCAGGTCGACCTTGAGGTGTCGGTCCGGTAACGGAGCCGACAGCGACTCTTATACACCCTTGACACCCCAAAAGGTCTAGGCCAAGCTGCGGGCACTGGTCTAAACCATTAAAGACCACATTCGGTCCTTGAGGAGAGTGCTGTGAAGCGTGGGCTCATAGCGGCGACGGGTGTCGCGGCCATGTTGGTGAGTGTCGCTGCCTGTGGGTCCGGCGACAGTGACAAGGGATCGGGTGACGGGGCCGGGACCAAGAGCCTGACCGTCTGGTTCATGGATGGCTCGAATCCGGCGGGCTGGACGAAGAGCGTCCAGACCGAGTTCGAACAGAAGACCGGTGCGAAGCTCAGCATCCAGGTCCAGAAATGGGACGGCATCCAGCAGAAGCTGACCACCGCCCTGTCGGAGTCCAGCCCGCCGGACGTCATCGAGGTCGGCAACACCCAGACGCCCGCCTATGCGCAGACCGGTGGTCTCTCCGAGCTCGGCGACCTGAAGAAGGAGATCGGCGGGGGCTGGAGCGAGTCCCTCAACAAGCCGGCCGTCTTCGACGGCAAGCAGTACGCCGCCCCCTGGTACGCCAGCAACCGCGTCGTCATCTACAACAAGAAGGTCTGGGCCGACGCGGGCGTCAAGGACATCCCCAAGACCCGCGCCGACCTCTTCAAGGCGTTCGAGGCCATCGAGAAGAAGGGCGACGCCGAGCCGCTCTACCTCCCCGGCCAGAACTGGTACTTCTTCGACGGCCTGACCATCGGCACCGGCGCCGACCTGGTGAAGAAGGACGGCAAGAAGTACGTCTCCAACCTCGGTGACCCCAAGGTCGCCAAGGCCATGGAGGTCTACAAGCAGTACCAGGCGTTCAGCAAGGCGCCCAAGGACAAGGACGAGGCCACCCCGCAGCAGGCCGACATCTTCGCCAAGGGCAGGACCGGCGCGTTCATCGGCATGGGCTGGGAGGCGCAGACCGCCATCAAGGCGAACCCGGCCATCGAGAAGGAGATCGGCTTCTTCACCATCCCCGGTGAGAGCGCCGACAAGCCCGAGGGCGTCTTCCTCGGCGGCTCCAACCTCGCCGTCGCCGCGGGCAGCAAGAAGCAGGACCTCGCCAAGGAGTTCCTGAAGATCGCGCTGTCCGACAAGAACGAGGGCGCGCTGGCCAAGGAGGTCGGCTCGATCCCCAACAAGGACTCGCTGGTCGGGAACGTGAAGGGCAACGCTGCCGCCGAGGCCGCCGCCCCCGCCGCGAAGAACGGCGGCACCACCCCGCTGATCCCCGAGTGGGCCGCGGTGGAGAACGCCCCGAACCCGGTCAAGGCGTACATGACGGCCGTCCTGGGCGGCAAGTCCCCCGAGGAAGCCGCCAAGCAGGTCGAGGCCGACATGAACAAGCGCCTCGCCCAGAAGCAGTAACCGTCCCGACCGTGACGGGGGCCGGCCGGTGCCGGCCCCCTACGGCCGCGTACCACGCAATACCGTTCGACAGGGGAGAAGGCGGGCGACGATGTCAGCGCAGACCGAAGAGGTGGCGGCCGGGCCCGCCCCCCGGATCGGCAAAGGCGGCGCCCCGCCGCCCCGCCCCCGCAAGAGGCTCGCGGACGGCGTCCCGTACCTCCTGATCCTGCCCGCCGCCGCGGTCACGGTGCTCCTGCTCGGCTGGACGCTGGTGAAGAACGGCCTGCTGTCGTTCCAGAACCTCAACCCGCGCCAGCTGATCCAGCACGTCACCGAGTGGTCCGGCGTCGACAACTACAGCGAACAGCTCGGCAGTTCCGAGTTCTGGGGCGTGACCGCCCGCTCGGTCGTCTTCACCGCCGCCAACGTCGCCCTCATCATGGTGCTGGGCTGCCTGATCGGGCTGCTGCTCGCCCGCCTGGGCACGAAGCTGCGGCTGATGCTCTCGCTCAGTCTCGTCCTGGCCTGGGCGATGCCCGTCGTCGCCGCCACCACCGTCTTCCAGTGGCTCTTCGACCAGCGCTTCGGCGTCGTCAACTACCTGCTGGACACGCTCGGCTGGCACGCGATGGCCGGCTACAGCTGGACCGGCGGCCAGTTCTCCACCTTCTTCGTCATCACCGTGCTGATCGTCTGGCAGTCGGTCCCCTTCGTGGCGATCAACCTCTACGCGGCGACCACCACGATCCCCAAGGAGCTGTACGAGGCGGCCTCGCTGGACGGCGCCGGCCCCTGGAAGCGGTTCACCTCGGTGACCTACCCCTTCCTCAAGCCGTTCTTCCTCGCCACGACGTTCCTCGAAGTCATCTGGATCTTCAAGGCGTTCACCCAGGTCTTCGCGATCAACGAGGGCGGCCCCGACCGGCTCACCGAGACCCTGCCCGTCTACGCCTTCCAGGAGGGCGTGGGCAGCCAGCACTTCGGCATGGGCGCGGCGATCTCCATCCTCACCATCGTGATCCTGCTGGCCCTGACGGCGCACTACCTGCGTCTGGTTCTCAAGCAAGAGGAGGACGAACTGTGAAGCGCTCACTCGCCGGCCGGGTGTGGCCGGGGGCGACGGCGGTCCTCCTCTCGGCCGGATTCGTCTTCCCCGTCTACTGGATGTTCTCCACGGCCTTCAAGGCCAACAAGGACGTCGTCAGCGAGACCCCGGTCTGGTTCCCCACCAGCCCGACGTTCGACCACTTCGAGAAGGCCGTGCACGCCGACGGCTTCTGGACGCTGGTGGGCAACTCCTTCACCGTCACCCTGATCGCGGTCGGCCTGTCGCTGATCATCGCGCTGCTCGCGTCCTTCGCCGTCGCGCGGATGCGCTTCCGGGGCCGCAAGAGCTTCATCCTGGTGATGATGATGGCGCAGATGGCCCCCTGGGAGGTCATGGCGCTGGCGTACTACATCATCGTGCGCGACGCCGAGATGCTGAACAGCCTGGTGCCGCTCGTCGCCATCTACACCGTCATGGTGCTGCCCTTCACCGTCCTGACGCTGCGCGGGTACGTCGCCGCCGTGCCGAAGGAGCTGGAGGAGTCGGCGATGGTCGACGGCTGCACCCGCGCCCAGGCGTTCCGCAAGGTGATCTTCCCGCTGCTGGCCCCCGGCCTGATGGCGACCTCGCTCTTCGGCTTCATCACCGTCTGGAACGAGTTCCCCTACGTCCTGATCCTCAACAAGCAGGCCGGCCAGACCCTGCCCGTGTGGCTCACCGGCTTCCGCACCACCTTCGGCGACGACTGGGGCGCCACGATGGCCGCTTCCTCCCTCTTCGCCGTGCCCGTCCTCGTCCTTTTCGTCATCCTCCAGCGCAAGGCGGTCGGTGGCCTGACCTCCGGCGCGGTGAAGGGCTAGCACTTTCCTATGGACACACTCACCAGGAACGCCCTCACGGTCCTCCAGCCCGGCTTCACGGGCACCACGGCACCCGACTGGCTGCTGCGCCGGCTCGGCGAAGGGCTCGCGTCGGTCGGCCTCTTCGGCCGCAACATCGACTCGCCCGAACAGCTGGCCGCGCTCACGGCGCGGCTGCGCGCCGAGCGCGAGGACGTGCTCGTGGCGATCGACGAGGAGGGCGGCGACGTCACCCGCCTGGAGGTCCGCACCGGCTCCTCCTTCCCCGGGAACCTCGCGCTCGGCGCGGTCGACGACACCGGCCTGACCCGGGCCGTCGCCCGGGAGCTCGGCCGCCGCCTCGCCGCCTGCGGCGTCAACCTCAACTGGGCGCCCTCCGCGGACGTCAACTCCGACCCGGACAACCCGGTCATCGGCGTACGGTCCTTCGGCGCCGACCCGCGCCTGGTCGCGCGCCACACCGCCGCCTACGTCGAGGGCATGCAGGCCGCCGGCGTCGCCGCCTGCACCAAGCACTTCCCCGGGCACGGCGACACCGCGGTCGACTCCCACCACGACATGCCGCGCATCGACGCGGACCTCGCCACCTTGTCCGCGCGCGAGCTGGTGCCCTTCCGGGCGGCCGTGGCCGCCGGGACCAGGGCCGTGATGAGCGCGCACATCCTGCTGCCCGCGCTCGACGCCGACCTGCCGGCCACCCTCAGCCCCGCCGCCCTGCACGGCCTGCTGCGCGCACCGGTCACCGCCGGCGGCCTCGGCTTCGACGGCCTGATCGTCACCGACGGCATGGAGATGCGGGCCATCGCCGACGCGTACGGCATCGAGCGCGGCAGCGTCATGGCCGTCGCCGCGGGCGCCGACGCGATCTGCGTCGGCGGGGGACTGGCCGACGAGGACACGGTGCTGCGCCTGCGGGACGCGCTCGTCGCCGCCGTGCGGTCCGGCGAACTGACGGAGGAGCGGCTCGCCGACGCGGCCGCACGGGTACGCGCCCTGGCGCGCTGGACCTCGGGTGCGGGCGCGGCGCAGGAGGGGACCGCGCCCGCACCCGAGGTGGGACTGACGGCGGCGCGGCGCGCCCTGCGGGTCACCCGCGGTGACGCGTACGCGCCTTCCCCGGACCCGGTGCACGTGGCGGCCTTCACCCCCGTCGCGAACATCGCCGTGGGCGACGAGACGCCATGGGGCGTCGGGCCGGAGCTGGAGCGGCTGCTGCCGGGGACGGGGAGCGGTACGTACGGGCCGGACGCGGCCGAGACCGAGAAGGTGCTCGGTGACGCGGGGGACCGGCGGATCGTCGCGGTCGTCCGGGATGTGCACCGGCATCGGTGGATGGCGGAGGCGCTCGACGCGCTGCTGGCCGTCCGGCCGGAAACGGTGGTGGTGGAGATGGGGCTGAACCAGGCGCCGCCGACCGGGGCGCTGCACATCGCCACGCATGGGGCGGCTCGGGTCTGTGGCCTGGCCGCGGCGGAGGTCATCGCCGGGGCGTAGGGCTTTCCCCTACCCGCCCCTCCCGTAACCGGGGCTCTGCCCCGGACCCCCTTGGCCTCGAACGCCGGCCGGGCCGGATGTGGCCGGGCTCCGTGGAGCCCGGCCCGCGATCGAGGACCGGAGCCCCGGGTCCTACAGCCCCTGCCAGACCGGCTTGTTCGCGTACGTGTGGCGGAAGTAGTCCGCCAGCTTCAGCTCGGAGGCCGCCGCTTCGTCCACGACGACCGTCGCGTGCGGGTGGAGCTGGAGCGCGGAGGCCGGGACCAGGGCCGAGACCGGGCCCTCCACGGTCGCCGCCACGGCGTCCGCCTTGCCCTCGCCGGTGGCCAGCAGCACCAGGTGGCGGGCCTCCAGGATGGTGCCGATGCCCTGGGTGATGACGTGGTGGGGCACCTGGTCGATGTCGCCGTCGAAGAACCGCGCGTTGTCGACGCGGGTCTGCTCGGTCAGGGTCTTGATGCGGGTGCGGGAGGCGAGCGAGGAGCACGGCTCGTTGAAGCCGATGTGCCCGTCGGTGCCGATGCCCAGCAGCTGGAGGTCCACGCCGCCGGCCCCGGACAGGGCCCGGTCGTACGCCTCGCACGCGGCCTGGACGTCCTCGGCGGTGCCGTCGGGGCCCATGAAGGAGTCCTCGGTCAGCCCGAGCGGCTCCACGACCTCGCGCAGCACCACCGAGCGGTAGGACTCCGGGTGGTCGGCGGGCAGGCCGACGTATTCGTCGAGCTGGCAGATGCGGGCGCGCGAGGCGTCCACGGCGCCGGAGCGGACCTTGGCCGTCAGCGCCTCGTAGATGGGCAGCGGGGTCGAGCCGGTGGCCACGCCGAGCAGCGCGTCCGGCTTACGGCGCAGCAGGGCGGCCATGGCCTCCGCGATGAGCTCGCCGCCTGCCTTGGCGTCCTGGACGATGACAACTTCCACGCTGGGCCTGCCGATCTGGAGAGTGGACAAAGGTCGTGTGGTATAGACCAATCTAGCAGCCGTGGGCGCCCCGGGCACGGTGGGCTTCACCCCGCCGGCGCGGGCGTGCCGAGGAGCTCCGGCCGGTCCTGGAGATGCTGCCCCGACGGATGGCGGCCTACGGGATCACCCTCGCGCGGGGCGGCAAGTACGGCGCGGAAGGCGTCAGCGGGCGGCCCGGGGGAAGAGCACGGGAGAAACCCGGCGGAGAACGAGCCGGAAAACCACTTCGGGCCGCGGCGCCCGGCCGGGACCCTCGACCCGGTCGGCACCGCAGCCCGGAGCCGTTATCGGCCCACCGGTCGCGCGGGGTGTGCGGACCCCGCGGCCGGCGAGGCCGATGGGAGGCCGTGGCGCGATCAGGGCAGAGAGCGCCGGGCCTCGCTCCACCCTCCTGTGCGGGGAAGGTGGGATTTTGCTCACTCATTGTGGACTAGACCACTCGCCCGTGTCCATGACTCTGCGCCGACAGGCGGAACCCGATGACATCGCTCACCGCGGGTAGGCTCACAGCCGTGCCCTCCATGAACGACCTCGTACGCCAGCACACCGCCCTGAGCGACTCCGACCTGGAGTGGCTGCACCTGCTGGTCTCGGAGTGGCAGCTGCTCTCCGACCTCTCCTTCGCCGACCTCGTGCTGTGGGTGCCCACCCTCGACGGCACCCGGTACGTGTCGGTCGCGCAGATGCGGCCCAACACCGGACCGACCTCCTACCAGGACGACATGGTCGGCCACCTGGTGCCGCGCGGCCGCCGCCCGATGCTGGACGCCGCCCTCGACGAGGGCCGGATCGTCCGCGAGGGCGACCCGGAGTGGCGCGAGGAGGTGCCGGTCCGGGTCGAGTCCATCCCCGTCCGCCGTGAGGGCCGGGTGCTGGGCGTCATCGCCCGCAACACCAACCTGCTGACCGTGCGGACGCCGAGCCGCCTGGAGCTCACCTACCTCCAGAGCGCCTCCGACCTGGCCCAGATGATCGCGAACGGGACCTTCCCGTTCCCCGGTCAGCAAGTCGACATGGACGCGTCACCCCGTGCCGGTGACGGCCTGATCCGGCTGGACGCCGACGGCATCGTGCAGTACGCCAGCCCCAACGGGCTCTCCGCCTATCACCGCCTCGGCCTCGCCGCCGACCTCGTGGGACATCATCTGGGCGAGACCACCGCTCAGTTGGCGCCCTCACGCGGACCGGTGGACGAATCCCTGGCCAAGCTCGCCAGCGGCTGGGCGCCGCGCGAGTTCGAGGTGGAGGGCAGCGACGGGGTCATCCAGCTCCGGGCGATTCCCCTCAAACCCAAGGGAAATCACATCGGTTCGCTCGTACTGCTGCGCGACGTCACCGAACTTCGCCGACGCGAGCGCGAGTTGATCACCAAGGACGCCACCATCCGGGAGATCCACCACCGGGTGAAGAACAACCTCCAGACCGTCGCCGCCCTGCTGCGCCTCCAGGCCCGCCGGATCGGCTCGCCCGAGGGCCGGGAGGCGCTGGAGGAGGCGGTGCGCCGGGTCGGTTCGATCGCGATCGTGCACGAGACGCTCTCGCAGAATCTGGACGAGCGCGTCGAATTCGACGAGATCGCCGACCGGGTCCTGGCCATGGTCGCCGAGATCTCACCCGGCCGGGTGGCCGGCCGGCGTACGGGCCGCTTCGGCATCCTGGACGCCGAGGTGGCCACACCGCTGTCGATGGTGCTGACCGAACTCCTCCAGAACGCCATGGAGCACGGCTTCGGGCCCGGGGAGCACGGCACCGTGGAGATAACGGCGATGCGCAGCGGCACCCGCAAGGACGCGCGGCTGCTGATCTCGGTGCAGGACGACGGCCGCGGCCTGCCGGAAGGCTTCGACGCGCAGCGCGCCGGCAATCTGGGCCTGCAGATCGTCCGCACCCTGGTCGAGGGGGAGATGGGCGGCACCTTCGACATGGTGCCCGCGCCCGGCCGGGGCACCCGGGTCGTCCTCGACCTCCCCGTCGGCGCCGAGAAGTCCTGAGGGCAGGCACCCGGAAGTCCCGAAAGCGCCGGGCAGTCCCGAAAAGCACTGAGCCCCGGACCTTGATCAGGTCCGGGGCTCAAAGCTTTTTTAGCGCATCCGGGGGTACTGCGCGCTGCGGCTCGGGGGCCGAGGGGTGTTCGTCAGGCGCTGGCGTTACGCGCCCGGTTGCGAGCGGCGCGGCGCTTCATGGCGCGGCGCTCGTCCTCGCTGAGGCCACCCCAGACGCCGGAGTCCTGGCCGGACTCGAGCGCCCACTGCAGGCACTGCTCCATGACGGGGCAGCGGCGGCAGACGGCCTTGGCTTCCTCGATCTGCAGCAGCGCAGGACCGGTGTTGCCGATGGGGAAGAAGAGCTCGGGGTCTTCCTCGCGGCAAACGGCGTTGTGACGCCAGTCCATGGCTGCTCCATCTCCTCGTTATTGCGGCTACGTTTGCTTGTGAATGTGAACGCTTTCACGAATCCCCCCGCAAGGGAAGGGCTGACTACCAGTCGGAACTGGGGCAGTCCAGGAAAAAGGGAGGGGGTTCGGGCTGAGTCGGGGAGCCTTGAAGAGCGGCCGTCCCGATCGCCATGAAGAGACTCGCAAACCTCGGCTGCGGATACAACCCCTTCTGGAAAGTTTTTTTTGATTCCTCGGTGTCGACTAGGTCACAGCCGTACTTCCAGGGGGTGGAACCCAGCCTAAACGTTCGAGTGGAAGGACTTTAGGCCCTAGCACTCACACAATCACACGCAGTGCACGGCGAACGCCTGTGAACGTCACGCTCCTGCGCAGTCCGAGGTGGTCACCGTCCATCTGGAAGGGCAGTGGGGCCTGCGAATGCAAGGTGAAGGCGGTCTGATCGTGCAGGGATACCGCGTGCTTTCCCTGGGGACCCCGCTCGGGGGTGGAGGTGAGCAGCTGGGTCACGTACCGGCCGGCCGTCACCGTGGACAGCTTGGTGAATCCCAGCACGTCAAGGGCGGTGTCGAAGGATGCCTGGGGTGACGCGTAGACCGGGCGGCTGCCCAGATAGGTCCACGGCGCGGTGTTGCAGATTATCGACATGACGAGATGGGCGATCGGCTCCTCGCCCGGCCGTTCGAGGGTGATCGTGCCGTGCCGGCGATTGGTCTCGCCGAGGAAATGGCGCATCACCTGTCGCACATACAGAGCGTGTGTCGAACGCTTGCCGCGCTCCCGCTGCTGCTCGACCCGGCCGATCACTCCGGCGTCGAATCCGAATCCGGCGCAGAAGGTGAACCAACGGGACGGCACGCCCTCGTCCTCCGTGCCCGGGGTGCCGGCCGCGAGTCCCAGCCCGACCGTACGTTCGGTGCCTTCGCGGAGCGCGTCCAGCAGGGCGCCGGTGGCCTCCACGACGTCGTTGGGCAGTCCGAGGGCACGGGCGAAGACGTTGGTGGAGCCGCCGGGGACCACGGCGAGCCGGGGCAGGCGCTCGGTGTCGGGGCCGTTGTGCAGCAGACCGTTGACGACCTCGTTGACGGTGCCGTCACCGCCCAGCGCCACCACCAGATCGGTGTTGCCGTCCTCCGCCGCCCGGCGCGCGAGGTCGCGGGCGTGCCCGCGGTACTCGGTGGTCGCGACCTCCAGCTTGAGATCGCTGGCGAGCGCGTGGACCAGGACATCACGAGTACGGGCACTGGTGGTGGTGGCCGAAGGGTTGACCACGAGGAGCGCGCGCATGCGCGCCAGCCTACCTACCTGTCGGTACACGCCCCATCCCCGGCCCGCCCCCGGCGGCCTGCGCCGCCCCCTCCCACGGTGCCCCTGCGGCTACCCTGCTGGGGTGAGCAGTAAGCAGTCCGCGTCGAAGACCCCCCGTAAGAGCGCCGCCGTCAGCGCCGAGCGACCGCCGCGCCCGGCCGCCGAGCCCGCCGGCCCCCGGCCGGCCCGGCTGACGGCCGCCGCGGCGCTGAGCGCCCTGGAGGGCGTCGCGCTGCTGGCCGCCGGGATCTATCTGCTGGTCATGGGCCTGCTGGGCAAGCCGGACAGCCCGCAGCAGGCCGAGACGGGCGGGCTGACCGTGCTGGCGCTGGCCGCGCTGCCGCTGATCGCGGCGCTCGGGCTGTGGCGGCTGCGGCGCTGGAGCCGCGGGCCCGCCATGATCACGCAGATCATGGCGCTGCCGGTGGCCTGGACGCTGTTCAACGCCGGCGGCGCGCTGATCGCCGCGGGCATCGCCCTCGCGCTGGTGGCCGTGGGCACGCTGGCCCTCCTGGTGAACCCCATGGCGACCGAGGCGCTCGGCATCGGCCCCCGGGAGGGCTGAGCGCCGCGGGCCCACGGGCCCGCGAGCGGCTCCTCCTCGGTCACTCCTCGATCAGGAGCCTGTCACGCAGCTGGGCGAGGGTGCGCGCCAGCAGCCGGGAGACGTGCATCTGGGAGATCCCGACCTCCTGGGCGATCTGCGACTGGGTCATGTTGCCGAAGAAGCGGAGCAGCAGGATCTTCTTCTCCCGCGGCGGCAGATCCTCCAGCAGGGGCTTGAGCGACTCGCGGTACTCCACGCCCTCCAGTGCCTCGTCCTCGGCGCCGAGCGTGTCGGCGACCGCCGGGGACTCGTCGTCGGTGTCCGGGACGTCCAGGGAGAGCGTGCTGTAGGCATTGGCGGACTCCAGGCCCTCCAGCACCTCCTCCTCGGAGATCCCCAGCTGCTCGGCCAGCTCGTGGACGGTGGGCGACCGGCCGTGCCGCTGGGAGAGCTCGGCCGTGGCGGTCGTCAGCGCCAGCCGCAGCTCCTGGAGCCGGCGGGGCACCCGCACCGCCCAGCCCTTGTCACGGAAGTGCCGCTTGATCTCGCCGACGACCGTGGGCGTGGCATACGTGGAGAACTCCACCCCGCGGTCGGGGTCGAAGCGGTCCACGGACTTGATCAGACCGATCGTGGCGACCTGGGTCAGATCGTCCAGCGGCTCACCGCGGTTGCGGAAGCGCCGCGCCAGGTGCTCCACCAGGGGCAGGTGCATCCGCACCAGGTGGTTGCGCAGCTCGGCGCGCTCGGGCGAGCCGTCCGGCAGCGTCCGCAGCTCGATGAACAGGGCCCGGGCACCGCTGCGGTCCTGCGCGGTGGGGTGCTGGTGCCACTGCTGATGCTGGTGCTGGTCCATGTGGTCCGCCCGCTCTGGTGGGTCGCCCGCCTCGCCCGGCGCCGGATTCACCGGCTCTCCCGAATCACCCGGAAGCGGGCGGGCATGCTGCTGCGGGATGGCCGGGGTACGCACTCCCCGCGGCGATGCAGTACTCACGGAGCCCCCTCTTCCGTCACGGCTGTCCGGGGCCGGCGCCGCGCTTCTTGTGCAGGCTGATGCTGACCGTACGGTCGTCCGCGACGGTCGAGTCGACCTCACCGGCCAGGGCGGAGAGCACCGTCCAGGCGAAGGTGTCGCGCTCGGGCGCGCGGCCGTCCGTCGTGGGCGCCGAGACCGTCACCCGCAGCGCGTCGCCCACCAGGCGGAACACACAGCTGAGGACGGAGCCGGGCACGGCCTGTTGCAGAAGGATCGCGCACGCCTCGTCGACGGCGATGCGCAAGTCCTCGATCTCGTCGAGGGTGAAGTCCAAGCGGGCCGCGAGGCCGGCAGTCGCCGTCCGCAGCACCGACAGGTAGGCACCCGCAGCGGGCAGCCGGACTTCCACGAAGTCCTGGGTCCCGGGCTCGCCTGCGATTGGGGACACCCTCACCTCCAAGGTGGCACAAGCTTCTTGAGCTGTTACGAGCGCCGGCCCCGCGCCCTGGGTGCCCTCCGGGTGGAGAGCGGCGCGGGCCGGTGCGGCACATGGTTCGGCTGCGACGCTATCGCGATCTGCGGTTCTGTGGAGCAACCCCACGGCTGTCACTCATGGTAAACCCATGAGCACGGACAGTGGCTAGGGGTGTGCGGTCTCAAATCGAAAGAGCGGTCGCCCTGTTGGGATTTTCGTCACTCTGCGCGAGCGCCGCAAGAGTGTGGAGCGGTTCTCCGGACATCCGTTGCACCGTCCATTCGTCCATCGGCTCGGCGCCGAGCGAGCGGTAGAAGGCGATCGAGGGGGCGTTCCAGTCCAGCACTGACCATTCGAAACGCTGGTAGCCGCGGTCCACGCAGATCCGCGCGAGCTCCGCGAGGAGCGCCCGGCCGTGACCGGCGCCGCGCGCCCGCGGCCGGACGTAGAGGTCCTCCAGATAGATACCGTGCGTACCCGTCCAGGTGGAGAAATTGCGGAACCAGACCGCGAAGCCGACCGGTTCGCCGGCCGTGCCCCCTTCACCCTCCGCGTTTTCGTCACTCTCCGCTATCAGCGCGAAGGCCGCCGGATCGCTCCCGAACAGCGCGTCCCGCAGCTGCTCCTCGGTCGCCCGCGCGTCCACCAGCGCCCGTTCGTACTCGGCGAGTTCGCGGACCATGGCATGGATGACGGGAACGTCGGCCGGAGTGGCGGGTCGGATCATGCGTGCATGCTAGCGGTCGGCGGTGACAGCGCTCCGGCAACCGGGGCGTCCGGTCCGCGGCCGGGAGGCCCGGACGTCAGACGAGCCGCTGGTCCTCGTAGCACCAGCGCCAGCTCTGACCTGGTTCGAAGCTGCGCATCACCGCGTGCCCGGACTCCTTGAAATGGCCGGTCGCGTGCTGGTACGGCGAGGAGTCGCAGCACCCGACGTGCCCGCATACCAGACACAGGCGCAACTGCACGGGATGGCTGCCGGCGGCCTCGCACTCCGGGCAGGTGACGTGCGACGGCACCGGCTCGGGGCGCGGCAGCTCGGGAAGATGCGGACACTCGCTCATGATTGCCAGGTTAGATCGCGCTGCCGAGGATGGAGACGGGCGGGGACCGATGGACGTGATGCCACTGCTGATGCTGGTCGCCGCCAGCGCCGCGATCGCCGGCGCGGCCCGGCGCACCCCCGTGCCCGCGCCCCTGCTGCTCGTCGCGGCCGGGCTCGTCGGCGCGTACGTACCGGGCGTGCCGGACTACACCCTCGACCCCGCCATCGTGCTGCCCCTGCTGCTCCCGCCGCTGCTGCACACGGCCGCGCTCGACAGCTCGTACCTCGATCTGCGGGCCAACATCCGGCCCGTCGCCCTGCTCTCGGTCGGCTACGTGCTGTTCGCGACGCTCGCCGTCGGCTACGTGGCGTACCTGGTGGTGCCCGGTCTGCCGCTGACCGCCGCCCTGGTGCTCGGCGCGGTGGTCGCCCCGCCGGACGCCGTCGCCGCCACCTCCATCGCGCGCCGCCTCGGCCTGCCCTCGCGGATCACCACGATCCTCCAGGGCGAGTCGCTGGTGAACGACGCGACCGCGATCACCGCCTTCAAGGTGGCGCTCGCGGCGGCGGTCGGCGAAGGCGCCACCTGGGGCGAGGGGCTGCGGGAGTTCGCGGTCGCCTCGCTCGGCGGCGTCGCGGTGGGGCTGGTCCTCATGGTGCCGCTGCACTGGCTGCGCAAGCACCTGCGCGAGCCGCTGCTCCAGAACACCCTCTCGCTCCTCATCCCCTTCGTCGCCTACGCCGCGGCCGAGGAGGTCGAGGCGTCCGGCGTGCTCGCCGTCGTGGTCGTCGGACTCTGGCTCGGACACCACTCCTGGCAGGTGGACTTCGCCACCCGCCTCCAGGAGGCGGCCGTGTGGAAGATGGTCGCCTTCGTCCTGGAGTCGGCCGTCTTCGCCCTCATCGGGCTCCAACTGCCCGTGGTCCTGCGCGGGCTGGGGCAGTACGGGCTGGGGGAGGCGGCCCTCGGCTACGCCACCGCGGTCTTCGCCGCCGTCGTGGCCGCCCGCTTCGTCTGGGTCTTCCCCGCGACGTTCCTGCCGCGCGCGCTCTCGCCCCGGATCCGCGAGCGCGAGCCCGACACGACGTGGAAGGCGCCGCTCGTCGTCGGCTGGGCCGGGATGCGCGGCGTCGTCTCCCTCGCCATCGCCTTCTCCATCCCCGAGACCACGCACAGCGGGGAGGCGTTCCCCGCCCGCAACCTCGTTCTCTTCCTCACCTTCAGCACCGTGATCGGCACGCTGGTCGTCCAGGGCCTCACGCTGCCCGCGCTGATCCGCCTGCTGCGGCTGCCCGCCCGCGACCAGGGCGCCGAGACGCTCGCCGAGGCGCAGGCCCAGAGCGAGGCGTCCACCGCCGCCGAGCGCCGCCTGGACGAACTCCTCACCGACGGGCGCAACGCGCTTCCGTCACCGCTGGCCGACCGCCTCCGTACGGTCATGGAACGCCGCCGCAACGCGGTGTGGGAACGGCTCGGGGCGGTCGACGAGACGACGGGGGAGTCGGCGGACGACGTCTACCGGCGGCTGGCGCGGGAGATGATCGGCGCGGAGCGGGAGGTGTTCGTGGCGCTGCGGGACGCTCGGCGCATCGATGACGAGATGCTGCGGACGCTGTTGCGGCGGCTGGACTTCGAGGAGGCGGCGGCTTATCGGGAGGAGTGAGGCCGGGGGCGGTTCCTTCTCAGCCCTTCGGCGCGGGCGCCCCCGTGATCACCGCCGCCACCGTCGTGCCCCTGGCGAACGCGCCCTCCTCCGTCAGGGTCGTCAGGCCGTGCAGCGCCTTGGCCACGTACAGCCGCTCCAGCGGCAGGCCGTGCCGGGCGGTGAAGTCGTCCGCGAAGGCGTCCAGCTCCGGGGTGGAGCGGGCGTAGCCGCCGCCGTGGAAGCGCTCGTCCAGCTGCCAGGAGCCGCACCGGCCGCCGAACGCCTCGCGTTGCAGCCGCTCGATCTCCGTGCCGAGGAACCCGCCCTTGAGCACGGGGAAGCCGATCGCCCGCTGGCCCTCGCCCAGGCCGGCCGCCAGGCCCGCGAGCGTGCCGCCCGTGCCGCAGGCGACGCCCACGACGTCCGCCATGCCGCGCAGCTCGTGGCCGAGCTCCGCGCAGCCGCGCGCGGCCGCCGCGTTGGACCCGCCCTCGGGCACGACGAAGCAGTCGTCGCCCGCCTCCGCGACCAGCTCGGCCAGGACCTCCGGCTCGGCCTTGCGGCGGTACAGCGCGCGGCTGACGAAGCGCAGCCGCATACCGTCCGCCACGCAGCGCGCCAGGGAGGGGTTGAGCGGCCGGTCCGCCAGCTCCTCGCCGCGTACGACGCCGACCGTGGCGAAGTCGAGCAGCCGGCCCGCGGCGGCGGTGGCGCGCAGGTGGTTGGAGTAGGCGCCGCCGAAGGTCAGCAGCGTGCGCCGGCCCGACCCGGCGGCGGCCCGCAGATTCGGCTCCAGCTTGCGCCACTTGTTGCCCGGAAGCCGCGGGTGTATCAGGTCGTCCCGTTTGAGCAGCAGTCGTACGCCGTGCCGGGTGAACCGTTCGTCCGGCAGTTCCACGAGCGGGGACGGCAGCCGGGGCCGCAGCGCGGCGAGCGCGTCGGTGTCGGCGGGGAGGTCGCTGGTCACGTCTCTATTGTCATCTCTGTGGTCACTTGAGCCGGTCCCGGACCCGTTCGCGCAGCCACTCCATGGAGAAGCCGACCGGGTCGAGCTTGCCGGGGCGCCATTCGAGGTGGCCGATCACGGACCGCTCGCTCCAGCCGTGGAAGCGGCAGATCGCGGCCGCCACCTGCTCGATGGCCAGCAGCTGCTCCTCCGGCCAGGGGTCCTGGCCGTCGCCGCGGTTGACGCACTCGAAGCCGTAGAAGTGGACATTGCCGTCGGTGTCCGCCCAGCGGACGGGCGGTAGCCGCTTCTCGGCGATCACCGCCCGCAGGACGTCGCCGTCACCGCCCCCGGCGTGGTTGGCGCGCCCGCAGCCGACGAGGTGGATCACGCCGTCCTTGGCGATGACGCCGTGTCCGAGGGGGCCGGGCAGCTCGTCGTAGCCGTTCCAGCACAGCCGTACGGTGCTGTCGGTGCCGGAGGACGCGGTGTGGTGGATCAGGACGCCGTTGACCGGGCCCCAGGGGCCGTGTCCGTCGCGGTTGTGGCTCCGCCAGCCGTCGACCTCGACGACGGTGGCGCCTTCGCGTCTGAGCGCGGCGAGGAACTCGTTCGCGGACATGGGAGGTGCCATGCCGCCCTCCTTGCGAAATCGCGTGGCATACGCCGGACGCGTAGGCCGAATGACCCTCTTTTACCCAAAAGTTCGCAGGTGGGCCGGGCGTTCGGATATCGTGCGAGCCGATTCGGCCTCAGGTCGAAAATCTCATCGTCGACACAGAAGCGCGAGACTGAAGGACAGTGGATTACGAGGCCGTTCTCGAAGAGGTCGCCGCGTTCGCGCGGCCGCTGGTCGGTCGTGGTCAGGTGGCCGACTACATCCCGGCCCTGGCCGGCGTGGACACCGGTCACTTCGGCATGGCGGTCGCCGACGTCGACGGCGGGGTGTACGGGGTGGGCGACTGGGAACGGCCGTTCTCCGTGCAGTCCATCTCCAAGGCGTTCAGTCTCGCGCTCGTCCTGGCGGAGGGCGGCGGGCGGATCTGGGAACGGGTCGGAACAGAACCGTCCGGAAATCCCTTCAACTCCCTGGTGCAGCTCGAATACGAGAACGGCATCCCCCGCAACCCCTTCATCAACGCGGGCGCCCTCGTCGTGACCGACCGGCTCCAGACGCTGACCGGCGACGCCAGCACGACCATGCTGGAGTTCCTGCGCGCGGAGAGTGGCAACCCCACCGTCGCCTTCGACCCGGCGGTCGCCGCCTCCGAGACCGAACACGGCGACCGCAACGCCGCCCTCGCCCACTTCATGGCGAGCTACGGCAACCTCGACAACCCCGTCCCCACGGTCCTGGAGCACTACTTCTGGCAGTGCTCAATCGAGATGAGCTGCCGCGACCTCGCCCTGGCGAGCGGCTTCCTGGCCCGCCACGGCCTGCGCGCCGACGGCACGCGGCTGCTGCCGCGGCGGGAGGCCAAGCAGGTCAACGCGGTGATGCTCACCTGCGGCACGTACGACGCCGCCGGGGACTTCGCCTACCGGGTGGGGCTGCCGGGCAAGAGCGGCGTCGGCGGCGGCATCGTGGCGGTCATACCGGGAC
The DNA here is from genome assembly GCF_018614525.1 of Streptomyces sp. ISL-11. Taxonomy (GTDB): domain Bacteria; phylum Actinomycetota; class Actinomycetes; order Streptomycetales; family Streptomycetaceae; genus Streptomyces. The sequence continues at coordinate 32,135 of NZ_JAGGOL010000055.1, forward strand.
GCTGCACGCTGTGCGTGTGGAGTCCGGGGCTGGACGCGCGGGGGAATTCGGTGGCGGGCGTGGCGGCGTTGGATCACTTCACGACGCTTACCGGGTGGTCGGTGTTCTGAGGGTGCGCTCGGGGTGCGGCCGGGGGTCCGGGGGGTGTCCCCCGGGGGAGCGCCGTACGACGCTGACCGGGTGGTCGGTGTTCTGAGGTGCGCTCGGGGTGCGGCCGGGGGTCCGGGGGGTGTCCCCCGGGGGAGCGCCGTACGACGCTTACCGGGTGGTCGGTGTTCTGAGGGTTCGGGGGCGGGAGGCGGGGTGGCGGGGCGCCGTCTCGTATCGCATGGTGGTGCTCATGGAGCATGTGCTGCGGGCGGAGTACGAGGACGGGTCGGGCGGCGAGGTGAGGATCTGGCACGTTGTCCGGCAGGACGAGACGGCGGCGATGTGCGGGCGGGAGCTGGCCGACGACGCGGCGACTCGCTCCGCGGAGGAGTGGGGGAGCTCGGGGCTTCCCTTGTGTCACTCCTGTGGGGCGCTGTATCTGCGGGAGGTGCCGTAGGCAGTCGGGTGAGTGGTTGATCTTTCCCCGACCCGCCCCTTCCCGAACCGGGGCTCCGCCCCCGGGCCCCGGTGTCCTCAAGCGCCGGACAGGCTGGATTCCCGGGGCTCCGCCCCGGACCCCGGTCCTCAAACGCCGGACGGGCTGGGTGTGCCGGACACCGCGCGGTAGCGCGGAAAAGGCCCGCCCCAGCTAAGGGCAGCGGATGACCTGACCCGCGTACGACAGGTTCCCGCCGAAGCCGAAGAGCAGGATCGGCGCGCCGGAGGCGACCTCTCCCCGGGACACCAGTTTCGACAAGGCGAGCGGAATGCTCGCCGCCGACGTGTTGCCGGACTCCGTCACATCCGTGGCGATCACCGCGTTGACCGCGCCCAGCTTCCGCGCGACCGGTTCGATGATGCGGAGATTGGCCTGATGCAGGACGACGGCCGCCAGGTCCTCCGGGAGGACGCCGGCGCGCTCGCAGACCTGGCGGGCGATCGGCGGCAGCTGCGTCGTGGCCCAGCGGTAGACGGCCTGGCCCTCCTGCGCGAAGCGGGACGGGGTGCCCTCGATCCGGACGGCGTGGCCCATGGTGGGGACCGAGCCCCAGATCACGGGGCCGATCTCCGGCTCGGCGCAGGCCGTGATCACCGCGGCGCCCGCGCCGTCACCGACCAGGACGCAGGTGGAGCGGTCGGTCCAGTCCGCGACGGAGGTGAACTTCTCCACGCCGATGACCAGCGCGTTCCTCGCGGATCCGGCGCGGATCGCGTGGTCGGCGCTCGCGAGGGCGTGGGTGAAGCCGGCGCAGACGACGTTGAGGTCCATGACGGCGGGGGAGGGCAGGCCCAGCTCGGCGGCGACGCGGGCGGCCGTGTTCGGGCTGCGGTCGACGGCCGTGCAGGTGGCGACCAGCACGAGGTCGATGTCCTCGGGCGCGAGACCGCTGTTCGCGAGCGCCTTGGCGGCGGCCTGGCCGGCCATCGAGGCGACGTTCTCGTCGGGCTCGGCGATCCGGCGCGTACGGATGCCGACCCGGGAACGGATCCACTCGTCGCTGGTGTCGACCATCGTGGCCAGCTCGTCGTTGGTCAGCACCCTGGCCGGCTGGTAGTGGCCGAGGGCGAGTACACGGGACCCGGTCATCGGCGGCTCCTCCTGCGCGGGCGGACGGTGGTGTACGGGACGGAACCCAAGTCTTGACGGTGCGCGGCCCGCGAGCGGGTATGTGATTCACCAATCTTCCGGCCCGATAACTGGCACAAACCTCAGGGCCCGGCCGCACCGGCGGCCGGGCCCACCCCCTCAGGCCGGTGTCAGCGCAGCGCGAGCGCCGAGCGGATCGTGGTGAAGAGCTGGGTCTGGTCGGTGACGCCGAGGACCCGCTCCGCCTGCGGACCCTGCGCCGCGATGCGCACCTGGGTGCCGGTGTGCTCCTGCGGCTGGCCGGGCGTGTTGGTGGAGTAGTTCACCTTGAGCTTCTGGCCCTCGTCGGTCACGAGCGTCGAGGACAGCCCGGGCGGCGTCGCCTCCAGCGGCACGATCTGGCTGGTGTGGCCGTGGTCGGCGGTGGTGACCACCAGGGTGTCGGGGTGCGCGGCGGCGTAGGCGCGGGCCACCTTCACGGCGCGGTCCAGGGCCGCGGTCTCGCCGATCTGGCCGCAGGGGTCCGCCGCGTGGTCGCGCTTGTCGATCGAGGCGCCCTCGACCTGGAGGAAGAAGCCCTTCTTGGAGCCCTTCTGCTTGGCCTCCAGCAGCTGGAGGGCCTTGCGGGTCTGGTCGTCCAGGCTCGGCGTGCCGGCCTTGCGCTCCGGGTTGGCCGTCACGCAGCGCTGTGCGTCCGTACCGCCCTGGGCGGCGGCCTTGCCGGTCCACTCGACGGGGACGTTGCCGGGCGCGAAGAGGCCGAGCACGGGCTTGCCGGCGCGGGCGGACTTCAGGCCCTTGTCGTCGGTCACGACGTCGTAGCCGAGCTTGCGCGCCTGCTCGGTCACGGTCAGGCCCTTGTAGCGGCCCTCGGTGATCTTCTGGTCGAAGCGGGCCTTGCCGCCGCCGAGGAGCACGTCCACCTTGTGGCCGACGCTCTGCTCGGCGATGGAGCCGGGGCCGCCCTTGGCGATCGTGTCGTTCGGGCATGCCTTCATGTCGGCCGGGCCGGCGCAGCTGCGGTCGGTGGCGTGCGAGGCGAGGACGGCCGGGGTGGCGTCGGTGAGCTCGGCCGTGGTGACGCTGCCGGTAGCCAGGCCGTTGCGCTGCGCCAGCTCCAGGATCGTCGTCATCGGCTTGTCGGTGCCGGGCGACTTGGATATGCGGCCGTTGACGGTCTTCTGCCCGGTGGCCCAGCCGGTGCCGCTGGCCGCGGAGTCGGTGACGTAGTCCGGCTTGCCGTCCTTGTCGACGGAGTACGTGGTGTACGCACCGGTCAGCGGGAACTTGTCCATGTTCAGCCGGCCGGCGGCGCCCACGGTGTAGTCGCGGGCCAGGGTGATCTCCGAGTCGCCCATGCCGTCACCGATGAGCAGGATGACGTTCTTGGCCTTCTTGGCGCCGTGGCCCGCGCTGAGCGCGGGGACGTCCGACGCGCCGCCCGACTCCGACGCGACGGCCACCGCGGGCACCGCGATCCCGGCGACGAGCAGTGCGGCGGCGCCCCAGGCGAGACGGCGCCGGTACGGACGAGAACCCATGGTGTTTCCTCCTCATCGGCCGGGCGGGATGCCCGGCCGGACGAAGCTCACCAGGGGTGGGTGTACGGCGGGGGACGGGCGGGTGACCTCAAGGTCACCGGGGGCTGTCGACGGGACTCGACGTGTCGTCGGCCTTCAGCGCCCTGGCCTCGCTCTTGAGGATGCGCATCGACCTGCCCAGCGACCGGGCGGTGTCCGGCAGGCGCTTGGAGCCGAACAGGACGACCACGACGAGCACCACCACGAGGATGTGCCAGGGCTCCAGGGCGTTGCGCAGCATGACGGTCTTCTCTCTCTCACGGGCATCCCGCGGCTCCCCGCGGGTTTGCTCTTCTCCCGGCTGGTGACCCACCATACTTGCCAGTTTGCGCAACTGGACAACCAAAGGTGCCGCTCGTCCGTCTTTCCGGGCGACAGGCACGGACCGGGGGAGTAGATGAGGGCTCGTAGATGACTGGCACCCGAGGCAAGCGCGCGCACCACCGGGTGCGGACCCCTGCCATCGTCGTCGTGGCATTCCTGGTGCTGCTGACCACCGGCGCCGGCTGGCTCTACCTCAAGCTCAACGGCAACATCAGCACCTTCGACGCGGGCGGCCTCTCCGACGACCGCCCCGGTGCCGGCGTCGCCGGGCAGAACGTCCTGGTCATCGGCTCGGACTCGCGCGCCGGCGGCAACAGCGGGCTCGGCGGCGGCGAGGGGGACGTGGGCCGCTCGGACACCGCCTTCCTGCTGCACGTCTACGGCGACCGCAAGCACGCCATCGGCGTCTCGATCCCCCGGGACACCCTCGTGGACATCCCGCCGTGCAAGCTGCCCGACGGCGGCTGGACGGCCGGCCGGACGCGGGCGATGTTCAACTCCGCCTTCTCCGTGGGTGAATCGGCCAAGGGCAATCCGGCCTGCACGCAGAACACCGTCGAGAAACTCACGGGCCTGCGCGTCGACCACACGATCGTCGTCGACTTCGAGGGCTTCTCCTCGATGACCTCGGCGGTGGGCGGCGTCCAGGTGTGCGTGCCCAAGGACGTCTACCAGGGCGACCTCAACCCCAACCTCGGCTCGCGCGGCGACCTGCTCTTCCCCAAGGGGCAGCAGAGCGTCTCCGGGCAGAAGGCGCTGGACTACGTGCGCGTACGGCACGGGCTCGGCGACGGCTCCGACATAGGGCGCATCCAGCGGCAGCAGGCGTTCGTCTCCGGCATGATCAAGAAGGTGCGGTCGCAGGGCTTCAACCCGACCACCCTGCTGCCGCTCGCCGACGCGGCCACCAAGTCGCTGACCGTCGACCCCGGACTCGGCTCGGCCGACAAGCTGCTCTCCTTCGCGATGTCCCTGAAGAACATCGACCTGCACGACATCAAGTTCATCACCGTCCCCTGGCGTTACGAGGGCGACCGGGTCGACATCATCCGGCCCGAGGCCGACGCGCTGTGGGCCTCGCTCAAGGCCGACCGCACGCTCGACGGCCGGGACGCCGGGAAGAAGACGGGGAAGCCAGGCGGCGGGGACGGCCGGCCGAGCGCGGCGGCCGCCCAGGCGGACACCCCCGTCGCCGGCGGCGGGGCACGCGTCTCCGTCGTCAACGGCACCACCGTCACGGGCCTCGCCGCCCGCGCCGCCACCGCCCTGAAGGACCACGGCTTCACCGTCACCGGCGCCACGACCGCCGACGACCAGGACCAGTCCACCACCGTGATCACCTTCGGCCCCGGTCAGGCGGACCGCGCCCGCGCCCTGACGCGGCTCTTCCCCGGCGCGTACGTACGGGGCGACGCCGCGGACGGCATCAAGGTCACGCTCGGGCGCGACTACGCCGACGAGCCCTCGGCACCGCCCTCCCCAAGCCCTTCCGCCGCCACGCCCGGCACGCTCTCCTCCGACGTCACCGGCACCGCCCGGTCGGCCGACGACGACCCCTGCGCCAATCTCTCGTACGGCTGACCGAGTGAGCGGCCGCACGGAAGGGCAAGGGAAGGGCACCGAGGAACAAGGGAACAGCGTGTCTGATTCATCCGTTTTCGTGGTAGGCGCAGAGTGAGTCACGTGATTCCCCTGAGCCGGCCGAGCAGTCCTTCCGCGAGGAGTACCGCCATGTCCGCCAATCCCCGGGCGCTGCCCAGGCCGCTGCTGGCCCTGATCGCCGCCCTCATCGCGTTGGCCGGCGCGGCGGTGTTCTCCCCGGCCGCGCACGCCGACACCACCACCGCCACCGGACTCGACGCGGCCGCCGACACGCTCAGGAAGGGCCCCGTCTACGTCGACCCCAGGGCCTCCGCGCAGCTGCCGGACCCCGACGCCCAGACCTTGGCGAAGAAGATCAGGGACGCGGGCAAGCCGGTCTTCGTGGTGATCGTGCCCGCCACCGACGACTACCCCAAGGCGACGGTCTTCCAGGACCTGCGGACCAAGGTCGGCATCGCCGGCGTCTACGTCATCCACCGCGGTGACGAGTTCTCCGCGCGCGCCGACCGCAAGGTGATGTCCGGCGACGCCGTCCGCAACCTCGTCGGATCCGTCCAGCGCTCCGGCGGCGACGCCAAGGCACAGGTCAACAGCTTCGTCGACCAGGCCGACCGGCAGGCCAGGGGTCAGGAGCCCGGCTCCTGGGGCGGCGAGTCCGGATCCGGCGTCTCGACGACCGGGCTGATCACGGGCGGCGCGATCGTCGTCGCCGGCGGCGCGGGCGCGTACGCCCTCTACCGGCGGAGCAGGAAGCGCCGGGAGGAGCGCGAGCGCGCCGAGCTGGACGCCCTGCGCGTGGTCGTCGACGAGGACATCACCGCCTTCGGCGAGGAGCTCGACCGGCTCGACTTCTCCCCCTCCGAGCCCGGCGCCGACGACGCGATGCGGAAGGACTACGAGGAGTCGCTCGACGCCTACGAGGACGCCAAGTCCAGGATGGCCGCCGCGTCCAGGCCGGAGGAGGTGACGGGCGTGACCGAGACCTTGGACAAGGGCCGCTTCGCCCTCGCCACCCTCGCCGCCCGCCGCACCGGCTCCCCGCTGCCCGAGCGGCGCATGCCCTGCTTCTTCGACCCGCGCCACGGCCCGTCCGTCCAGGACGTGGAGTGGGCGCCCCCGGGCGGCGCGCCCCGCACCGTACCGGCGTGCGCGGCCGACGCGGCCCGGCTGGCCGACGGCCAGGAGCCGATGTCCCGCACGGTCCAGACGGCGGGCGGCCCCCAGCCGTACTGGAACGCCGGGCCCGCCTACGCCCCCTGGGCCGGCGGCTACTTCGGCGGCGGCCTGCTGCCCGGGCTGCTCGTGGGCACGATGCTGGGCGGCATGCTCGGCGGGCCCGCGTACGCGGCGTCGCCCGGGGACACCGGCCCGGACGGCGGCGACTACACCGGGTCCGACTTCAACTCCGACGACTTCTCCGGCGGTGGCGGCTGGGGCGACGGCGGCGGGTTCGGGGACGGCGGAGGCGGGAGCGACTTCGGGGGCGGCGGCTGGTGACGCCGGGCCGCGGCCGCCAGCCCCGCGCCGTACAGCCCCAGCACCACCGCCAGCAGACCGGAACAGAGCGGCGGCGGTACGGCCATCCCCAGGGCGGGCCCCAGAGGTGACAGCGGCAGCAGCACCCCCACCACCGCCAGCGCCGCCGCCGCGGCCCGGATCGCCCGGGGCGCGCGGCGGACCGCCCTTCCCGGCCGCAGCAGCAGGATCACCAGCGCCTGCGTCAGCAGGTTCTCCGTGAACCACCCGGCGTGGAACACCTCCTCGGCCGGGCCCCGCACCGTCAGCGCCAGCACCCCGAAGGTCGCCAGGTCCGCGACGGCGTTCAGCAGGCCGAAGACCGTCACGAAGCGCAGGAGCGCGCGCGGCCGCAGCACCGCCGGGCGCCGGTGCGCCGACGCCTCCGGGCGGTCGAAGGCGAGGGCGAGCTGGGCGGCGTCGAAGCACAGATTCTGTACGAGCACCTGGGCCGGCAGCATCGGCAGGAACGGCAGCAGCAGCCCGGCCACCAGCATCGCGATGACGTTGCCGAGGTTGGAGGAGAGCGTGATCCGCAGGTAGGAGGCGATGTTCCCGGTGCTGCGCCGCCCGGCGACGATCGCCCGGTCCAGGGCCGTCAGGTCCTTCGAGGCGAGCACCACATCGGCCGCCTCCCGCGCCACGTCCACGCCCTCCCGCGGGCAGATCCCCACGTCGGCGGAGCCCAGCGCCGCCAGGTCATTGACACCGTCGCCCAGGAACCCGGTGGTGCGGCCGCCGGCCCGCAGGGCCCGGACGACCCGGGCCTTGTGCTCGGGCGCGCACCGCGCGAAGACCGTGGTGCGGGCGGCCAGGCGGGCCAGCTCCGGCTCCGCCAGGCAGTCGATCCGGTCGCCGGTGACGACCTCACCCGGCTCCAGGCCCAGGTCGCGGCAGGCGCGGGCGGCGGTGCCGGGGTGGTCGCCGGTGAGGACCTTGACGGTGACGCCCCGCCGCGCGAGCACGGTCAGCGCCTCGGCTGCGGTGGGCGCGAGGGCGTCGCGCAGCCCCACGAAGCCGACGAACGTCAGGTCACGCTCGTCGGCGGGGGTGTACGGGCGGGAGCGGGCCGGGCGCTCGGCGCGGGCGACGGCCAGGACCCGCAGCCCGTCCGCCGCGAGCCCGTCCGCGCGGCGGACCAGCCGCGCGCGGTCACCGTCGGCCAGGGCACAGAGCGCCAGGACGTCCTCGGGGGCGCCCTTGACGACCAGGGTGTGGCCACCGCGGGGCGCGCGGGCGCTGTCGAGGGCGCGCACGTTGCCGTACGAGCCGGCGCCGGGCCTGGACACGACGGCGGTGGCGAGCCGGCGGCCGGGGCCGTAGGGGAGCGCGGCGACGCCGTCGAGGCCGGCGGTGTCGTCGTCCGGTGCCTCGGCCGCCGCCTCGTCCGCGTCGAGGATCGCCTCGTCCAGCGCGTCCGGAGCGGGCAGTTCCGCCAGGTGCAGCGTCCACAGGGCGTTGACGGCGGCCCACCGCAGGACGGCCGGATCGTCCCGGCCGTCGGCGTCCACGGCGCACGCGACGACGGGCCGGTCCCGGGTGAGGGTGCCGGTCTTGTCCACGCAGAGCACGTCGATCGCGCCGAGGTCGTGCAGGGCGGGCAGCCGCCGGACGACGGCCTCGCCGCCACGCGCGAGCAGCGCGGCACCCCGCGCCAGCACGGTCGTCACCACGACCGGCAGCATCTCGGGCGTGAGCCCGACCGCCACCGCCACGGCGAACGGCAGCGTCTCCACACCGCGCCCGCGCAGCAGGGCACCGGCGACGAGGACGAGCGGCGCGGTGCACAGCATGAACCGCACGAGCGTCCAGGCGATGCCGTTCACCGACCGCTCGAACGGCCGCGGCAGGCGCCGCTGTTCCGCCCCGCCGCGCGGGAGCGCGCCGGAGAGGACGGTGCCGGCGCCGGTGGCGGTCACCACGCCGACACCCGTGCCGGAGACCACGCCACTGCCCTGGAGACAGAGATCGGGGCGGGTGAGGGCGTCGTACGGGCCGGTGGCCGCGATGTCGCCGGCCCCACCGGCCGGTGCCTGCGCCGCCGTCTTCGTCACCGGTGCCGACTCGCCGGTCAGCGCCGCCTCGTGCACCGTCAGCCCCGTGGCCCGTAGCAGGCGCAGGTCGGCCGGGACCAGGTCGCCGGGGGCGAGGAGGACGACATCGCCCGGTACGAGCTGGTCCACGGGCAGTTCGCGGGCCGTCGGCGGCGAGGTCTCCGTGGCGCGGCGGCGCACCGTGGCGGTGGCGGCGACCAGGTCTCGCAGCCCGGCGGCCGCCCGGTCGGCGCGGTGCTCACCGGTGGCCCGCAGGACACAGCTGACCGTGACCAGGACCGCGATGACACAGGCCGTGCCCCAGCCGGCCACCGCCGCCGAGACCAGGCCCAGGCAGAGCAGGACGGCGGTGAAGGGGTCACGGAGACCACGGGCGAGGCGGCGCGGCCAGGGTGCGGGGCGGCGGCCGGGGAAGGTGTTCTCGCCGTACCGGGCCAGCCGCTCCTCGGCCCGTTCCTCCACCAGTCCGCGCGGTCCGCTCTCCAGCGCGCGCAGGACTTCCAGGGTCGTGCCGTCCGCGACCGGTCGCGCGGCGGACCCCTCAGGCGCCCAGACCACGCAGGCGCCCGGAACCGGCGACGGCTCCGGTACCGGCCTTGCGGTCGGCGAGCTGGCCGACCATGAGTCGGACGATCGTCACGACGTCCGGATCGTCCACCAGGTACACCACGCGACGCCCCTCGCGGCGCGACCGCACCAGCCCCGCGAGCTTCAGCTTCGCCAGGTGCTGGCTGATCGCGGGCAGCGCGCCGCCCACCCGCTCGGCGAGTCCGCTGACGTCGCTCTCCCCCTGCGCCAGGGCCCATACGAGGTGCAGGCGGGCCGAGGAGGCGAGCAGCCCGAACGCGGCGGCGGCCTCGGACAGCACCTCGGCCGAGGGGTCGTCGAAACCCTCGTCGAAGCCCTGGTCGATGCCCCCGGGGAAGCCCTCGACGCTCCCGACACCTGCGGCCACTGTCGCTCTCCTGTCCCAGTCGGGCATTCCCTGCGCCCGCGCACGACCAGTCTAGGCACGCTCCGGGGGCGGAACCGGCTGACATGCACCCGCCGCGGGCTGGGCAGATGTAACGACAGGAAACGGCCCGGAAGGACAAGAAGGGGCCTGAAAGGGCTGGAAAGGGGGAGTCGTGGAGATCTCGGGAATTTTCAGCGCGATAGTCATCGGCTTGATCATCGGCGTGCTGGGCCGCCTCGTCGTCCCGGGACGCCAGCACATCGGCGTCCTGTGGACGATCGCGGTGGGCATCGTCGCCGCCCTCGTCGGAGCGGCGATCGCCCACGCGCTCGGAGTGGACGACACCAAGGGGGTCGACTGGATCGAATGGCTGATCCAGATCGGACTGGCGGCGCTGGGCGTGGCCGCCCTCGACCGCGCGAAGTCCCGCCGCTGACCCGTCACCGGACGATTGATGACCGGTCACCGGCCCATCGCTGAGCAGCGCTTCCCTCCCGGTGGCCGCGCGTTCCCGGGCGGTCGGGTCAGGACAGCTTGCCGTCGTAGTCCGGCAGCTTGAAGGTCCGATCGGCGTGGCCACCGGCCAGGTCCGTGGTGTTGTTGCCGATATTGGCGATGATCCGGTAGCCGTTGGCCTCGATCTCCGCCCGTTTGGCGGTCTTGTACGCGCTCACGTCCTGGAAGAGGTCGGGGAGCCGGCGTACGTACAGGCCGCTGACCGGATAGCCGACCCGCCGCAGGTTGTACGAGGTGGCCGGCTCGACCAGGCCGGGCCGGGCGGTCACGAAGAAGATCGCGGCGCCGCGCTCGTGCGCGTAGCGCGTCAGCTCCAGGACCGACTCGATGGCCGGCGTCGGCCAGGCCCAGTGGAAGTCCGTCTCCAGGGAGCTGTTGTCGATGTCGAGGACGATGGCCTGCTTCTCGCCCCGCGCGTTTCCGGTGCGCTCGGTGATGTAGGGCCGGGCGCCATCGATGACGGACTTGACGTCGCGCACCCAGATGGCGTGGTCGACGCCCTTCAGACCGGCCGGCCCGGACGTGTGTCCACTGCTCGCGGCGGAAGCCGTGGGTGTGGAGGGGGCCGCGGTGGCCGTGGTGGCGGTCGCGCCGAGGGCGAGGGCGGCGCCCGCCACCGTCACCGCGGCGCGGCGTACGGCCCGCGACGTGAACGGGGAGGTCGAAGTGCCATGGGTGGCCGAGGAGTTCGAGGTGGAGGACATCGTCATGGATGGCATGCTCACGCCCGTCGGTGACGGCCGGGGAAAGCGGGGATGGCCGGTCGGTGACGCCCGTTCAGCTCTTCCGTTTTCTTCGCCCTTGGCGAAAAAAAAGGAGGAGGCCTTCGCCCTCGGCGAAAAGAGGAGGCATGGCTCCCGGATCGCCGGGTAGGCGGCCGTTCGTCACCAACGGATTGGGGAGGACGACGTGACCACCACGGCATCCAAGGTTGCGACAGAGTATTCGACAGCTGGTTCGCAGCGGTTCGAAGAGTCGGTCGGGGGGCTGCCGTACATCGAGGACGCGACCGCAGTGGCGCCACGCGACGCCCGCGAGCTGTCCAAGCTCTTCTTCGACCGGCTCGGGGAGCTGGAAGAGGGCACCCACGCCTACCAGTACGCCCGCAACACACTGATCGAGATCAATCTGTCGCTCGTGCGGTTCGCCGCGTCGCGCTTCCGCAGCCGGGGCGACCAGATGGAGGACATCATCCAGGTCGGCACGATCGGCCTGATCAAGGCGATCGACCGGTTCGACCTCTCGCGCGAGGTGGAGTTCACGACCTTCGCCGTGCCGTACATCGTCGGTGAGATCAAGCGGCACTTCCGGGACACGAGCTGGTCGGTGCACGTGCCCCGGCGTCTTCAGGAGCTGCGGGTCGAACTGGCCAAGGCCACGAGCGACCTGTCGCAGCGGCTGGACCACTCGCCGACCCCGGCCGAGCTGGCCGAGCACCTCGGCATCAGCCAGGAAGAGGTCGTCGAGGGCATCGTCGCCAGCAACGGCTACACCGCCGGTTCGATCGACGTGCCCGTGGACGAGGGTTCCGACCAGGCCGGCAACAGCTACGCGGACCGGCTCGGCGACATCGACCCCGCGCTGGAGGGCGTGGAGAACCTGCACGCGCTCAAGCCCCTGGTCGCCGAGCTGAACGAACGCGACCGGCAGATCCTGCGGATGCGGTTCGGCGGCGAGATGACCCAGTCGGAGATCGGCGCGGAGCTCGGCATCTCGCAGATGCACGTGTCGCGGCTGCTGAGCCGGATCCTCGCGAAGTTGCGGGCGGGGCTGCTGGCCCAGCGGTGAGGCATGCCGCCGGCCCCGGCCGAAATCCGCACCCCCCGGCCCGGGGGGTGCGGATTTTTGGCCGAGGCCGGCGGCGCTGCGCGGGCGGGATTCCGGCCGTGTGGGCCGGGGCGGCTCGGTCGCGCGGCGGGCTCCCGCTCTCCCGCTGTGGACCGGGCCGGGGGCCGACCGGTTCTTATCTAGCCCGTCCGGCGTTTGAGGACAAGCGGCGAAGCCGCTTTCGGGGCCCGGGGCGGAGCCCCGAATCAGACCCCAGCCGGCAAAGCCGGCACCGGCACTGCCGGCCGCAGCCACGTCGCTCTCACCGTCTTGCCCTGCGGCCCCCGGTCGATCTCCAGGCACGTGGCCAGCCGCTCCACCATGTGCCAGCCCAGCCCGCCGGCCCCGGTCAGGTCCGGGGCGCGCGGTACGGGCGGACACGGGCTGGCGTCGGCGATCTCCACCACCAGCCGGCCCTGGACGGCCCGTACGCACAGCCGCCACCAGCCACCCGTGTGCCGGATGGCATTGGTGACCAGCTCGGAGACGACGAGGACGACCGCGTCGAGATCGGCCCAGGGGCAGTGCGTGGCCAGGAACTCCGCCGTCGCGTGACGTGCGCCGGCGGCGTCCCCGCCCGGGGATTCGATGACGACCATCGTGCGGCTCCTTCTTCGTCCTCGCCCCGCGCATACCCACCGATCAGCAGGTCATGACGAATCCGGACGGATCTGGTCCCGCTGCTTCGGTTGGCTGGTCGCCGAAGGGCTCCCGCAGGGTACGTGTTCCGCCCGCGGGCCGCTTTGCCGCCTGCGGCGGCGGGCGCCCTGCGGGCGCGTCCTCAAGTGCCGGACGGGCTTGATTTCGGCTGAGCTCAGCCGCCCGCTCCCGTCCGGCGGACCATTTCCCCTACCCGCCCCTTCCCGAATGTCCTTCAAGTGCCGGACGGGCTCGATTCGGCCGGGCTCAGCCCCCTACAGCCCGTCCGGCGCTTGAGGACACCGCCGCGCAGCGGTGGTGCGGACGAAACGGCCGCACGTCCGGCCGACTCACGGGCGAGGCGGCTCCGGGAATCCGGAGGGGAATCCCGAGGGGAGCCCCGACGGGAAGTCCTTCGGCGGGCCGGTGGGGAAGTCCTCCGGGAAGCCCGTCGGAAGATCACCGGCGCGGCCCGTCGGGAGCGGGGGCGGCGTCCTGTCGGGGAGCTCGGCGGGCGGCTCCGCCGGTGCCATGCTGGGCACCTCCTTGATCCGTTTCGTCACCTCGTCCTTCGCGGGCCGGAACACGGTCAGGTAGAAGCCGGCGAAGCCCACGCAGGCCGCGACGAAGACGGTCAGGAACGCCAGCAGGATCCCCGTTCCCACCCACGTCCTCGCGTCCCCGGGCGGAATCGCGGTCGCCCGGTCCGGCCTGCCCTCCGGGTAGCGGATGACGATCGCGTCCCCCTCGATCACCGTCGCGGACCCGCCCGCCTCCTCGAACCGCCGCACCTCGCCCTCGGCGGTGGTGAACTCGTAGATGTGGAACAGCGTCGTCGAGGACGACCTGCGCCCCCCTTGCCGGCGGGTGGTGGTCCGCGCGTACAGCCGCATGCACCGGCCCTGGACCTCGATCCCGCTCCGCCAGGCCGCTCTCAGCCGTCGCATCCGTATCACCGCCCACACCATCGCGGCGATTCCCCCGGCCGCCATCAGGCTCGGCAGAGCCAGGATGAAGACGTCGAACATGTGCCCCCCTCGTTACGGACGTGCAGGCCCATATCCAACCGGACCGGCCTGTTGGCCGCGAACCCTTACACGTCGGTGGGAAGCGTGATGGTGAACCGGGCGCCGCGCGGGCTGTCCGTGATCTCCAGCGTCCCGCGGTGGGCGCTCGCGATGTGGTGGGCGATGGCGAGGCCGAGCCCCGTGCCGCCGGTGTCGCGGGTGCGGGCGTCGTCGAGGCGGGTGAAGCGTTCGAAGACCCGTCGCCGGTCGGCCGGGGGAATGCCGGGCCCGTCGTCCTGGACGTGCAGCAGCGCCACCCGGCGGTCCGCGTCGTGGGTGAGGGAGACGGCCACGCACCCGGCGGCGTGGCGTTCGGCGTTGTCGAGGAGGTTGCCCAACAGGCGGGCGAGCAGCGAGTGGTGGCCGTACACCGTGATCCGCTCCTCGGCCGTGACCCGCAGCGACAGGTGATCCGGCGGGCGCCGCCGCCGGATCTCGTCGTGGACCAGGGCGCCGAGCACGACCGGCCGCCGCCCCGGCAGCCCCGCGGACGCGGTGGCGTCCAGCCGGGCGAGCAGCAGCAGGTCCGTGGTCAGGCGCTGCAGGCGCCGGGTGTCGCCCAGGGCCGCCTCCACCACCGCGGCCCAGTCCGCGTCGCCGGGGTGCGCGAGGGCGATCTCCAGCTCGGCGCGCAGTGCGGCGAGCGGGCCGCGCAGTTCGTGCGAGGCGTCGCCGACGAACCGGCGCTGCTGGTCGACCGAGCGCTGTAGGCGGTCCAGGGTGGCGTTCATCGTCCCGGCGAGGCGGGAGATCTCGTCGCGGGTACGGGGCACCGGCACCCGGCGGTCCAGGTGGTGGGCGGTGAGCTCGGCGAACTGGGTGCGGATGGCCTCCACCGGGCGCAGCACCCGCCCGGCCACGAACCACGTGACACCGGCCACCAGCCCGGTCATCAGCACGACGGCACCGGCCAGCAGACGCACGGTGACGTTCAGGCGCTGCTGCTCGTACCGCAGCCGGTTCGACACCACCAGGATCGGCACGTCGGCGCCTGAGCCGCCGATCTCCATCGTCTGGAACACCGGCTTCCGGCTCGCGGGATCCGTCCACGGCCACAGGGACAGCAGCGACTCGGGGACCGGCCGCCGGGTCTGCGGGGTCCAGTTGGGCGCCTCCTGGATGGACCGCAGCGACACCTCCAGCCGCCGGTCCCGGCGGAGCACGTCGGCCATGGCCCGCAGCTGCGCCCGCGGATTCGGACCGGGCTCGCGGCCGGCGGTGAGCAGCGCGCGGCTCGCGTAGTCGCGGCCCTCCTGCACCAGGGAGTTGCGCGCCGCCACCGCCGCCGTGACTGCCCCGACCACGAGGGGGACGAGCGCCGAGAGCGCGACCAGCCAGGTCAGCCGCCCCCGTATGGAGGCCGGCCGCCACGGCCACCGGCACGGCCGGAGCCCTCTCACCGCCCGGAGCCGTCGGCCAGCCGGTAGCCGACGCCGCGGACGGTGTGGATGGTCTGCCGCCCGAACGGTGCGTCGATCTTGCGGCGCAGGGCGCTGACGTGGACCTCGACGATGTTGACGTCCCCCTGGAACGCCTCGTCCCAGACGTGCCGGAGCACCTCGTGCTTGGCGACGACCTCGCCGCCGCGCCGGGCGAGGTACTCCAGGACGGCGAATTCCCGGGCGGTCAGCGGAAGTTCCGTCGTGCCGCGCCGGCAGGACCGCGTGGCGGGGTCGATCCGGAGGTCGCCGATCAGGATCGCCGCGGGCCGCTCGGGGCCGCCGCGCCGCACCAGGGCGCGCAGCCGGGCGACGAGGGCGACGTAGGAGAAGGGCTTGGTGACGTAGTCGTCCGCGCCGGTGTCCAGCCCCTCGGCCTCGTCGTACTCGCCGTCCTTCGCCGTGAGCATCAGCACCGGCGTCCAGACCCCGGCCTCCCGCAGCCGCGCGCAGACGCGGTAGCCGTTGAGGCCGGGCAGCATGATGTCCAGCACGATCACGTCGTACGAACCCTCGGCCGCGAGGTGCAGACCTTCCGGGCCGTCGTGCGCGACCTCGACCGCGAACCCCTCGGCGACCAGTCCGCGGCGCAGGAGTTCCGCGAGCCGCCGGTCGTCCTCCACCACTAATACCCGCATGCGTTCCAGGATGGCCCAGGGGAGCCCCCGGCTGCCTGAAGACCGCTTCAGGAAGGCTCAGGATCCCTTCAGGCGGCCGGTGCCAGCCTGGTTCCCGTGACGCCGGCCGTCACGGCCCGGCGGCTGTTCGGGGGAAGGGCCCGTACGGGGGCGACCGTCCGGGCCCGGCCGCCGGGCCGGTCACCCGGCGCCGCCGCCAAGTCACCCTTGCGAGGCGGTGACTTGGCGTAGCGTGGTCGGTACGCTCTGTGGCTGTCGCTCGGACGTGCTCAATGGCGGGCAGTACCGCATGAGGAAGATCTCCCGCGCCTGCGGAATCGTCGCCGTGAACCTGCGGACCGGAAGCCCGCGCGGGATGCAAGGGCGCGGGGACGTCGTTCGGTGACCGGCTGATTCCCGGCTCCTGTCTGCAGAACGGCGGATACCGGCTGGAGATGCAGTACGACGGGAACCTCGTGCTGTATTCCGGCTCGCGTGCCTGCTGGGCGAGCGGCACCGACGGCACCAACGGCGTCTACGCGGAGTTCTCGGGCGACTGGAAGCCCGATTCCCCGTACATGACGCTGGAGTCACCCGTCGGGCAGCTCCGGAAATGGCGGGGCAAGTACACCGGCCTGCACAAGACCGGTGACGTCAGCCTCAACAACAAGGGCGAAGTCTGGATCGCCTACGGGAAGTTCGTGGGCTGCTGACATGCGCGGACTTCTCCTTCGCGGCGTGCTCGCCGCCGTGCTCGCGGCCGGCGGGGCGATCGCCGCTCCGGCGGCGGCCGCCGTTTCCGCGCCGGCCGGGCACGGCTCCGCCGTGCGCCCCCTCGACGTTCGGGCAGCGCTACGGTGACACCCTCGGCAACCTGAAGGATTGCCGGGAGAGGTCGTGCAACACGGCCTGGAAGCTCTTGAGCGACGACCGGTTCAACGGGATCTTGCAGGGAATCCCGGCCCTTCAGGGCTCGGGAGGAATTGCGTCCTGAGCCGGGTGGCGCGGAGCGCCCCCGCATCGCCTCCGGGATGTCCCCCGACGACAGCCGCGCTCAGTCCGGCCGCTTCTGGTTCTCGATGTACTGCCTGACACTGCCGGCGGGGCCCCGTGCAGGAGGCGGCGAAGTAGGACGGGGACCAGGAGTGCTCGCCCCACAGGTAACGCTTGATGTGGTCGTGGAACTCCTTGCGGAGGTAGTGCGCGGAGTCGCCCTTTGAGGCTACCGGCCAGGGCGGAGAGCTTGACCTGTGACGGGTAGTGGATGAGGAGGTGGACGTGGTCGCGCTCGCCGTTGAACTCACGCAGCTCCACGTTCGCCTTCGCGCAAACCTCCCGCATGCCCTCCTCGCAGCGGCTCAGTACCTCGTCGGTGAAGACGCCGCGCCGGTATTTCGGGACGAAGACAAGATGCGCGTGGAGGGTGTGGACGACGCTACTACCCCTTGCGGATGTCGGGATTTTGGTTCCCATCGTGGTGACACAGACACGACGATAGAGTCGTACTCGTGAAGGTCGTCGTGCAGGTCAAACTCACGCCGCCGCCCGAGGTGGCCACGGCGCTTGGGGCGACCCTGCACGCGGTGAACGGAGCGGCCAACTGGCTGTCCATCCGCGCCCAGGGGCGGGAGGACGACCGGGACCGTACCCGCAAGGCGTTGCAGCCCTTCGCTTACGCGGAGCTGAAGGCGCGTGGGCTCTCGGCCCAACCGGCACTGCATGTGATCCGGAAGGTGGCCGACGCGTATTCGGCCCGCAAGGCGAACCTGAAGGCCGGGAACTATGGCAAGGAGGACTCCGGGCGGTACCAGCGCATAGCGAACACCCCGGTCCGGTTCCGTCCTGATGCCGCGCACTCATACGACGACCGGTGTCTGTCCTGGCAGTACGACCAGCAGACGGTAAGCATCTGGACCACAACCGGGCGCATCCGTGGCGTGCCGTTCCTCTGCTCGCCCGGCGCGTTGAAGACGCTGACCGAGCATCGCAAGGGCGAGACCGATCTCATCCACCGTGACGGTGCCTGGTATCTGATCGCGACCTGCGAGATACCAGCGGCAGACACCAATACGCAGCCGGACGGCTGGATCGGTGTGGATCTCGGCATCGCGAACATCGCCACCACTTCCGACAAGGGCGAGCCGTTCGCCGGGGAGAAGCTGAACAAGTACAGGCGCCGGATGAGCCGTATCCGCGCTGAGCTGCAAGCGCGGGGGACGAAGTCCGCCAAACGCAAACTGAGGAAGCGCGCCCGTCGTGAGGCGCGGCACGCCACGCACGTTAACCACGTCATCTCCAAGCGCATCGTGACCGAGGCTGAACGCACCGGGCGCGGAATCGGTCTGGAAGACCTGACCGGTATTCGCGAACGGGTACGGCTCTGCAAGCCCCAACGGGTCGCGCTGCACTCCTGGGCCTTCGCCCAGCTCGCCGCCTTCGTGAAGTACAAGGCCGAGCGGGCCGGGGTTCCGTTCGTCCAGGTCGATCCCGCCTACACGAGCCAGATGTGCTCGTGGTGCGGGCACACAGAGAAAGCCAACCGTCCCACGCGGGAACTCTTCGCCTGCCGGTCATGCGGCGTCGTTGCGCACGCAGACCACAACGCGGGCCGCAACATCGCGGCCCGCGCCGAACACGTTTGGGCTGCCGCCAACCAGCCCCATGCGGCGGACACCTCTGGTGCTCTAGCTGCAAGCGCAGCCCTTTAGGGCTCGCGTAGTTGACGAAGTAGAACCCGAGGCCATGAGCAAGTACACCGCGGTTCTGCTGTGCGAGACCTCCGCCGACGCCGCGGATCACGTCCCGCTCTTCCAGGAGAGTTTCGTCCTGATCGAGGCGGAGAACGCGGCACGGGCCCGTTGGAAGGCCGCGGCCCACGGGCGGCGGCTGGAGACGGCGTACGAGAACGAACGCGGTGAGCTGATCACCTGGAAGCTGCGGCACGTGGTGGACGTCAACGAGGTTCTCGACGAGAACCTCGTCGACGGCGCCGAACTCTACGCCCGGCACTTCAGGGATTACGCCGCCTACCGGTCCTTCGAGCCGCTGCTCTCGGGAGAGGGACTCTAGGGGCGCTTCAGCGGCTCACCAGGAAGTCGATGAACGCGGCGAACTCCACTTTGTTGAAGGACGAGACCCGCCGAAGGTCACGGAGGAGGATCGGGATGTTCTCCTGATCCGCCGCCACCTGTTCCAGCATCAGCGGAATCACTTTTCTTCTGGAGGCCCCGCTGAACACGGTGTTCAGGATGCCTCCGTACTCCGCCCTCGCCCAGCCGCTCCGGATGAGGTTCCCGCTGACGCAGGGCAGGACGTATCTGCTGGCCTGGAGGCCGTCCTCGATCTTCTTGGTGACGGCGTCGCCATAATCGATCCTGTCCCTGTCCAGCCAATATCTGATCTTGTTGTCCGCGAGCCGTTCGGCGATCCTGTGCACCTCCTCGGCGTCGTCGTGGGAGTGGCAGAGGAAGACGTCGTACTCGAATTCCCCGCCGGCGCGCTCCTGCTGCGGTACGGCGAACGGCATTTCCGTCCTTTCGGCCGTCACGGACTTGATCAGCACGCCCGTGCCGTAGAACTTGACGACCCCCACGCGGCCCGGGAAGGGCAGGTGCGGGCAGTTCGCGTGGAGTTCGTACGTCCGGTCGCCGGCGCGGATCTCTCCCCGCACCTGACCGGAGAAGAATTCCAGCGAGAACCGGTTGTAGCCGCGGCTCAGCTCGACCGGCTCCGCCAGGGCCGCGACCGGTGTCAGGGCGCCTTCGCGGAAGATGCCGATCCGTGCGACGGTGGCGGCGTCGTCCGGGCCCTCCGGCGCGGTGTGGAAGGTGAGGAAGGTCCAGTCCGTGTCGGCCCGGCAGACCAGCCCCGCGCCCGTGCCGTGCGGGCTCGTCAGGCGCACGTCGGCGGCGATCCGGCCGTTGAGCATCGGATCGGTGCGCAGATCGACGGCGTAGGAGGCACCGAACTCACCGATGCCTCCGCCGTGGCCGGCGATCAGGCTGTCGCCCGTCGTCCAGTCGCTACTGGGCGAAGCGTGCCAGGTATTCACGGAGCTTCTCGCGTTTCGATGCCAGTGCGGCACGGTCGTCCGGGAATTTGGCGATCAGCACGTCGGCGAGGCCGATGGCCTCCACCAGCAGCCCGAGCTGGACATCGTCGTCCGAACTGGACGAGCCGTACTGGCCGGCGTTCTTCATTCCCCATTTGTGGACGACGCCCTTGCGCAGCCGCAGCAGGAGAATGCGGACCGCGGGTTCCGCCGGATACGGCTGCACCAGGTCCACGATCGCCGCCGACACCTCGTTCGTCGAACGGTGCCAGGCCAGGTGCCCCATCTCACCGTCGTAGCGGTCACCGTCCGGGCCGTCGGACTCCGCGGACAGCCGCTGCTCGACCGCACGGAACCGGGCGACCTCCGCCGTGAGCATCTTCCGCATTCCGCTGAGGTCGTCGTCGTCCAGGGCCTTGACGGCCCGTTCGTCGGTCGTGGCCGCCTCGAACTGCTCGACCACGCTGCGGACAAGGGGGTGGACCGGCGCCCGGGTCACGTCGGCCAAGGGGGCCAGGGCGACATTCCGCTCGGTGCCGGCGACGCGCCGGCCGCTGTCGTAGAGCGTCGCGCCGAGGGTGAGTTCCCCGGCGTTCATCCGTGTCGGATCGATTTCCAGGCGGACCGCGAAGTTGAAGGTGTCCTGGCCCTTGAGCGGCCGGAGCCGGTAGCGCCGGGAAACCTTGCGCAGGGAATTGAGCTCCCGGCTCATGGTCACGCCGCGCGGCAGGGACAACTCCACCGTCGGGCTGTCCAGGGCGACCGTCAACGCCCCCTGGAACTCCTCCTCGATGATGTTCTCGATCCCGGATTCGTCGATGTACCAGAACTTGCCGCCCGACGCGGTGGCGATCGCCTCCAGCAGGTCTTCCTGGAAGTCGTTGCCGACCCCGATGGTCGAGGTGGTGATGCCTTCGTCCCGCGCGGTGGACGCGACCCCGGCGAGCGTCGTCTTCTTCGTCTCGCCGTCGTTCGCCATGCCGTCCGAGAGCAGGATCAGCCGGCTGTAGTGGTGATCCTCCATATGCGTCTGGAGTTCCAGCAGGCCCTGGTACCAGCCGAGCGAGAGATTGGTCATGCCGCCGGGAGTGATGGCGGCGAGCTGCTCCTCCACCTGGTCCCTCGGCGTCTGCGGATTGATGACCACCTGCGCGTCGTCGTCGAAGACCACCACGGTGAAGAGGTCCTCACCGGTGATGCGCCGGTGGATGTCGCCGCAGCTGCGCTTGACCGTGTCGAGCTTCTTGCCCGTCATGCTGCCGCTGCGGTCGACGACCAGGCAGAGATTCATGGCGTTCGTGGCACGGCCGACGCTCTCCGTCGACCGGCATCTGACCTCGACGATCGCGTCGATTTCCGTCACTTCGTCGTTCCTGGCGACGGGACGTTCTGTCAGGAGTAAGAGCTCGATGGGTGGATCGCCCATTGCATCCCCCGTGATGCGCGATTCGGTGAACCGTCCTGGGCACCCAGAGAACCACACGGCGTCGACGGCGGGGAGACTTCGGCGACAGCCCGATGAGAATATCCGCGGAAGCGGTCAAATGAGCGAATACAGAGCCGGGCGGCCCGTCTCGCGCGAACGCGAGCCGGACCGCCCGGATGAGGATCAAGCCTTCTTGGTCTCCCAGAAGATCCTGTCGATCTGAGCGATGAGCTCCAGCGCCTTCTCGCCCGTCTTCGGGTCGTTCGACGCCTTGGCCGTGCTCAGGGCCTTGAGGGTGTCGTTGACCAGCTGGTGCAGCTCGGGGTACTTCTCGAAGTGCGGGGGCTTGAAGTAGTCGCTCCACAGGACCGAGACGTGGTGCTTGGCCAGCTCCGCGCGCTGCTCCTTGATGATCAGGGCGCGGGTGCGGAAGTCCGGGTCCTCGTTGGCCTGGTACTTCTCCTGGACTGCCTTGACCGACTCGGCCTCGATGCGGGCCTGGGCCGGGTCGTATACGCCGCACGGCAGGTCGCAGTGGGCACTGACCTGCACCTTGGGGGCGAACAGGCGGGAAAGCATAGAGCTGTCCTTCCTCGTGATCGTCTTCTCAGGTGCGAGATTACTCGGTGTGGGAAGGCTTTTCTCGGGTGCCCCGGGGGGCTTAGGACAAAAGACCGGTGTCACGCTGGGACCGGCGGAGGAAACGGACCGGGAGGTGCCGCGGTGCGGGAGCAAGTGGACGAGCGCGGGCAGGAGCAGGACCGCGAGCGTCGAGGGCTGCTGCGGATCGGGCTGGCCGAGGTCTACAACCCGTCGATGGTGCCGACGCTGAACCCCGGCGACCAGCTGGTCGTCCAGTACGGCGCGGCCGTGCGGCCGGGTGATGTGGTGGTGCTGCGGCACCCGTTCCGGCAGGACCTGCTCATCGTCAAGCGGGCGGTCGAGCGGCGCGAGGGCGGCTGGTGGGTGATGGGCGACAACCCGCTGGTGGAGAACGACAGCCGGGAGTTCGGCACCGTGCCCGAAGAGTTCGTGGTGGCCCGCGCCTGGGTCCGGCTGCGCCGGCCGCCGGCCGCGGGTCAGCGGTCGGCGGGGGCGCTGCTCGCGTGGCTGGCGTCGGCGCTCAGGCCGCTGCGGGCGGTGCCGGCGACCTCCGCCTCCCGGCTCTCCAGGCGCTTGCGGGCCCGGTAGGCGGCGACGTTCGCCCGGGTGGCACAGCGGTCGGAGCAGTAGCGGCGCGAGCGGTTGGTCGAGGTGTCGAGGTAGGCGTTGCGGCAGGGTGCGGCCTGGCAGATGCCGAGCCGGTCCACCCCGTACTCCGTCAGATGGACGGCCAGGCCCATGCAGGCGGTCGCGGTGTACGAGGCGCTGGCGTTCGCGGCGTGGTCGGCGATGTGCATGTGCCACTTGGGCCGGCCGTCGTCGTCCCGGAACTCGTGCCCGGAGATCTGCGGGCTGACGGGGAACTCCATCAGCAGCGCGTTGAGCAGGTCCACGGCCCGTACCTCGTCGCCCTCGGCGGCGGCCTCGAAGACCGCGCGCAGCCGGGCCCGTACGGACCTCAGGCGGGTGACGTCGCTGTCGGCCGCGCGCCGGGCGGCCTGCGCGCCGGCGCCGAAGAGCTCGCGCACCGCCTCCACCGAGGTCAGCGCGTCGGTGCCGCGCGCGGGCTCCTCGCTGTTGACCAGCCGCACGGCGTAGTCCGAGTAATAGGCCAGTTCCACTTGTGGTCCTTACGCAGGCGGTCTAGGGTCGGAGGCGTCGATCAGTAATGGTCGGTGTACCACCGAGGGTATTACACCGTATGACCCGATGGAGGGAACGTCATGACGCAGGCCGTCACCGGCCCGGACTGGAGCGCCTGGCAGGAGAGCTGGGACCGCCAGCAGGAGTGGTATCTGCCCGACCGCGAGGAGCGGTTCCGGGTCATGCTCGACATGGTCGAGGCTTGCGTGGGCCCCGAGGCCCGGATCCTGGACCTCGCCTGCGGCACCGGCTCGATATCCGCCCGCCTCCTCGAACGCTTCCCGCGGGCCTCGTCCACCGGCGTCGACCTGGATCCGGCGCTGCTGACCATCGCCCGCGGCACCTTCGCGGGCGACAGCCGGGTGGAGTTCGTGACGGCGGACCTCAAGGACCCGAACTGGACGCGGAAGCTGCCCCACGACAGCTACGACGCGGTGCTGACCGCCACCGCGCTCCACTGGCTGCACTCCGGGCCCCTGCGCACGCTGTACGGGCAGCTCGCCGGGCTGGTCCGTGAGGGCGGTGTCCTCATGAACGCCGACGGGATGCCGGACGAGTCCACGCCCCGTATCAACGCGGCCGAACGGGCCCTGCGCCACGCGCGCATGGACCGGGCCAAGGCCGGGGGCGCCCTCGACTGGAGCGAATGGTGGCAGCTCGCGGCCGCCGACCCGGTGCTCGCCGGGCCGACCGCCGAGCGCTTCGCCATCTATGGGGAGCACGCCGACGGCGACACGCCTTCCGCCGCCTGGCACGCCCGGACGCTGCGCGAGGCCGGCTTCGCGGAGGCGCGGCCGGTGTGGTGCTCGCCCTCGGACGCGATGGTGCTGGCGCTGAAGTAGGCACGCGACGCGCGCGGGGGCGGTACGGATGAACCCGTACCGCCCCCGCGTCGTCATGACCGTCGCCTCACAGCACCTTGGACAGGAACGACTTCGTGCGCTCGTGCTGCGGGTTGGTCAGCACCTCGCGCGGGTGGCCGGACTCGACGACCACGCCGTCGTCCATGAAGACGACGGAGTCGCCGACCTCGCGGGCGAAGCCCATCTCGTGGGTGACGACGACCATCGTCATGCCGTCCTCGGCGAGGCCCCGCATGACGTCGAGGACGTCACCGACCAGCTCCGGGTCGAGCGCCGAGGTGGGCTCGTCGAAGAGCATCAGCTTCGGCTCCATGGCCAGCGCGCGGGCGATCGCCACGCGCTGCTGCTGGCCGCCGGAGAGCTGGGAGGGGTAGTTGCCCGCCTTGTCGGCCAGGCCGACGCGGTCGAGCAGCTTCAGGGCCCGCTCGCGGGCGACCGCCTTGCTCTCGCGCTTCACCTGGACCGGCGCCTCCATGACGTTGGCCAGGGCCGTCATGTGCGGGAAGAGGTTGAAGCGCTGGAACACCATGCCGATGTCCCGCCGCTTCAGGGCCACCTCGCTGTCCTTGAGCTCGTACAGCTTGTCGCCCTTCTGGCGGTAGCCGACCAGCTCGCCGTCGACGGACAGCCGACCCGCGTTGATCTTCTCCAGGTGGTTGATGCACCGCAGGAAGGTGGACTTGCCGGAGCCGGAGGGGCCGATGAGGCAGAACACCTCGCGCGGGGCGACCTCGAGGTCGATGCCCTTGAGGACCTGGACCGCGCCGTAGGACTTGTGGACGCCCTCGGCCTTCACCATCGCGTTCATGCGCTGACACCTCCGGGGGAACGGTGACCGACGGTGGCCAGGTTCGACTTGATCTTCTGCCACGGGGTGAGCGGCAGGGAGCGCAGCGAGCCACGGGCGTAGTGCCGCTCCAGGTAGAACTGACCGGCGCTGAAGACGCTGGTGAGGATGAGGTACCAGGTGGCGGCGAGGAAGAGCATCTCCACCGTGGCGCCTGTGGTCTGGCCGATGTCGGTGGTGGACCGCAGCAGTTCCAGGTACTGGGCGGCGCTCGCGGCCAGCGACGACGTCTTGAGCATGTTGATGAACTCGTTGCCGGTCGGCGGCACGATCACGCGCATCGCCTGCGGCAGCACGATCCGGCGCAGCGTCCGGCCCTGGTTCATGCCCAGCGCGTGCGACGCCTCGGTCTGACCCTCGTCGACCGACTGGATGCCCGCCCGGACGATCTCCGACATGTACGCGGCCTCGTTGAGCCCCAGGCCGAGCAGCGCGGCCATGAACGGCGTCATGAAGTCGCTCATCTCGTCCCGGTAGATCGGGCCGAGGTTGATGTACGGGAAGATCAGCGCGAGGTTGAACCACAGCAGCAGCTGGACGTAGACCGGTGTGCCCCGGAAGAACCAGATGTAGAGCCAGGAGACCGAGGAGGTCACCGGGTTCTTCGACAGCCGCATCACGGCCAGCACGATGCCGAGCAGGAGTCCCAGCGCCATCGCGAGGATCGAGATCAGGACGGTCTTGCCGAGCCCCTTCACGACCGTGGAGTCGAAGAGGTAGTCCGGGATCGCGCCGTAGTGGACGTTCGCGGTGGCGAAGGCGTTCAGCAGCAGACTCAGCAGGGCGAGGACGACGACGGCGGAGACCCAGCGTCCGTAGTGCCGGACGGGGATGGCCTTGAGGGCCTCCGGCACGGTGGCGCTCGCGCCGGCGGTCTTCGACGCGGCCTTGGCCTTGGCCTTGGCCTTGGGGCCGTCGGGGGACGGCTCGGCGTCGGCCTTGTCGGCGGCGCCCTTGCCGTCCTTCTTGGCGAGGTCCGCGGGCTCCGCAGCCTTGCCGGCCTTCTTGGCCTCGGGCTCGGCGTCCGCGGCCTTCTCGGCCTTGGCGTCCTTGTCGCCCTCGCTGTCCTTGGCCTTCTCGGACTCGGCGTCGTCGGCCTCGTCGGCGGCCTTGCCGGCCGCCGGCTTCTTCGCGTCGTCGGCCTTGTCGGCGGAGGGCTTGTCGCCGGCCTTGGCGGCCTCGGCAGCCTTCTCGGGCTCGGCCTCGGCGTCGTTGGCCTTGGCGTCCTTGCCGCTTTCGCCGTCCTTGGCCTTCTCGGAGTCGGACTCGGCAGCCTTGGACTCGGCGTCCTTGGCCTTGCCGTCCTCGGCCTTCGCCGGCTCGGCGTCCTTGGCCTTGCCGTCCTCGGCCTTCGCCGGCTCGGGCTTCGCGTCGCCGGCCTTCGCCGGCTCCGTGGCGGGAGCCTCCGGCTCCTGCCGCTCCGGCTCCGACTTGTCGGGCTCCGGCTTTTCGGGGGAATCAGTCACGGGTTCTGCCTTTCAGCGTGCCGTACGAGGGAAGGGAGAGGGGTCAGGAACCGCCGTTGACCTTGGCTTCCTTGACGGCGCCGGCCTCGACGCCCCAGGTCTTCAGGACCTTCTCGTACGCACCGTTCTTGATGATCGCGTCGAGGGCCGCCTTGAGGGCGTCCCGCAGCTGGGTGTTCTCCTTGGAGACGGCGATGCCGTACGGAGCGGCCTCGACCTGCTCGCCGACTCCCTCGAAGTCATTGCCGCCACCGGAGGTCTTGACCGCGTAGGCGGCGACGGGGAAGTCGCTGGAGACGGCGTCGACGCCACCGGCCTTCAGCCGCGTCTGGGCCTCCAGGTCGGTGTCGAAGGCCTCGATGGAGATCGAGTCCTTGTCCTCCTTCTCGCACTTCTCCGACTCGGCCTTGGCCATGTCGTCGGAGACCGTGCCGCGCTGCACGCCGACCTTCTTGCCGCAAAGGTCGGACCAGGTCGAGATGCCCTTGGTCTCGCCCTTCTTGGTGTAGATCGAGACACCGGCGGTGAAGTAGTCGACGAAGTCGACGCCCTCACCGACCTTCTTCCCGGTCTTGGAGTCCTTGCCCTCCTGGCGGTCCTTGGTGTCCGTCATCGCGGACATGCCCAGGTCGTACCGCTTGGAGCGCAGGCCCGTCAGCAGGCTGTCGAAGGTGCCGTTGTTGAATTCGAAGCGCACCCCCAGCTCCTTGCCCAGGGCGGCGGCGACATCGGGGTCGATGCCGACGGTCTTGCCGCCCTTCTTGAATTCCACCGGCGGATAGGCGATGTCCGAGCCCACCTTGATGACCCCGGAGTCCTGGATCCGCTTGGGCAGCTTGCCGAAGAGCGGCGCCGAGGAGCCCTTGACCCCCTGGTCGGAGGGGCCTGCCTTGTCCCTCATGTCGCCGCAGCCGGTGAGCAGCAGGGCGCCGGCGACCGCGATCGCTCCGACGGCGGCCGTACGACTCCTGGCGGCAGCCGGGCGATGGGTGGTGCTTGCGGTCATTGCTGATTCCTCCTGCGGGTGAGGGGATAGCCGACGGAACTCGCTGCATAAGCGCTGGTCACATTGAGGTCACGGGCACACATCGGCGCGAGCCGCGACCTCGTGTGATTTGGGCATCTTGCCATCTGGACTACACCGTTCGGGGGGCCAGCCATGTCAAAATCGGATAACGGGTGATCCCCGTGCGGTACCAGGCCGGTTCGTACTACCGGACTTGGGCGTTCCTCTTGGGTGAGAGACGTATGTCACGCACCTTCTGTCTCACTCCATGGACTTCCGGCACCAGTTGACACGGTTTTGACGGCTGTGTGCGCGTGCCGTGACCTGCGGCGTCGGATACTCACTCGTCGGCCGTAGCGCTCATTTGATAGAAAGACCAGCTACAACCCCGGACCCGGGGCTCAGGGCGCATGTGCGGTGCGCCCGGCGGTCCGCTACCTCGGGCGGCTACCCTCGACGGCAATTCGACAAAGGGGTCAAATAGTGGCAGCGGAGATTGTGAATCCTCGCAGCGGCAACGGTGCGGACGAGGCTCACGAGGAGCTTTTCGATCCGGCCTTCGCGCTGCACCGGGGCGGCAAGATGGCCATCCAGGCGACCGTGCCCGTGCGGGACAGGGACGATCTTTCCCTCGCCTACACACCGGGCGTCGCCAAGGTGTGCAGCGCCATCGCGGAACAGCCCGAGCTCGTTCACGACTACACCTGGAAGTCCCAGGTCGTCGCGGTCGTGACGGACGGCAGTGCGGTGCTCGGTCTCGGTGACATCGGTCCCGAGGCGTCCCTCCCGGTGATGGAGGGCAAGGCGATCCTGTTCAAGCAGTTCGGCGGGGTCGACGCGGTGCCGATCGCGCTCGACTGCCGGGACGTCGACGACCTCGTCGACACCATCGCCCGTTTCGCCCCCTCCTTCGGCGGCATCAACCTGGAGGACATCTCCGCGCCGCGCTGTTTCGAGGTCGAGCGCAAGCTCCAGGACCGCGTGGACATCCCGGTCTTCCACGACGACCAGCACGGCACGGCCGTCGTCACCCTCGCCGCGCTGCGCAACGCCGCCACGCTCACGGAGCGGCCGCTGGGCCGGCTGCGCGCGGTGATCTCGGGCGCCGGTGCGGCCGGTGTCGCCATCGCCAAGATCCTGGTCGAGGCGGGCATCGGCGACGTCGCCGTTTGCGACCGCAAGGGCATCGTGTCCCGGGACCGCGAGGACCTCAACCCGGTCAAGCGCGACCTGGCGGGGTTCACCAACAAGGCCGGTCTCTCCGGCCCGTTGGAGACGGCGCTGGACGGTGCGGACGTCTTCATCGGCGTCTCCGGCGGTACGGTCCCGGAGGAGGCGGTCGCCAGGATGGCGAAGAACGCCCTGATCTTCGCGATGGCCAATCCCACCCCGGAGATCCACCCCGACGTCGCCCGCAAGTACGCGGCCGTCGTCGCCACCGGGCGCAGCGACTACCCCAACCAGATCAACAACGTCCTGGCCTTCCCGGGCATCTTCGCCGGTGCCCTCCAGGTGCGGGCGTCGCGGATCACCGAGGGCATGAAGCTCGCCGCCGCCGAGGCGCTCGCCGCGGTGGTGGCCGACGAGCTGAGCCCGGAGTGCGTGATCCCCTCGCCGTTCGACGAGCGGGTCGCCCCCGCGGTGACGGCCGCCGTGGCGGCCGCGGCCCGTGCGGAGGGCGTCGCCCGGCGCTGACGCGCGTTCCGGGCCGCGCCCCCGCTCCCGGGGGCGCGGCCCGGCCGGTCAGCCGGTGCGGCGCACGAACACGTCCGTGACGCCGTTGGTGTCGCCCGGCACCAGGTTGGCGGCCGCGCTGTCGAAGACCGCGGTGCGGCCCCTGACGTCGATGCCCACGCCGTACGTCGTGCCGTCGGCCTGGGTGCCGCCGGTGGCGACGCTGAGGCGTTCCACGGTGCCGGTGCGCAGATCGCGTACGAACGCGTCGCCGACGCCGTTGGTGTCCCCGGGCACCAGGTTCGTGGCGTCGGAGGTGAAGAACACCCGCCGGTTGTCGGCGCTCATGACCGCGCCGCTGTGCGAGCCGCCGTTCGCCTGGGAGCCGTCGGCCGCGAGGCTCAGGCGCCGGGTGACGCCGGTGCGGAGGTCCTTGGCGAAGGCGTCCGCCTTCCCGTTGGTGTCGCCCTCCACGACGCCGGCCGAGGTCGAGGAATACAGGGCGAACCGCCCGTCGGGGCTGAGCCCGATGGGCCCGTCGGCGGCCGCCGGTCCGCCATCGAGCCGCTTGCCCGCCAGTTCCGTACGGCCCGTGCGCAGGTCGTGGGCGTAGAAGCTGCGGGCCCTCGGGCGCTGGAGCGAGGCCGTGGCCCCGGGCTCCAAGTCGGAGATGCTCTTGAAGCCCACCCGGCTGCCGTCCGCGCTGATCACCGGGCCGACGGAGAAGCCGTCCGCCTGGCCGCCGGCGCTCGTGACGCTGACCCGCCGGACGCTGTTGTCGTGGCGGTCGACGACGAAGACGTCGGTCTGCCCGTTGGTGTCGCCGGGTACCAGGTCGGCGCGGGCGGAGGAGAAGGCGACGTAGCGGCCGTCGGCGCTGATGGACGGGGACGAGGTGGAGGAGCCCTGGGTCGCGGCGGGCGGCAGGAGGGCCTCGGTGCGGCCCGTACGGCGGTCCCGGACGTAGACGTCGAGCGTGGTGCCGGTGGGGCGGCCCGGCACCAGATTGGTCGCCTCGGAGTCGAAGACGACGTACCGCCCGTCACCGCTCACCGACGCCGAGTACGACGGGCCGTCGGCCTGGGTGCCGTCGGTGGCGACGCTGATCAGCTCCGTCGTCCCGGCGGCCAGGTCCCTGGCGTAGAGATTGCGGCCCGCGGTGGTGCCCGGCACCAGGGTGGTGGACGAGGACTCGAAGACGGCCACGCGGCCGTCGGCGCTGATCTGCGAACCGCTCGTCTCGGCGTCGGCCTGGGCGCCGCCGGTGGCGACGCTCACCCGCTCGACGCCTGGTGCGCGCTCCTTCGCGGCGGCCGGAGCGGCGGTCGCGGGCGGCAGGGCCGCGACGCAGCCGCCCAGTAATGCCGCCGCGGCGGCCCGTCTGATACGTGACATGACAAACACTCTCCTGAGTAGGGTGCGGCTGTAGTGGTGCGGACCTTTGGACGGTGTCCGGCGGATCTTCGGCTGCGGGCCGGCTTTGCCGCCTGCGGCGGCGGGCGCCCTGCGGGCGCGTCCTCAATCTCCCCCAGCTACCGCTGGGAGGTGCCCCCAGACGGGCTGGATTTGGGCTGGGCTCAGCGCTTTTCAGTTACGGGCAAAGCGAAGCCAATCCCGCCCTCCGGGCGCGGTCAATGAGGACGGACGGCCTCCGCGCCGGTCCGGCCGGAAAGCGACGCGGCGCGTGTCACATCGCGCTGTGGTTCCGTCGCGCGGCCCCCGGGTCTAGGTTCGGATCATGTTCGCCGCCTACGCCGCTCGCATCGACCGTGACCAGCCGCTCGACGGCCTCGAGTTGGGGGAGCGCCCCGAACCCGACGCGCCTCCGGGCTGGACGGTCGTCAACGTCAAGGCGGCGTCCATCAACCATCACGACCTGTGGTCGCTGCGCGGTGTCGGGCTCGGCGCGGAGGCGCTCCCGATGATCCTCGGGTGCGACGCCGCCGGTCTCGACGAGGACGGCAACGACGTCGTCGTGCACTCCGTCATCGGGCAGACCGGTCACGGCGTGGGGCCGCGCGAGCCGCGGTCCATCCTCACCGAGCGCTACCAGGGCACCTTCGCCGAACGGGTCGCCGTCCCGGCCTGGAACGTGCTGCCCAAGCCGAAGGAGCTCTCCTTCGAGGAGGCCGCCTGTCTGCCGACCGCCTGGCTGACGGCGTACCGGATGCTGTTCACCAACGCGGACGTACGACCCGGCCAGAGCATTCTCGTCCAGGGAGCCGGCGGCGGGGTCGCCACGGCGGCGATCGCGCTGGGCGCCGCGGCCGGGCTGCGGGTCTTCGCGACCAGCCGGGACGAGGCCAAGCGCAAGCGGGCCGTCGAGCTGGGCGCGCAGGGCGCCTACGAGCCGGGGGCGCGGCTGCCGCACCGGGTCGACGCCGTCATCGAGACGGTGGGCGCGGCCACCTGGTCGCACTCGGTCAAGTCGCTCAAGCCCGGCGGCACGCTCGTCATCTCCGGCGCGACCAGCGGACCGAACCCGGCGTCCGCCGAGCTCAACCGCATCTTCTTCCTGGAGCTCAAGGTCGTCGGCTCGACCATGGGCACCAAGGAGGAACTGGCCGATCTGCTGTCCTTCTGCGCGGCGACGGGCGTCCGGCCGGTGATCGACAGCGTCCTGCCCCTTGACCGGGCACGGGACGGACTGGAGAAGATGGCCGGCGGCGACCTGTTCGGGAAGGTGGTCCTGACCGTCTGACGGAAAGGAGCGGCCCATGCGCAGGCCGGTCGCGGTGCTGCTGCTGGCGCTCGCGCTGCTGGTGCCGGGCACCGCCCGGGCCCGTACGGACGCGATCCCGCCGCTGACCGACGAGCGCGGGCGGGTGCTCGCGCTGCGCGGCTGGAACGTCGAGGACAAGACGCACCGCGGCGCGGACGCGCTCTCCGCCATCACCGAACGGCACTTCCGTGACCTGGCGGCGAACGGCTTCGGCTTCGCGCGGCTGCTGGTCTTCTGGGACGACCTGGAGCCGCGCCCGGGCCGGTACAGCGAGCGCTACCTGCGGAAGATCGAGCGGATCCTGGACTGGGCGCACGCCCACCGCGTCCGCGTGGTGATCGACGCCCACCAGGACGTCTACGGGCCCGCGTTCGGCGGCCACCGGGGCATCCCCGAATGGGCCACGCGCACGGACGGCCTGCCGTACACCCCGCACCCCGACGACTGGTTCGCCGAGTACTACGAACCCGCCGTCCAGGCGGCGTTCGAGCACCTCTACCAGGACGCGGACCTGCGGCGCGCCCAGGCGAGGATGTGGCAGGTCCTCGCGGGCCGCTTCGCCCGTCACCCGGCCGTGTTCGGCTACGACCTCATCAACGAACCGATGGGCCGGCTGCGGCCCGGCGAGACGCTGCCGGACGCGGCACGGCGCATCGAGCGGGAGCAGCTGACCCCGATGTACGACCGCCTCGCGGAGGCGGTGCGCCGGGTGGACCGCCGGCACTGGCTCTTCGTGGAGCCGACGCCGATCGTCGGCGAGGGCCTGCCGACCGCGCTCGGGCGCGTGGCCGACCCGAAGGTCGTGTACGCGCCGCACTTCTACAACGCCGCGATGGAGGCCGGGAAGGACTACGACCCCGCCGCCGGCTGGCTCGCGGCGTACGAGGCCGCGGTGACGCGCTACCCGCGCGAGCGGGGCGTCCCCGTGGTGGTCGGCGAGTGGGGCCCGCCGGACGGTTCCCTGCCGAACATGGGCCGCTTCTACGAGGACGCGCTCGCGTCACTGTCGCGGTACGCGGCCGGCTGGGCGGGCTACACATGGTGCTACGGCGGTGGATACTGCGCCCTGGACGAGGCGGGCCGCTTCCGGCCCAACAAGGAGCGGACGGCGCGTCCGTACGGTGCGGCGGTGGCCGGCCGGATCCTCACCGACCGCTACGAGGCCGGCTCGGGCACGTACACCCTGACGTACGAGCCGAGGGGCCCGCACCCGAGCGAACTCTCCCTCCCGCCGGACCCGCGCGGCCGGCACATCCGCGTGACGGGCCCGGCCCGCACGGAGACGACGTGGGTGCCTCCGGGGACGGGCGCGCGACCGCGGGTGTGGGCATCGAGGGGTGCCGGAACCGTGACGGTCACGGTGACGCGGGGCGCGGGGGCCGGCTGACCCGGCCGGCGGATGCCCCCGACCGGGCGCCCCGTCACCCCTTCGGCGGCCTCAGTACAGCCTGGATGCGGGCCGCCGCATCCGCCAAGTGGTGGCGGGACGCGTCCAATTGCTCCTGTGTCACCCCGTGGTCGCGGGCCGCGTCGCGGATGTCGTCGCGGAAGCGGTCCAGGAGGCGGTCCAGGTCGCGGGCCGGGTCCTTGGAGGCAGGAGCGGAGGGAGCCCACTCGGGCTCGGGTGGCTGTTCCTTCGGGCGGCCGGGCAGGTTGCCCAGTTCGCGGGTCAGCGCGGTGAAGCCCTCGACGATGCCCGACTGCCAGTCGCCCTGCCGGGCGTTCCGTCGCACCTGGTCCTGCACGCGCTCCGAGACGCGCAGCACCTCCTCCCAGGCGTTCTCCTGCGCCTCCTTGGCCGCCCGCCGCGCGGCCTGCGCGTCCTGGCGGGCGCGGCGGCTCTCCTCCTTGGCCCGGCGCGCCTGTTCCTTCCACTGCTCCTTGGCGCGCCTGAACTCCTCCTTCGCGCCCTCGAAGGCGACCGAACCCTCCGGCGGGGGAGCCCCCGCCGACGCCCGCCGCGTGGCCTCCCGCATCTCGCGCCGCAGGTCGCCCGCCGCACCGCGGACGTCCTCGCGGATGTCCGCGGCGAGCGCGGCGACGGATTCGCGGATGTCCAGTTCCAGCTCGGCCAGTTCGCCCTGGCGGTCGGCGAGTTCGGCCCGGCCGGCTCCGGTGAGGGAGTAGACCTTGCGGCCGCCCTCCGTGGCGTGCGTGACGAGGCCCTCGGCCTCCAGCTTGGCCAGCCGGGGGTAGACCGTGCCGGCGGACGGTGCGTACAGCCCCTGGAAGCGCTCCTCCAGCAGCCGGATGATCTCGTAGCCGTGGCGCGGCGCCTCGTCGAGGAGCTTGAGCAGGTACAGCCGCAGCCGGCCGTGCGCGAAGACGGGGGGCATCAGAGAACCTCTCCCTCGGTCTCCGGGCGGTGCAACAGCGCGACCGCCCCGGAGACGGTGGTGACCTTGAGTGTGCCGCCCCCGGCGCCGAGCCGGCCCGTGACCCGCCTGCCGCCGAGCATGCCGTCGACGCGCAGTTCCTCGAACGCGCAGGAGACCAGACCGATGGCGGTGGTCGCGTCCACCGCCAGGTTGGCGCGGCGCGGCAGCCGGAGGGCGATGTCGCCGGAGACGGCGCCGAGGGTGAGCTCGGGGGCCTTCGCGGCGGCGGAGAGGTCGACGACGATGTTGCCGCTCACGGAGTCGGCCCTGACGGTGTCGCCCGCGGCCTCGATGAGGGTGAGGTCGCCGGAGACGGAGTTGAAGCGCAGGGCGCCGCCGAGGCCCTGGGTCTCCGTCCGCCCGGAGACGGTCTCGGCCCGGACGTCACCGGTCAGCCCGACGAGGGTGGTGTCGCCGGCGACGCCCCGGACGACCGTACGGCCCGCGATGCCGGAGACCACGGCGCTCGCGTCGACCGAGCCGACCTCGACGCGGGTGGAGACCGGCACGGTCAGCGTGACGGTGACGGTGCGGTTCCACTTCTTGCGGGCGGCCCACTTCAGGAAGTTCTTCCAGGGCAGGTCCTCGTACGTGACGGTGAGTGTGCCCGCCTCGTGGGTGACGATCAGCGGCGGTCCGTCGATCTCCGAGACCTCCAGGGCGGCGGGCCCGGAGTCGGTGCCCACGATGTTGACGACACCGCTGACGATCTGCACGGCGAGAGCCGTGACCGGCTCCTCGAAGGTGAACTTCCGCGGCGCGGACAGTGACCACTCCGACTGCACCGGCATGCCGGGCCTCCCTGAAGGTACGAGCTGGATATGCGGGCTGGGTGTGAGCTGAGGACACGGGTCGAACGTCCGGCCGCAGACGCAACCTATCGCGTCTTACGGTGAACACGATATATCTCGTTCTGGTGAAGTCAAGAGGCCGCCGATTGGCATAGCGTTGACGCATGTCCGCTACTGATCACCGTCGCGCGGCCGGCGTCCTGCTGCTCTGCCGGGCCGAGCCCGACCGCGTACGTCCCTCCGCGCAGCTCCTGAACGAACCGCTGCTCCTGGTCCCGGCCGGGCAGGGGTGGAGCGCGCTGATCCCCGGAGAGGACTCCTGGCGCTCCGAGGGCACGCACCTCTCCGAGGCGACGGCCGGCTGGGCGCACGCCCTCGCCGTGGCCGAGCCCTGGCCCGTCGTCGGGCTGTGGTGGGACGCGGGCGGCGCCGGCTTCGTGGTGGCGGCGGGCTTCCGCCGTACGGTCAGCTACGCGTGGCTCGCCGACGGCACCCCCGCCGGCGACGAGGCGGCCATGGGCGCCCTGCGCTCCCGGCTAGGCCTCGACCCCGTCCTCGACGGCGCCGCGCTCGACGAACTCATCCGCCCGGACTCCGACGCCGGTGCCGCCGCCCGGATCGTCGGTCTCATCGCGGTGCTCGGCCGCACCGGACTGACCCTGCCGCCGGGCCTGGCGCCCGGCGTGGGCGCCGCCCGGCTGCGGGCGGCCGCCGGGGTGCTCCCCTCGGCCGAGGCCGTCGACTGGCCGGGCTGGCGCGAGGCCGTACGGTCCGGGCTGGACGCGGCGGAGCGCGGCGCGCTCGGCGCGTGGACCCGCGGCCCCCGGGCC
>NZ_JAGGOL010000056.1:0-27133 GCF_018614525.1 Streptomyces sp. ISL-11
CGCCGGTCCGGCCGGTGCCACCCGCCGGTGGCCCGCCCCCGCTCCCGGCCGCATGGCCACGGCCCGGCCCCCCGCCGGCCGTCCCGCTCGCGGTCCGCTGTCCCGGCACGCTCGCCCCGGGAGCGCCCGAAGAGGCGCCGGCCGGCGGGACGGGGTCGTAGCCGCACAGCGCTTCCTCGGCGGCGCCCGCCGCCAGGCCGGTCAGTATGGCGCGGCCGTCGTCGCAGATGAGAACGGTCCGGGTGGTGATGTTGCGGTGGGTCCAGCCCTGGGAGTGGAGGGCCCGGAGCGCGGTGAGGACGTCGGCCGCCACCTCGGCGGCGCGGTGCGGCGAGAGCGTCCGCTCCGTCAGGAGCGCGGCGAGCGGGCGGGCCGAGACCAGTTCGCTGACGATCCACAGGCTGCCGCCCTCGGCGAAGACGTGGAAGACCTGGTCGAGCCGGGGGTGGTCGGGGATCCGCGCGGCCGCGCTCGCGGCGGCCAGGGCACGGCCCATCGCCGGGTCGCCCGGTTCGCGCGCGGCGCCCCCCGCGAACACTCCGGCACCGGCGCCCCGCGCGTCCTCCTCACCGACGACCTCGGCGTCGACGACCTCCGGCAGGGGAATCTGACGGACGAGGACTTCCTGTCCGCTGTAGGTGTCGAAGGCGCGCGTCTCGACGAGTTCGAACACATCGGACGGCGGCAGCGGAAGGCGGTAGCGGTCGGCGAGAACCCGTCCCGCGTAGTCGTCCACGACGCCTCCCCAAGCGCGCGATCCACACCAGCGCCCGAATACCGTCAACACCGGCCATCGCGCTGTTCATTACGGCTCATTACGGCACTGTTTGCGGCTCTCTACGGCTGCGCACGGTCCACGACGACTCACGATACGTGGCGAGCCCGCCGCTTCGGGCCCTTACGGCCCAGTACGTCGCACCCGGTGCCGTTCGGTTCCGTCCCATCAGTCCGCCCAGCGGGCAGGACCATCCCCCGCCACGAAGGCGAAGCCGCTCAGTCCGCCGGACGGAACGTGCGGAAGGCCGTCTCGCGCAGTTCCCGGCACTCCGCCTGGTCCCACGCGCCCTTCTCGCACGTGATCATGATGGCGTAGCCGTGGCCGGCGTCGACCTTGAAGCCGCGGTTGAGGACCTGCACGCGCTTGCCGTTCTGGTCGCGCTCGAAGGCCCAGTCCGCGACGGTCGGATAGTCGTGGCCGTCCCAGCCCCGGACCTCTTTGATGCCGAGGCCCTTGTAGTTCGTCATGCCGCCGTGCTTCGCGCCGGACTCGGCGTCGCGCCAGGAGGCGGCGGCGTCCGACTGCGGATCGGGCCCGAAGTCGACCTGGACGCGGGGGAAGCCGCCCGTCGCGCTGTAGATCGCGCCGGAGTGCTCGCCCGCCGTACCGGTCTGCTTCCAGCCCTTGGGTATGTCGATGGCGAAGTGGTACTCGTCGTTCCCGACCCGCGAGAAGGAGGCCGCGTCGCGCCCTCCGGCGTCGTTCTTCTCCTCGCCACCCTCGCCGTTGCTGCCCTGGTCACGGCTGCCGTCGCTCTTGCCGCCGGCCCGCTTGCCGTCGGCGGCGGCCGAGGCGCCGGGCGTCGGCATCGACACCGCCGCCGACGTGAGGCCCTTGCCGCCCTGGCCCTGACCGCCGAGCCCCTTGTCCTCGTCGCCGCCACCGAGGGTGAAGGCGAGCACGGTGCCCACGACGGCCAGCACGACGACCACCGCCACGATGACGATGGTGCGGCGCGGCACGACCTCCATGACCGATGCCCGCTCCCAGGTCACCCGGTGCGGACTGGGGCCGAGCGCGGTGGTCGGCGCGTCGGAGGGGCGAGCGCGGTTCGCGGCCCCGGCGGCCTGCGCGGCCGACGACGGGCGGGACGCGTCACCGGCGGCGGAGGCCGGCCCATAGGCGTCGGACCTCTTCGACGGTGACGTCAGCGGCGACTTCGACGACGGCTTCAGGGAGGACTTCAGGGACTGCTTCGACGGTCCCGCGGGCTTCGCGGCCGCCTTCGCCGGCCGACCGGGCCGCTCCGCCTCCGGGATCACCGGTATGGCGATGGCCTGCGTGGCGTCCAGGTCCCGCGCGGCGGTCCGGCCCGCTGTCAGGCGCTCGTCCGGGGCGTTGACCGCGCCGTTCAGCAGGGCCCGCGCCCCCGCCTCGTCCAGCCGCTTCTCGGGGTCCTTGGCGAGCAGTCCGTACATGACCTCGGCCAGCGGACCCGCGTTCCTCGGCGGTCCCAGCGGCTCGGTCATCACGGCGGTCAGGGTGGCTATGGCCGAACCCTTGTCGTACGGAGGGGCGCCCTCGACCGCCGCGTACAGCAGGCCGCCCAGCGACCACAGGTCCGCCGGCGGGCCGGGCTTGTGGCCGCGCGCCCGCTCCGGGGATATGTAGGAGGGGGCTCCGACGAGCATGCCCGTGGAGGTGACCGACGGATCGCCCTCGACCTGGGCGATGCCGAAGTCGGTGAGGACCACCCGGCCGTCGTCGGCGATGAGCACGTTGGACGGCTTCACGTCGCGGTGCAGGATGCCCTGACGGTGCGCCGCGCCCAGCACGTCGAGCACGGCCAGTCCGACCTCGGCGGCCCGCCGCCACTGCAGCGGTCCGTCCTCGCGGATGGCATCGGCGAGCGAGCGGCCCTCGATGAGCTCCATGACGATCCACGGCCGGTCGTCCTCGTGGACCACGTCGTAGACGGTGACGGCGCCGTTGCTGCGGATGCGCGCGATGGCCTTGGCCTCGCGCAGCGTCCGTGTGATGAGACGACGCTTTTCGTCCTCGTCGATATTGGCCGGGAACCGCAGTTCCTTCACCGCGACCGTACGGCCCAGGGTCTCGTCGGTCGCCCGCCAGACCGTGCCCATGCCGCCCCGGCCGAGGACGTCCCCGAGGCGGTACCGCCCGGCCAGGAGGCGCCCTGCCGTGCCCTGCGTCTGCTCCGCCTCCGACATGCGTCCCCTCTGGCAATCAGCTCTGCGACCAACCGACCCTGGCAGAGCCACCATTGTCTCTCATCCGCGGACCGGCGGAAGGCCAGGGTCCGCGGCGCCCGTGGATGATGAGCGCATGCCGTCGCATACCGCCCCATCGCGCCGCGCGCCGACCACCGCCGCACTGGCCTGGCTGACCTGCGCCGTCACGGCCCTGGCCATGACGGCGTGCGGCAGCGGCACCGACGGTGCGCCGACCCGCTCCTCAGTACAGGACCTGGTTTCGCGCGGGGCGGTTCCCGGCGCGGCGAAGCTGTCACAGGACGCTCATGGGGTGACCGGTTTCCGTGCCGCGGGCGTCGCGGACGTACGCACCGGACGCCCCATCCAGCTCGCGGACCACTTCCGTGCCGGCAGCCTCACCAAGACGGTCATCGCCACCGTTACGCTCCAACTCGTGGCCGAGCACCGGCTGGGCCTGGACGACCCGGTCGCCGACCACCTCCCGGCCACGACCGCGGCCCTCCTCCGCCCCACGGTCCGAGGCGCCGACCCCACGGACCGAGGCGCCGGCTCCACGGACCGAGACGCCGACCCGACGGACCGAGGCGCCGGCCCCACCGCCCGAGCCGTCCGGCCCGCCGCCGGGGAGACCGACACACCCGATAAGCCCGGTATCACCGTCCGTCAACTCCTCAACCACACCAGCGGCCTGTTCTCCTACACCGAGGACGACGCCTTCTTCCAGGAGTTCTTCGGCGAGGGGTTCGCCGCACACCGCTACGAGAGCCACGATCCCGGCACCCTGGTACGTACCGCCCTCGCCCACCCCGCGTACGCGCCGCCCGGCACCCGCTACCGCTACTCCAACACCGACTACGTCCTCCTCGGCATGGCCATCCGTCAGGTCACCGGCCACTCCTACGCCACAGAGGTCCGACGCCGCGTCATCCTTCCCTTGCACCTCACAGGCACCAGCTTCCCCGGCACGCGCACCAACCTCCCCACCCCCCACGGCCGCGCCTACACCGGCACACACGACGTCACCGACCTCAACCCGTCCGCCGCGGGCGCGGCCGGCGAGATGATCACCACCCTCCCGGACCTCAACCGCTTCATCGGCGCACTGCTGCGCGGCGCGCTGCTGCCCCCGGCCCTGCTCCGGGTCATGCGCGACACGGCGTCCTCGCACGGCCGCTACGGCATGGGCCTGTTCCCCGTGCGGCTGCCGTGCCACCGCACGGTGTGGGGCCACAACGGCGAGATCAACGGCTCGTACGTGCAAGCCCTGGGCACCGCCGACGGCCGGCGGCTGGTCAGCTACCGCGCCAACAGCGACGCCCGCTTCCCGGCCGCCGTCGAGAAGGAGTTCCTGCGAACGGAGTTCTGCGGCGGCGACGGCGCCACCGGCGACTAGACCGGCTGCACGTCCGGCGCGCCCAGCCGCGCCGCGTCCGCCGTCAGGTCGTCCGGCTGCCGCTGCGACTCGCGCTCCGCCTCCACCCGCTTCTCGTAGCGCTCGACCTCCTTCTCGATCTGCGCCTGGTTCCAGCCCAGCACCGGCGCCATCAGCTCGGCGGCCTCCCGGGCGCTGCGGGCGCCCCGGTCGAAGGTCTCGATCGAGATGCGGGTCCGCCGGGTGAGGACGTCGTCCAGGTGGCGCGCCCCCTCGTGCGAGGCGCCGTAGACGATCTCCGCCCGCAAATAGTCGTCCGCGCCGCCGAGGGGCTCGCCCAGGGTGGGGTCGGCGACGACCAGGTCCAGCACCTCGTCGACCATCGAGCCGTAGCGGTTGAGCAGGTGCTCGACGCGCGCCACGTGCAGGCCCGTGCGCTGGGCGAGCTGCGCGCGCCCGTTCCACAGCGCCTTGTAGCCCTCGGCGCCCACCAGCGGCACGTCCTCGGTGACGCAGTCCGCGACCCGCTGGGCCAGGCCGTGCACCGCCTCGTCCACCGCGTCCTTGGCCATCACCCGGTACGTCGTGTACTTGCCGCCCGCCACGACCACCAGCCCCGGCACGGGGTGCGCCACGGTGTGCTCGCGCGACAGCTTGCTGGTCGCGTCCGACTCCCCCGCGAGCAGCGGACGCAGTCCGGCGTACACGCCCTGCACGTCGTCGCGGGTCAGCGGTACGGAGAGCACCGCGTTGACGTGCTCCAGCAGATAGTCGATGTCGGCGCTGGAGGCGGCCGGGTGGGCCTTGTCCAGGTCCCAGTCGGTGTCCGTGGTGCCGATGATCCAGTGCCGGCCCCAGGGGATCACGAACAGGACGCTCTTCTCGGTGCGCAGGATCAGCCCGGTGGTGGAGTGGATGCGGTCCTTGGGCACGACCAGGTGGATGCCCTTGGACGCCCGTACGTGGAACTGGCCGCGCTCGGCGATGAGCTTCTGGGTGTCGTCGGTCCACACACCCGTGGCGTTGACGATCTGCCGGGCGCGGATCTCGAACTCGCCCCCTTGTTCCAGGTCCTGGACCCGGGCGCCGACCACCCGCTCGCCCTCGCGCAGGAAGCCGACCACGCGCGCCCGGTTGGCGGCCGCGGCTCCGTAGGCGGCGGCCGTGCGGACGAGGGTGGTGACGTAGCGCGCGTCGTCCATCTGGGCGTCGTAGTACTGGAGGGCGCCGATCAGGGCGTCCTTCTTCAGGCAGGGCGCGACGCGCAGCGCGCGCTTGCGGGTGAGGTGGCGGTGGGTGGGCAGGCCGCGCCCGTGGCCGGAGGAGACGGACATGGCGTCGTAGAGCGCGACGCCCGAGCCCGCGTAGAGGCGCTCCCAGCCGCGGTGCTGGAGCGGGTAGAGGAAGGGGACGGGCTTGACCAGGTGCGGTGCGAGGCGCTCCAGCAGCAGCCCGCGCTCCTTGAGCGCCTCGCGCACGAGCGCGAAGTCCAGCATCTCCAGATAGCGCAGGCCGCCGTGGATGAGCTTGCTGGACCGGCTGGAGGTGCCGGCGGCCCAGTCCCGCGCCTCGACGAGCCCGGTGGCGAGCCCGCGGGTGGCCGCGTCGAGCGCGGTGCCCGCGCCGACGACGCCGGCGCCGACCACCAGGATGTCCAGTTCCCGCTCCGCCATCCGGGCGAGCGCCTCGCCGCGCTCGACCGGCCCGAGTGTCGCTGTCCTCACCGCTGCCTCCCGCTTGCCGCTGTTGCCGCCGCGCTCGCTGCCGATGCCTTGCCGTCCCGCGAAGCGGGCACACGCTCTCCCTCGATGCTGCCCCAGATCGGTCACTTTGGCCGTGCCGGGGACGCGGGAGCGCGAGCCACGCCGCAGCAAAACCCGAATATCCCGAATATCAGTCATATATCCGCTTAACCTGAACTAACTCGACCTCATGGGCATCGATCCGGACGCGTGTCGACACCGATCGCGGTCGGCCTCGGCCTCATGAGGACGCGCCCCGTACCTCGTCCAGGGATCGGCCCTCCGGGAAGGACCGGCACGCCATGCCCGCAGATCTCGCCGTCATCGGACTCGGCCGGCTCGGCCTCCCCCTCGCCCAGGCCGCCACCGCCGCCGGCATCGACACCATCGGCTACGACCCCGACCCGTACGCCGTCGCCGAGCTCCGCGCCGGCCGGCTGCCCGCCGAGGGCACCGGTCTGACCGCCGCCGACATCCGCCGCATGCTCTCCGCGGGCTTCCGCCCCACGACCGCGGACGCCGAACTCGGCAGGGTCCGTACGGCTGTCATCTGCGCCCCCACCCGGTTGGGCGAGGACCGCGCCCTGGACCTGCACGCCGTCGCGGGGGCGGCGCGCGCGCTCGCGGGCCGGCTGCGCCCGCACACCACTGTGCTGTTGGAGTCGGCCGTCTACCCCGGGACCACGGAGGAATTCCTGGGCCCCCTCCTGGAGGCCGGCTCGGGGCTGCGCGCCGGGGCCGACTTCCACCTCGCCTACTCCCCCAGCCGGGTCGACCCCGG
This sequence comes from Streptomyces sp. ISL-11, assembly GCF_018614525.1. GTDB lineage: Bacteria > Actinomycetota > Actinomycetes > Streptomycetales > Streptomycetaceae > Streptomyces. Next base: position 6,848 of record NZ_JAGGOL010000056.1, read on the forward strand.
CGACCGGCAGCACGGCTACGCCACCATCCCCAAGGTCATCGGCGGCCTCACCCCGGCCTGCACGGAGGCCGCCGCCGCCTTCTACGGGCGGATCTGCGAGAAGGTCGTGCGCGCCCGGGGGCCGCGCGAGGCGGAGGCGGTACGGGTCCTGGAGTCCAACTACCGGCACGTCAACATCGCGCTCGCCAACGAGATGGCCGTCTTCTGCCACGACATCGGCGTCGACCTGTGGGACGTCGTGCGCTGCGCGGAGACCAAGCCGTTCGGCTTCCAGGCGTTCCGCCCGGGGCCCGGGGTCGGCGGCCACGGGGTGCCCGTGGACCCCAATTACCTCTCCTACAAGGGCCGCAGCCTCGGCTACCCGCTGCGCATGGTGGAGCTGGCGCAGGAGGTCAACGGGCGGATGCCGCGCTATGTGACCCAGCGCTGCGCCGCGCTGCTGAACGAGTACGGCAAGTCCGCGCGCGGCGCCCGCGTCCTGCTGCTGGGCGTCGGCTACAAGGCCGACACCGGCGACGAGGAGGGCTCCCCCGCCCGGGAGATCGCCTCCCGGCTGATGGAGCTGGGTGCCCAGATCAGCTACCACGACCCGTACGTGCCGCAGTGGAGCGTCCTGGGCCGGCCGGTGCCGCGCGCGGAGTGCCTCTACGAGTCCGCGGCCGAGGCCGACCTGACGGTGCTGCTCCAGCACCACCGCACGTACGACCTCCAGGGGCTGACGGTCAAGGCGCAGCTGCTGCTGGACACCCGCGGGGCGACGCCCGCGGGTGCCGCGCACCGGCTCTGAGCGGGCCGGCCGCTACGGCGCGGACCGGCCGTTGAAGCACAGCCCGGCCGTCACGGCGCGGACCGGCCGCTGAAGCACAGTCCGGCCGTCACAGCACAGCCCGGCGTTACAGCCGCCCCGCGCCCAGCAGCCTGTTCGGCTGGGCGTCCAGGACCGTCCGCAGGGCGGCGAAGTCCTCGATGCAGCGGCCCGTGCCGACGGCCACGCAGTCCAGCGGGTCGTCCGCGACGATCACCGGGATGTCGAGCTCCCGGCTCAGCCGGATGTCCAGACCGCGCAGCAGCGCGCCGCCGCCGGTGAGGACGATGCCGCGGTCCATGATGTCGCCCGCCAGCTCCGGCGGCGTCTCGTCGAGGGTCTGACGCACCGCCATGACGATGGCGTCGACCGGCTCGGTCAGGGCGTGCCGGATCTCGTCGGCCGTCAGCTCCAGCGTCTTGGGCAGTCCGCTGACCTGGTCGCGACCGCGAATGGTGAAGCGGTCGGGCGGCAGCAGCCCCTGGGTCTCCTCCGGGTCGCCGCCGACCTCCTCCAAGCCGTCGTTCTTCTCCAGCTGCTTGGCGAGCGAGGCGAGCCCGGCCGCGGTCCACGAGCCCGTGGGGGAGGCCGAGCCGATGCTCATCTTGATCTCCTCCGCCGTGCGTTCGCCAATCGCGAGTGCGAACTTCTTCTTCACGTAGGAGGTGATCGCCGCGTCCATCGCGTCACCGGCGGTCCGCACCGAGCGCGCCGTGACGATGCCGCCCAGGGAGATCACGGCGACCTCGGTGGTGCCGCCGCCGATGTCGACGACCATGCAGCCGGTCGGCTCGCTGACGGGCAGTCCGGCGCCGATCGCCGCCGCCATGGGCTCCTCGATCAGGTGCACCTGACGGGCCCCGGCCTGCGACGCGGCCTCGATGACCGCACGCCGCTCGACGCCCGTGATGCCCGACGGCACGCACACCACGACGCGCGGACGGAAGAAAAGACGGTTGCCGACGACCTTCTTGATGAAGTGGCGCATCATGCGCTCGGCTATCTCGAAGTCGGCTATGACGCCGTCGCGCAGCGGGCGGACGGCGACAATGCTCGAAGGAGTGCGCCCGATGGTCTCCTTGGCCTCGGTGCCGACCGACAGCACGCTGCCGTCCACGGCGTTGACGGCGACAACCGATGGTTCATTGAGCACCACCCCCTTGCCCCGCACGTACACCAGCGTGTTCGCCGTGCCGAGGTCGATCCCCATGTCCCTGCCACTGAACGACTTGCTTTGCGCCATAAGTTGCCATTATTCCTTACGGTCGAACCCTTATGCGGAATTCACAGCGGTGTGCTCGCTGTCAGTGACACAATGCCGGACTCAGCTGCTAACTTTGGCCGACGCTTGACGCTGAGTAGGTAAACGCGGTCCGCGCCGCTCGCCGCATTCGCAGCACACCGTAATCCTTATTGATCATTTCATCGGGGGATCCCAGACATGAGCCAGCCCTGGCAGCAGCCGCAGCAGCCGAACCCGTACGGCCAGCAGCCCCCGCAGCCGAACCCGTACGGCCAGCAGCCCCCGCAGCCGAACCCCTACGGCCAGCAGCCGCCCCACCCCCAGCAGCCCCAGCCCTTCGCCTACGGGCAGCAGCCCCAGCAGCCCCCGTACGGCGCGCCCGGCGGCTACCCGCCCCCGCCCGCCCCGGTCCGCCAGGGCAACGCGGGTCTCGCCGTCGGTCTCGGCGTGGTGGCCATGCTGGTCGGCGCCGCGATCTACGGCGGCATCCTCAAGGCGTCGGACGGCGGCCAGATCGGCTACCTCGCCATCGGCACCGGTGCCCTGATCGGCGCGGCCATGGGCAAGTTCGGCGGCCGTAACCCCGCCATGCCCGTCATCGGCGCGCTGCTCGGCCTGCTCGGCGTCTACCTCGGCCAGATCTTCGGCATCGCCCTGGAGCTGAGCGACCTCGCCCGCATACCGGTCACCGAGGTGTTCTTCGACCACTTCGCCGACCTGAACGAGGCGTGGAAGGAGTACCTGGAGCCGATCGACGCGGTCTTCTTCATCCTCGGCGCCGCGGGTGCCGTCAGCGCCGCCCGCAAGCTCGCCGGCTGACGCGCCGGCACCGCACCGCACGCCGAAGGGCCCGGACCGCCGATGCGGTCCGGGCCCTTCGCGCCAGCCGGTGGCTCAGCGGTTGTCGTGCTGCGACGGCGCGACCGTCACCTCGACCCGCTGGAACTCCTTGAGGTCGCTGTAGCCCGTGGTGGCCATGGCCCGGCGCAGCGCGCCGAACATGTTCATCGACCCGTCGGGGATGTGCGAGGGACCGGTGAGGATCTCCTCGGTGGAGCCGACCGTGCCCAGGTTCATGCGCTTGCCGCGCGGCACGTCCTCGTGGACGGCCTCCATGCCCCAGTGGAAGCCGCGCCCCGGCGCGTCGGTGGCGCGGGCGAGCGGCGAGCCCATCATCACGGCGTCCGCGCCGCAGGCGATGGCCTTCGGCAGGTCGCCGGACCAGCCCACGCCGCCGTCGGCGATGACGTGGACGTAGCGGCCGCCGGACTCGTCCATATAATCCCGGCGGGCGGCGGCCACGTCGGCTACCGCGGTCGCCATCGGGACCTGGATGCCCAGGACGTTACGGGTGGTGTGGGCGGCGCCGCCGCCGAAGCCGACGAGGACGCCCGCCGCGCCGGTGCGCATCAGGTGCAGGGCGGCCGTGTAGGTCGCGCAGCCGCCGACGATGACCGGCACGTCGAGCTCGTAGATGAACTGCTTGAGGTTCAGCGGCTCGGCCGCGCCGGAGACGTGCTCGGCGGAGACGGTGGTGCCGCGGATCACGAAGATGTCGACGCCGGCGTCCACGACGGCCTTGGAGAACTCCGCGGTGCGCTGCGGGGAGAGCGCGGCGGCGGTCACGACACCGGAGTCGCGGATCTCCTTGATGCGCTGCCCGATCAGCTCCTCCTTGATCGGAGCCTCGTAGATCTCCTGGAGGCGCTTGGTGGCAGCGCTCCCGTCCAGCTCGGCGATCTCCGCGAGCAGCGGTTCCGGGTCCTCGTAGCGGGTCCACAGACCCTCGAGGTTCAGCACACCCAGGCCGCCCAGCTCACCGATGCGGATGGCGGTCTCGGGCGAGACCACGGAGTCCATCGGGGCCGCCAGGAACGGCAGCTCGAAGCGGTAGGCGTCGATCTGCCAGGCGATCGAGACCTCCTTCGGGTCGCGGGTACGGCGACTCGGGACGACGGCGATGTCGTCGAATGCGTACGCCCGGCGGCCGCGCTTGCCGCGCCCGATCTCGATCTCAGTCACGTGTGTGGCCTTTCAATTTCCTCGGCGCTCCAGTCTGCCGCCATCCAGTATCCCCGACGCGGCGGAGCCCGCGGCCGTCACGGTCGCGGGCTCCATGGAAACGCGGACTACTACCGGCGGGAGTAGTTCGGTGCCTCGGTGGTCATCTGGATGTCGTGCGGGTGGCTCTCCTTCAGGCCCGCGGACGTGATGCGGACGAAGGTGCCCTTGTCCTTGAGCTCCTGGACGTTCGCCGAGCCGACGTAGCCCATGGAGGCGCGCAGGCCGCCGATGAGCTGGTGGGCGACGGAGGACAGCGGGCCGCGGTAGGGGACCTGGCCCTCGATGCCCTCGGGGACGAGCTTGTCCTCGGAGAGGACGTTGTCCTGGAAGTAGCGGTCCTTGGAGTACGAACGGGCCTGGCCGCGCGACTGCATCGCGCCCAGCGAGCCCATGCCCCGGTAGGACTTGAACTGCTTGCCGTTGATGAAGACCATCTCGCCCGGCGACTCCTCGCAGCCCGCGAGCAGCGAGCCGAGCATCACCGTGTCGGCACCGGCGGCGATCGCCTTGGCGATGTCGCCGGAGTACTGCAGGCCGCCGTCGCCGATCAGCGGCACACCGGCCGCGTGGCAGGCGCGGGCGGCCTCGTAGATCGCGGTGACCTGCGGGACGCCGATGCCGGCGACGACGCGGGTGGTGCAGATCGAGCCGGGGCCGACGCCGACCTTGACGCCGTCCACGCCCGCGTCGATCAGCGCCTGGGCGCCGTCGCGGGTGGCGACGTTGCCGCCGACGACATCGACGTTGATATTGGACTTGACCTTGGCGATCATGTCGAGGATGCCGCGGCTGTGGCCGTGGGCGCTGTCGATGACCAGGAAGTCCGCACCGGCCTCGACGAGCGCCTGGGCACGCTCGTACGCCTCGTCGCCGACGCCCACGGCGGCACCGACGACCAGCCGGCCCTCGGAGTCCTTCGCGGCGTTGGGGTACTTCTCGGCCTTGACGAAGTCCTTGACCGTGATGAGGCCCTTGAGGAGACCCGCCTCGTCGACCAGCGGCAGCTTCTCGATCTTGTGCCGGCGCAGCAGCTCGATCGCGTCCTCGCCGGAGATCCCGACCTTGCCCGTGACCAGCGGCATCGGGGTCATGACCTCGCGCACCTGGCGGCTGCGGTCCAGCTCGAAGGCCATGTCACGGTTGGTGACGATGCCCAGCAGCTTGCCCGCGGGGTCGGTGACCGGCACGCCGCTGATGCGGAACTTCGCGCAGAGCGCGTCGGCCTCGTTGAGCGTGGCGTCCGGACGGACCGTGATCGGGTCGGTGACCATGCCCGACTCGGAGCGCTTGACCAGGTCGACCTGGTTGGCCTGGTCCTCGATGGAGAGATTGCGGTGCAGCACGCCCGCGCCGCCCTGACGGGCCATGGCGATGGCCATGCGCGCCTCGGTGACCTTGTCCATCGCCGCCGACAGCAGCGGGATGTTCACCCGGACGTTGCGCGAGACCCGGGAGGAGGTGTCGACGCCGTTCGGCAGGACCTCGGAGGCGCCCGGCAGCAGCAGGACGTCGTCGTATGTCAGACCCAGCATCGCGAATTTCCCGGGCATTCCGTCGACGTTGTCAGTCATGACACCTTCCCAATGGTCTTGCCCCAGCGCGGACTCCCATGCTAACGGCCGCAACACGTGTCCCATTCCACGACCGCTGAGTCCCGCATCACTTGGAGATTCGCACCAATCGACCGCCGCTCCCGCTCGTCGTCACTGCTCCGCCAGGGCCCGCAGCCGGCTGAGCGCACGGTGCTGGGCGACCCGCACCGCGCCCGGCGACATGCCCAGCATCTGGCCCGTCTCCTCGGCCGTCATGCCGATCGCCACGCGCAGCAGCACCAGCTCGCGCTGGTTCTCCGGGAGGTTGGCCAGCAGCTTCTTGGCCCACTCCGCGTCGCTGCTGAGCAGCGCCCGTTCCTCCGGCCCCAGCGAGTCGTCGGGCTGCTCCGGCATCTCGTCCGAGGGGACGGCCGTGCTGCCCGGGTGCCGCATGGCGGCGCGCTGGAGATCGGCGACCTTGTGCGCGGCGATGGCCACGACGAACGCCTCGAAGGGCCGCCCGGTGTCGCGGTAGCGCGGCAGGGCGCACAGCACGGCGAGGCAGACCTCCTGAGCGAGGTCGTCCACGAAGTGGCGGGCGTCCCCCGGGAGCCGGGAGAGCCGGGTGCGGCAGTACCGCAGCGCGAGGGGGTGCACCAGGGCGAGCAGGTCGTGGGTGGCCCGCCGGTCCCCCTCCACGGCACGGGTGACGAGTGCGCCGATCTCGCCCGGGGCGGCGGGGGCCGCCGGGGACCTCGTCGTGTCGTCGTCGCGCATCGGTCCATGGTGCCTTGACGCCATGCGATCCACGGCACCGCCTTCGAAGTCGTGCGTCGAACCGTTACGCGCCGGTGTCCTCGTACCCACGTCTCGCGTCTCCCCCTTTCGGGTATACCCGCCCCGGCCCTCACGACTCCACCGATAGCTTGTGCCCGTGCCGTGCGGCTCCGGGCATGGCTCATCCGTCATGAGGTCTCGTCCGGCCGAGTGAGAAGACTCGGCCTCCGCCGGGGAAGGGTCACACCCTCAAGGATGCGGCATCCGTCGGAGTTTCGGCGTCGGACGCCGACGCGGTGAGGTCAGGGCGGGCGCTGCCTGCCCGGGCGGCGCGCACCGTGACCTCACGACGCTGCGCGCCACGCCGGGCTCAGCGGACCAGGCCCCAGCGGAATCCGAGGGCCACGGCGTGGGCCCGGTCCGACGCCCCCAACTTCTTGAACAGGCGTCGGGCGTGGGTCTTGACCGTGTCCTCGGAGAGGAACAGCTCCCGGCCGATCTCCGCGTTGGAGCGGCCGTGACTCATTCCTTCGAGGACTTGGATCTCCCGCGCGGTGAGCGTGGGCGCCGCGCCCATCTCCGCCGAGCGCAGCCGTCGCGGCGCGAGCCGCCACGTCGGGTCCGCGAGCGCCTGCGTCACGGTGGCCCGCAGCTCGGCGCGCGAGGCGTCCTTGTGCAGATAGCCCCGCGCCCCGGCGGCGACCGCGAGCGCGACACCGTCGAGGTCCTCGGCGACCGTGAGCATGATGATGCGGGCGCCGGGGTCCGCGGAGAGCAGCCGGCGCACCGTCTCCACACCGCCGAGCCCGGGCATCCGTACGTCCATCAGAATGAGGTCCGAACGATCGGCGCCCCAGCGGCGGAGGACTTCCTCGCCGTTGGCCGCCGTCGTCACACGCTCGACGCCGGGCACGGTCGCCACCGCGCGGCGGAGCGCCTCTCGGGCAAGCGGGGAATCGTCGCAGACGAGGACGGATGTCATGACCGTCCTCCGCAGCTGATGCGCGTCACCTTGAGCCTCCAGGCTGGTACTGATCGTCACCTGTGCGATCGACGACTCTCCGGCGAGTTCGGACATCTGCCCGACTGCTTCATCCGTCAACCGCCTCCGCCCTCTCAACGACGGTCACCCGAAAGAGTTACGGGCTCGGTCGGCCACCTTCGGCACTCTACGTGAGGGCCCGGACACGGAGCAGGGCGCATTGGGGGCGCCCTTCCCGGCGCACAAGCTGTGCCCCATTTGCCCATGCAGCGCAGTCTTTCTTCCCATTTGCTGCCGTCTATGACTAGATTCGCAATCAGTCATATTTACATCCGCGTCCTTGGCGGGTGTGGGCAGAGGTAGTGCGTCCGCATCAGATCGCTCGCGCCGGGTCATCCCCGCCGGTTCTCCGGCGGACGCTCCGGCGGATCGCTTCGAGGGGATAGCAATGGCAGATTTCTCCCGACTTCCCGGCCCCAACGCCGACCTGTGGGACTGGCAGCTCCTGGCCGCCTGCCGCGGGGTCGACAGCTCCCTGTTCTTCCATCCCGAGGGCGAACGCGGTGCCGCCCGCAGCGCCCGCGAGGCATCGGCGAAGGAGGTGTGCATGCGCTGCCCGGTACGCGCCGAGTGCGCGGCCCACGCGCTGGCCGTACGGGAGCCCTACGGCGTGTGGGGCGGCCTGACCGAGGACGAGCGCGAGGAGCTGATGGGCCGCGCGCGACACCGGGTCATCGCGGTGAGCGCGAACGCTTAGCGCCTCCGGCGGAACCGGGCGCGGAAACGTTCCAGCGCCCGCCGGAGGGAGAACCCCCGGCAGCGGCACGGCATCCCGTCGCGGCTCCGGCGTCCCACGACGCCCATGGCCGGAGCGAGGGCCGGAGCGCCGCCGCTAGCGCGTGGCCGCCGCCGCGAGGTGGTCCAGCATCGCCGCCACGGCCGGCACCCGGGCCAGGTCCGGCAGGGTGAGAGCCACGATCTCCCGGTGCACCACGGGCTCGACGGGCACGATCCGGGCGCCCTTGGGGCGTACGGACTCCAGCGCCAGCTCGGGCATCACCGCGACCCCGAGTCCGGCCCCGACCAGCCCGAACACCGACGGGTAGTCATCGGTGGCGAAGTCGATCCGCGGGGTGAAGCCCGCGTTCTCGCACATCTCGACCAGATGCCGCCGGCACCGCGGGCAGCCCGCGATCCACGATTCGCCGGCCAGCTCGGTCATCCCGATCCGCTCCGCCCCGGCCAGCCGGTGCCCCTCGGGCACCACGCCGATGAGCCGGTCGGTCAGCAGCGGCCGTACGACCAGGTCGTCGCTCCCCCACACCCCTTCCGGCACCGCGGGCACGCCCACCGGGACGACGGCCGGGTCCGAGCCGCGCACCTCGGGGTAGCGGAAGGCCAGCGCGATCTCGCAGTCGCCGTCGCGCAGCATCTCCACCGACCGCGGCGGCTCGGCCTCCACCAGGGACACCCGCGTCCCCGGGTGCGCGGAACGCATCGCCGCGAGGGCGCCGGGAACCAGCGTGGAACTGCCGCTGGGGAAGGACACCATCCGCACCCGCCCCGCCCGCAGCCCGGCGATCGCCGCGACCTCCTCCTCGGCGGCGGTCAGCCCCGCCAGGATCCCGGAGGCGTGCCGCACCAGGGCCTCGCCGGCCTGGGTGAGGCGCATCTCGCGGCCCGTACGGATCAGCAGCGGCGTGCCGGTGGACTGCTCCAGAGCCTTCATCTGCTGGCTGACGGCGGGCTGGGTACAACCGAGCTCGCGGGCGGCGGCGGAGAAGGAGCCGGTGGTGGAGACGGCGCGGAGCACGCGGAGGTGACGGGCCTCGATCATGTTTTGAGCATAAGCGGTGCTTGGGCCTTGCCGGAAATGTGGGCCAACGACTTTGGCTTTCCCCTACCCGCCCCTTCCCGAACCGGGGCTCCGCCCCGGACCCCGGTCCTCAAACTCCCCCAGCTACCGCTGGGAGGTGCCCCCAGACGGGCTGGTTTTTCAGCCCGGCCGGCGTTTGAGGCCACCGGGGGCCGGGGGCTTGCCCCCGGTTACGGGAAGGGGCGGGTCGGGGAAAGAACATCTCGTGCGGGTGATCCCGGCCCCGCCGCCCCGCACCGGCCCCGCCCACCTCATCCCCCGTTTCCGCTGCTGACGCCCCCACAGACCACGACCCGACGTGGCCTGAAGATCACCCGATCCCCCCGCGGTATGCCCATCCGCACGCCCCACCCCCTACCGTGCCGGTATGACGACTGTATTGATCACAGGAGCGACCGCCGGAATCGGCGCCGCGTTCGCCCGCCGGCTGGCCGGCGACGGTCACGATCTGGTGCTCGTCGCCCGCAATGAGGAGCGGCTGAGCGAGCAGGCGACCGAACTGCACGACCGCCATGGCGTGGAGGTCGAGGTTCTCAGCGCGGATCTGGCCGACGACAAGGGCATCGAGGCCGTCGAGGCCCGCCTGCGCGACACCGCCCGCCCGGTGCATCTGCTGGTCAACAACGCCGGCTTCGGCAACAAGGGCGCCTACCTGGAGGTGCCGCTCGCCGACGAGCTGAAGATGCTCAAGGTGCACTGCGAGGCGGTGCTGCGGCTGACGTCGGCGGCGACGGAGACGATGCGGGAGCGCCGCCGGGGTGCCGTCATCAACGTCGCGTCGGTGGCCGCGTTCACCCCGCGGGGCACGTACGGGGCGAGCAAGTCGTGGGTCGTGCAGTTCACGCAGGGCGTGGCACGGGACCTGGCGGGCAGCGGGGTGCGGCTGATGGCGCTGTGCCCCGGCTTCGTACGGACGGAGTTCCACGAGCGGGCCGGGATGGGGACGGACAACGTCCCCGGCTGGCTGTGGCTGGACGCCGACAAGGTGGTCTCGGCGGCGCTGCGGGACCTGGGCCACGGCAAGACGCTGTCCATTCCGGACCCCCGCTACAAGGCGCTCACGGGTCTGCTGCGGCTGGCGCCGCGCGGCGCGGTGTCGCGGGCGTCGTCCTCGACGGGCCGCAGGTACGGGCCGAAGTAGCCCGGGGCGGGGCACGGAACGGCCGAGGCCCGGCGCCCCCGAAGGGGTGCCGGGCCTCGGTGCGTCGGTGCGACGACTAGTGGGAGTGACCGTGGCCGTGGCCGGCCTCGGGCTCCTCGTCGGCCGGCTTCTCGACGACCAGGGTCTCGGTCGTGAGCAGCAGCGACGCGATGGACGCGGCGTTCTCCAGCGCGGAGCGGGTGACCTTGACCGGGTCGATGACGCCGGCCTTGACCAGGTCGCCGTACTCGCCGGTCGCGGCGTTGAAGCCCTGGCCCTTGTCGAGCTCGGCGACCTTGGAGGTGATGACGTAACCCTCCAGGCCGGCGTTCTCGGCGATCCAGCGCAGCGGCTCGACGGCGGCGCGGCGGACGACGGCCACACCGGTGGCCTCGTCGCCGGTCTTGCCCAGGCCGCCCTCCAGCACCTTGACGGCGTGGACGAGCGCGGAGCCACCACCGGAGACGATGCCCTCCTCGACCGCGGCGCGGGTCGCGGAGATGGCGTCCTCCAGACGGTGCTTCTTCTCCTTGAGCTCGACCTCGGTGGCCGCACCCACGCGGATGACGCAGACGCCACCGGCGAGCTTGGCGAGGCGCTCCTGGAGCTTCTCGCGGTCCCAGTCGGAGTCCGTGGACTCGATCTCGGCCTTGATCTGGTTGACGCGGCCGAGGACGTCCTCGGAGTTGCCGCCACCGTCGACGACGGTGGTGTCGTCCTTGGTGATCGTCACGCGGCGGGCGCTGCCCAGCACGTCCAGGCCGGCCTGGTCGAGCTTGAGGCCGACCTCCTCGGCGATGACGGTGGCACCGGTGAGGGTGGCCATGTCGCCGAGCATCGCCTTGCGGCGGTCGCCGAAGCCGGGCGCCTTGACGGCGACGGCGTTGAAGGTGCCACGGATCTTGTTGACGACGAGGGTGGAGAGCGCCTCGCCCTCGACGTCCTCGGCGATGATCAGCAGGGGCTTGCTGGCGCCGCCCTGGATGATCTTCTCCAGCAGCGGGAGCAGGTCCTGGATCGAGGAGATCTTGCCCTGGTGGATCAGGATGTACGGGTCGTCGAGGACGGCCTCCATACGCTCCTGGTCGGTGACCATGTAGGGCGACAGGTAACCCTTGTCGAAGGCCATGCCCTCGGTGAAGTCGAGCTCCAGGCCGAAGGTGTTGGACTCCTCGACGGTGATGACACCGTCCTTGCCGACCTTGTCCATCGCCTCGGCGATGAGCTCGCCGACCTGCTTGTCCTGGGCGGACAGCGCGGCCACGGCGGCGATGTCGGACTTGTCCTCGATCGGACGGGCGGTCGCGAGCAGCTCGTCGGAGACGGCCTTGACCGCGGCGTCGATGCCCTTCTTCAGGGCGGCCGGGGAGGCGCCGGCGGCGACGTTGCGCAGGCCCTCGCGGACCAGCGCCTGGGCCAGCACGGTGGCGGTGGTGGTGCCGTCACCAGCGATGTCGTTGGTCTTGGTCGCCACCTCCTTCACCAGCTGGGCGCCCAGGTTCTCGTACGGGTCGTCGAGCTCGACCTCGCGCGCGATGGTGACACCGTCGTTGGTGATGGTCGGGGCACCGAACTTCTTGTCGATGACGACGTTGCGGCCCTTGGGGCCGATCGTCACCTTGACCGTGTCGGCCAGCTTGTTGACGCCGCGCTCGAGGGCGCGACGGGCGTCCTCGTCGAACTTCAGGATCTTCGCCATGAGTTGCTTCAAGTCCTCTCAAACGAACTGCGCCCCGGGCGCCCGGTTGTTTAGACGCGGGAACCCGGGGCGCAGATCAAAAACAGCTGGGTGAGTACGAGTCCGGGGGTGACCCCGGCTCTCGGCTACTTCTCGACGATCGCGAGAACGTCGCGGGCCGACAGGACGAGGTACTCGTCACCGTTGTACTTCACCTCGGTGCCGCCGTACTTGCTGTAGAGCACGACGTCGCCGACGGTCACGTCGAGCGGAAGACGGTTGCCGTCCTCGAAGCGACCCGGACCAACGGCGAGGACGACGCCCTCCTGGGGCTTCTCCTTCGCGGTGTCCGGGATGACCAGGCCAGAGGCCGTGGTCTGCTCGGCGTCGAGCGGCTGGACCACAATGCGGTCCTCGAGCGGCTTGATGGCAACCTTGGAGCTGGCGGTCGTCACGATCCGACCTCCCCCTTCGGAGATCTCACGGGGTTAACTGTCTGAGGTGGCGACCAGGTCGGATCCGTCGTCGCGGGTGCCGGATCTGCCCGTCGCCGTGTTTGGCACTCCCAGGTGGAGAGTGCCAACGGAGCCGAGACTATGACGCGGTTAGCACTCGGTCAAGCGGAGTGCCAATCGCTCGCGCGGCGGCGCGGAGGATCTTCCCAGTTCTGGGGGCTGCGAACCGTCGGCGGCAATGGTCGGATCTACGGCTCGGGGTGCCGCACCACCGTTGCGCCGGTTTTGCTAGACGTAGTCCTCCAGCCTCGCCACCGTGTAGCCCTGCCGCTGGATGCTGCGCAGCATGTTCGTGACCATCCGCGTCATGGACGTGCCCTTGAGCTCTCCCGGCCCACGGAAGTGGGCGAGCACGATGTCGCCGGATCGCAGCCCCTCGCCCTGGGCGTAGCGCATGTCGTTGATCTGCATGGTCGCCTCCCACAGGACGACCCCCTTCACCCCGCAGCCGCCCGCGGCCGCCAGCGTCGCGTCGTTGTAGTTGCCGTACGGCGGACGGAAGAGCGGCGGGCGCGTGCCGGTCCGCTTCTCCAGCGCCTCCTGCTGTCCGCAGATCTCGCGGCGCTGCGCGTCGGGGCCCAGGGTGCGCAGGTTGGGGTGCGAGAGCGTGTGGTTGTGTACGCCGTTGCGTACCCCGTCGCCGGGCTCCTTCAGCTGGTCAAAGTAGGCGTAGCCGCGGCCGGCGCGGGCGATGTCGTCGGTGAGGAACATCGAGATCGGAAGTTTCAGGTCCTTGACCATCTTCACGAACTCGGGGTCCTTCTCCGCGCCGTCGTCGATGGTCACGAAGACGACCTTGTCCTTGGTCGGCACCCGCCGGATCACCTTGGGCGTCTCCCCCGCCCGCATTCCATCGGTCAGCTTCTTCGCGGGTGGCGCGGGCGGCGCGGCGAGCGGCTTGTCCAGCCCCCAGCGGCGGTACGCGCCCGCGTCCGGGGCGGTGGCGGCCGGCGAGGGCGCCCCGGTGCTCGTACGGGCGGACGGCATGGCCTTCGCCGGCCCGGACGAGGAGGAGCCGGAGCACCCGGAGAGCAGACCGGCGAGCAGGAGGGCGGCGGACAGCGGGGGGAGGACGGCCCGGAGGCCGGATATAGACGGGCTCACTCTCTCGATTGTTGTGCATGTGTTCGGCACAGTCGGTCCTGGGCCGCCGGGACCGGTGGGAAGCCGCGGCGTCGGTAAGGTTTCGGCCCGGCCGCCGCCGCCCATCTCTCTCCGTGGACGGACGACACCGCGGGCCCGACCCCCAGGAGGCGAAACCGGCATGCCCCTCATCGCACCGATGACGTCCGCGCACGCCGACGAGGTGCTGGCGATCTACCAGGCGGGCATGGACGAGGGCAATGCCACATTCGAGACGAAGGCGCCCTCGTGGGAGGCGTCGACGCCGGGAAGCTGCCCGGCCACCGCTTCGTCGCCCTCGGCCCGGCCGACGGCCGCCGGGTGCTGGGCTGGACCGCCGCCGCGAGCGTCTCCGAGCGGCACGCGTACGCGGGGGTGGTCGAGCACGCCGTCTACGTCCACCCCGCCGCCCGCGGCCGGGGCGTGGGCCGCCGGCTGCTGGACGCCCTGATCGCCTCGACCGAGGCGGCCGGCATCTGGACGGTCCAGTCGGGCATCTTCCCGGAGAACACGGCGAGCCTGACCGCGCACCGGCGCGCGGGCTTCCGCGTCATCGGCACCCGCGAACGGATCGGCCTCCATCACGGTGTCTGGCGGGATGTCCTGCTCGTCGAACGCCGGAGCACCGTGGTCGTCTGAGCGGGTCGTCCGAGCGGGGTCGTCCGAGCGGGCCGTCACAGCCGTCACTCCGCTCCCCCGCCGCCGCACCCGTTCCGCCTCGGCGAGAATGAGACACGTGCCCGCACCGAACACGCAGCCCGACGCCACCACCGCCTTCGCCGCCCTCCTGACCGACGAGGGCCGCCGGCTCCTCGACGAGCTGCGCGACCACGACCCCGCACAGGAGCTCGCCACGGCGACCCGGCTGCGCCGCTCGTACCCCGCCGAGCTCGTGTCGGCGGCCCTCGGCCAGGCGCGGCTGCGGCAGCGCGCGGTCGCGAAGTTCGGCGCCGACGACGCCTACCGCATGTTCTTCACCCCGAACGGCGTCGAACAGTCGACCCGCAAGACGGTCGCCGAGTACCGCGCCGCCCGCTTCGCGGCGCTCGGCGTGCGCCGCCTCGCCGATCTGTGCTGCGGCATCGGTGGCGACGCCATCGCGCTGGCCCGCGCGGGCGTATCCGTCCTGGCCGTCGACCGCGACCCGCTGACCTGCGAGGTCGCCCGGGCCAACGCGGCGGCGCTGGGACTGTCGGAACTGATCGAGGTGCGCTGCGCGGACGTCGCGGAGATCGACACCTCCTCGTACGACGCCGTCTTCGTCGATCCGGCGCGGCGCGGCGGGCGCGGCCGGATCTTCGACCCCGAGGCGTACTCGCCGCCGCTGTCCTGGGCGATCGATGCCGCCCGCCGGGCCCCGCACGCCGCACTCAAGATCGCGCCGGGTGTTCCGCACGAAGCGATCCCGGAGGACGCCGAGGCCGAGTGGATCTCGGACGGCGGTGACGTGAAGGAGGCCGTGCTGTGGTTCGGCACGGCGGCCGGCGCCCGGCGCGCGACGCTGCTGCCGGGCACGCGCTCACTGGTGGGCGCGGGCCTGCCCGACCCGTCCGTACGGCCCGTGGGCCGCTACCTCTACGAGCCGGACGGCGCGGTCATCCGCGCGCACCTGGTCGCGGACGTCGCCCGGGAACTGGCGGGCGGCCTGATCGACGAGACGATCGCGTACGTGACGTCGGACCGGCTGACGGAGACGGCGTACGCGACGGCGTACGAGATCACCGATGTGCTGCCGTTCCACCTGAAGAAGCTCAAGGCGCTGCTGCGGGAGCGCGAGGTCGGGGTCGTGACCGTGAAGAAGCGCGGCTCGGCGGTGGAGCCGGAGGAACTGCGCAAGAAGCTCAAGCTCGCCGGCCCCCATTCCTGCACGATCGTGCTCACGCGGGTGGCGGGCGCCCCGGCCATGCTGCTGGGACATCCGGCGAAGGCGTAATCGCGTCACGGGTTACGGCGTAAGGGCGTAACGGCGTCACCGTGGCCTTCACCGTTTCAGACGCCATTCACCCGAATGGCCGGGTCCGCGACCGGGGCCTACGGTGGAACGCAGGGGCGCCCACCGCCTCCCTGTCACGGGACATCTTGCGCCATGACGACCTCTCAGCCTCCTCCCTCCCCCGCTGCCGCCGGTATCGATACCGGCGGCACCACGGCCGGGCGCGGCGGCGGGAACGGAATGGCGCTTCTCGTCATCGCCTCATGCCAGTTGATGGTGGTTCTCGACATCACCATCGTGAACATCGCGCTGCCGCACATCCAGAATTCGCTGCATTTCTCCACCACGAGCCTGTCGTGGGTCGTCAACGCCTACACGCTCACCTTCGGTGGTCTGCTGCTCCTGGGTGGCCGGGCCGGTGACATCCTCGGCCGGCGCCGGGTCTTCATCCTCGGTGTCCTGTTGTTCGTCCTCGCTTCCCTCCTCGGTGGTCTGGCACAGAATTCCGGGCAGTTGCTGGCCGCCCGCGCGCTGCAGGGCGTCGGCGGCGCCATCGCCTCACCGACCGCCCTGGCACTGATCACCACGACCTTCACCGAGGGCCCGGAACGCAACCGGGCCTTCGGTGTCTTCGCCGCGGTCTCCGCCGGTGGTGGCGCCATCGGTCTGCTCGCGGGCGGCATCCTCGTGGAATGGCTGGACTGGCGCTGGGTGCTCTTCGTCAATGTGCCGATCGGTCTGCTCATCGCTCTCGCCGCGCCCCGTTTCATCAAGGAATCGCAGCGCCATTCCGGCCACTTCGATTTCTCCGGCGCGCTGACGGCGACCTTGGGAATGGCCCTGCTGGTCTACGGATTCATCCGCGCGGCACAGGACGGCTGGCGCGACACCTTCACGCTCGCGTCGTTCGGCGCGGCGGTGGTCCTGCTCGCCGCCTTCGTTCTGATCGAGCGGCGCTCGAAGCAGCCGATCACACCGCTGAAGATGTTCGCCGACCGCAATCGGGCGGGCACGTACGGAATCATGCTGAGTCTCGCCGCGGCGATCTTCGGCATGTTCTTCTTCCTCACCCTCTTCGTGCAGAACGTCCTCGGATTCAGCCCCTTGCGGGCCGGTCTGGCGTTCCTGCCGGTCAGCGCCGTCATCGCGGTCGGCGCGGGGCTCGCCTCCCAACTGCTTCCGAAGTACGGCCCGAAGCCGTTCATGGTGATCGGCGCGCTCCTGGCCGCGGCCGGACTGAGCTGGCTGACGCTGACCGATGTCCACTCCACGTACCTGGGCAGCATCCTCGGCCCGATGCTCGTCTTCAGCCTGGGCATGGGCATGCAGTTCGTCTCGCTGACGCTGATGGCCGTCTCCGGGGTCCCCGCGCGCGAGTCGGGCGCCGCGTCCGGTCTGCTCAACGCGACGCAGCAGGTGGGTGGTTCGCTGGGCCTGTCCATCCTGGTCACGGTCTTCGGCACGGCCAGCCGCAATGAGGCGAAGGATCAGGTTCCGCGTTTCCTGGGCGAGGCCACACCGGCGGAACGCCTCGCGTTCCAGCGCACCGGCAGCCTGCCGCGCCCGTGGGCGGACCACGTCCTGACCTCCGGCGTCTCGGCGGCCTTCATCGTCGCGGCGGGATTCACGGTGCTGGCCGCGGTGATCGCCCTGCTGGCGATCCAGGTACGGCCGTCGGATGTGGAACGGCTGCGGGGTGAGCCGGATACGGCGGCGAACGGCGAGCGGGCCGCGCTGTCCTCCACGTCGGACGCGGACGCTTCGGGGATGAGCGGGCCACGGCCGGACGGGTAGGAGCCGTACGGCCACGGCCCAGCCGTTTGCATCAGTGGGTGTAGTCCTTCAGCTTCTCCGTCTCCAGGGTGACGCCGACCGGATCGGGAAGCTTGACGCTCTCGCCGTACGGGTGCGACACCCGGTGCAGGTATTTCCCGTTCCTGGGCCCGCTGTAGACCGTGACCATGCATTCGTCGCGGTCGATGAGGAGGTAGACGGGGATCCCGGCGGCCGCGTAGCCGTCGCGCTTCTCCCTGCGGTCACGGCGGTCGGTGTCACGGTCGTGCGAGGTGACCTCGGCGGTCATCAGGACGCCCTTGGGCTCGGCCCACTCGCCTTGGCCGACGAAGTGTTCGTCAGGTGCGAGCGCACCGTCCGGCCGGGCACGGCCGGAGCGATAGTCCTCGACCTTCAAGCCCTGTTCCGGATACAGCGCCAGCTCGGGCCGCTGCTGCATGCACTGCTTGAGGAGCCACATGACGATCGCTCCGAGATCTCCGTCCGGCACCGGCTTGACCTCTAGCTTTCCGTTGATGAATTCCAGCCGAACGGTCTCCGGGGAGGTGCGGGAGAGCTGCTCGAAGTCCTCTACGGACATCTGCTGCCCGGTAGCGATGTTGCGGGTCATGGCGTCGCCTTCTCGCTCCCATCCTGCCCCCACATCGGGGGGCGCGTACCGCAAGGTCACGCGCTGCTCCTTTCGCGATTTCGGAGGGCCGCCCGGAGACGGCTCATATGGGTCCGGACATGGGCGGCCAGAAGGTCGTCGGAGTCGTCGGGCCGGGCCTCGCCCCGGCAGTCGCGGCAGAGGCCGCCGGGAAGGGCCTCCGGACGGCCGGGCGTGCGGCAGATCGTGCACTCCATGACGCGGAGGATCGTGCGGGTGGACCCGGGCGCCGGGTCCACCGCCGACGGCGGTTCCGGCGGCATCTTGTCGATGAGGCGCCTGCGTGCCAGTGCACCCGCGTGGTGGACCTCCGGTGGCAGGCCCGCGGTCAGCGCGCTGACGAGCTCGGCCGCGCCCGCCCCTCGCGCGAACCACTCCGTGGCCAGTTCCTCCAGATCACGGCAGTCCGCCGCCGACAACGTCATCCGTGGGTCGGCCCGGCCCACGGACGCCAGCACGTCGTACGCCTGCGAGCGGCTCGGCTTGGCAGCGGGCTGCGGCTGCGCCTGCGGCGTGGCCTTCGGGACGTTCCCGGCCTGGAACGCCGCCCACCACTCGTCGTCCCGCGCGGCACGGGAGAAGTACGTACGCGTCACCCAGTGCAGGCTCCCGCTGTCACCCTTTCGGCGTTCCGTCACCCGCCGCAGATGACCGGCCGTCGAGAGCCGGTTCAACGCGGTACGGCAGGCCGCTTGGCCGTACGCGGGGATGCTGGCCGCCAGGGTTTTCGCATCCATCGCCGCGCCTTCGGGCAGCCGATCGATGAACGCGGCGATGGACGCCTCGCGGGCGGGCAGGTGTGCGAAGTCGTCGCGGCGGCGGGGCGGTTGACCGGGGGCGGTGCGCTTGCCGTAGCCGGGGCTGGCGGTGGGGTAGGGGTGCGCGGCGCGCGGGGCAGCGTTAAAGTCGGCGTCAGCCATGGGATCGAGTGCTTTCGATCTTGTAGGTCAGACCCCGGTTGGTGCTGCTAACACCGCCGGGGTCGTTTGTTGCGACGAACGCTAGGGCGCGGCGACGCGTCGTCGCAACCCGATCACCGAAAGTTAACTCGCGTGGTATGCGCGGGGGTTGGCAGGGAGGGTGGGTGGGGTTGAACCCACCTCCCATTCCTTGAAAGCAGAGCTCGGAACCCAGAGCCCGGCGCCCGGCACCCGGAGCTCAGGCCCGGCAGAATCGCCGGGAGCGCTCCACTCAGCACACCGCAGCGCCCATGCCTCCGGAAGTTGTCCGCAATGCGGTCGACGACACCCAGGAAAGTGCAGCCGTATGAGCACCGCCGCCACGGATGGGCGGACCGGCTCAGCGGTGGCGGGCTTCCGGAGTGAGGGAGAGGCTGCGGTACCAGGCCCGGTGGGCGAGGGCCTTGGCCAGGCCCTGGGCTCCCGTGGCGGCCAGAGGGGCCGTCAGGCCCACCGCGTAGGCGAGCGTCGAGCCGTTGATCCCCGGCAGCGGGCCGGTCAGGACCTCGGCGATGTACGAGCCGCCCACGCACACGGCGGCGACCGACGGCAGCACCGACATCAGCAGCCAGAAGCGCGTCAGCCCGGCCGCGCGGAACGCGGCGTCGCCGGACGGGTCGCGGTCGAGGGCCGCCCACCGGCGCAGCCGTCCGCGTATCAACCGGTCCTTCTTCAGGCCGCTGCGGATGCCGAGCGCCGAGGGCACGGCCGCGCACAGCGCGAGGACGAGGAAGGCCGGGGCGTACGCGTAGCGGGCCACGCCGCCGTCCGCGACGGTCTCCAGTCCCAGGACCGCGAACACCCAGCCCAGCATGCACAGACCCGTCAGCAGCCACAGGAGCAGCAGACGTCGTGGGTCGAGTGCCGTGTGCACGAGGTGGTGGATCGCCCTGGCCCGGTCCGCGAGCTGTGCCGGGCGGTCGGGCCAGGTGCGCAGGTGTGCGGGGGGCGGTGGCGGAGGCAGGGTCCTCACGACTCGTAGAGGTTCTTCCGGCTCAGCTCGTGCACGTGGTCGTGCGAGTGCGAGTGCGTGTGGGAGTGAGAGTGGGAATGGGAGTGCGGGTGGCCGTGCCCGTCCTCGTCCTCCGCCGCCGGTACGTGCGGCTCCGTGACCGGCAGCGACGAGTCCGCCGACAGGTCCCACGACGACGCCGCGCGGCCCCGTGCCACCATCTCGGAGCCCAGCGCGGCGACCATCGCGCCGTTGTCCGTGCAC
>NZ_JAGGOL010000056.1:27185-27455 GCF_018614525.1 Streptomyces sp. ISL-11
GCCTTCCGGGTGAGGACGTCCACGACGGCCTCCTGGAAGGACGCCGCCACGTCCGCGACCGGCACCTCCTCGCCCGCCGCGCGCTTGGCCTCTATCCAGCGGGCCACGGCGGTCTTGAGGCCGGAGAAGGAGAAGTCGTAGACCGGGTCGCGGGAACCGGTCAGGCCGCGCGGGAAGCGGATCGCGTCCGGGTTGCCCTCGCGGGCGTAACGGTCGATGACCGGGCCGCCGGGGAAGCCGAGGTTCAGGACGCGGGCGACCTTGTCGAAC
>NZ_JAGGOL010000057.1:0-5790 GCF_018614525.1 Streptomyces sp. ISL-11
GGAAGGGGCGGGTAGGGGAAAGAACCACCACCCAAATACCCCCGCACCGCACCAACACCCGGCCGGGCCCACCACGCCCCGCCCAAGCCCGCCCGCACACTCCCCACCCCCACACCAGGGCCCAACGCCCCCCTAAAGACCCCGCTCACGTGCCCGTTCATCGATCGTTTATCGCGCCGCGCCACTCTTACTCATGTCGATCCGTCGCGTCGGGGGGCAGGCGGGTCGTAGGTGAGGCCTCACCTTAGGGTGATCAACCCTGATCAGCCCTATTCCCCGTCCGGCGATCCTCGGGGGAGTCGCCGGGCGGGTTCTGCTATCCCGAAATGCACATCGCATCATCTCCCCTTTGCAACCAAACGACTCGCACTGACCAACGGAGTTGATCGCTATGAGCGACGAGCAGCAGCTCAAGCCCGGCGTGGTGAACACACCGCAGGACGACCACGCCGGTGGCGCCACTCTCGCCGCCAACAAGGCACCCAAGACCCCGAAGCTCGTACCGCCGGACGATCACGCAGGCGGCGAGCCGGTGGGCGTCCTGATGGACGACCACGCCGGGTCCGAGAAGCCGTTCTGACCGGCTTCCACTGACCGAGCTCGGCCGGCCGGAAATTCTCCGGCCGCCCGGGCCCAGGGGGAACACGGGGGAAACCCACGGGGGACTCAAGGGGGGATGGAAGGGGGAACCACGGGGGGGGGGAGGAAAGGCCCTACGGGGGAGTCCGACGGGGGACGGACGGACAGGGCCCGACCAGAAGAAAGCACCACACGGGGGAACGCTCCACGGGGGAACCGCACCACACAAGGGAAGAGCACCACACGGGGGAAACGCACACCAGGAAAAGCGCGAAAAGGGTTCACCACGGGGGAGTCAAACGGTGAACCCTCCGCACAACGGGGGAGCTCCACCGGGCCGTTCGGCAAAGCACATGGCAACACAACGGGGGTCGGACGTCCCGCACAACAATTGAAGAAGATCCACAACTGAAGAGGGAAGTCCCAGGGGGGACCGACCAACGGGGGACTGACAGGGGCCGGCGTCGGCAGCACGGAGGGGGAGCCGTCGACGCCGGCCCCTGCGGTCATGTCTCAAGGCAAGAGGAAATCGCCAGGGCCGCAGCGGCCGGCGAGGTGAACCACGCGGGTCATCGCCATGGCCCATCACCCATCGCCCACCCAGCAAGGAGTACAGGGTTCACGCGCATTCGGCCGCATAACGGACGCCGTCTTCCCAACGCACTGCGTTCGTCGCCATATCGCGCCACCATTGCGTACCACCACCCCCGATGAAGAGGAGTTGGAATGAACAGCACGACTGCGCTCACCAAGCGGGCGCTCGCCATAGCCACCGTCGCCGCGGCCGCGGCGATCGCCACCGCGGTGCCCGCTACCGCCGATGACCACCCGACGGGGATGCGGCCGACCTCCGCCCACCTCCAGCACGGCTTCGGCGCCGGCGCCGACGACGACCACCCCACGGGCGGGTCGGACGACCACCCGACGGTCGCCGACCCCCGCTAGTACCCGAGGTCAGCTCGCTCCGCCGATGTCCGCCGAGAGCCAGTGCCGCGGTCGCATCGTGATCGCGACGACCGCCTCGGGGTCGGCCATGATCCTCTCCACGTGCTCTGCCACCGCCTGCTCCGTCGGCAGGTAACGGGCAGCGATCTCCCTCGCGAGTTCCCGGGTCGCCACGGCGACCGACACGAGCTCGCCCTCGACGGAGACATAGCGGTACGTCGGAGAAGTCCGGTCCACCATGAGCGTGAAGCACTCGGCATCGGCGATGAGCTGCGCCTTGCGGGAGGCGCGGCCGGTAACGAACACGAAATCACCGCCTGGCCGGTACACGTACCAGACGGGCACGTTCACCGGGCCGCGCCTCTCGTCGCCGGCATCCACGGCGAGCGCCGCCACATGCGGCCCGGCCAGGAATTCCTCGCGTTCTTCGACGGAAAGCGGCATCACGCCCACCTCTTCGGACTCATCGGCTCGTCGGCCCATCGGACTCGTCGGACACTTCGCACTCCGCTGCCCCGGGGCCGGGCCGGTCACCGCCCCGGCCCGTCAAGGCAGCGCGGCCATCCTGATCGCCGAAGCTCCTCAACGCCGCTGTCCGCGCCGCTGTTCCCTCCACCGCTCGTCCGCCGTTCCCCCGTTCTGCCGCAGCGCGTGCTTGACGACCTTCCCGGAGGCGTTGCGCGGCAGCTCCGGTACGAACTCCACCGCGCGCGGCACCTTGTAGTTGGCGACCTCCCGCCGCACCCACGCGATCAGCTCGTCGGCGGACACCGCCTCCGCACCCCGCCGCCGCACCACGAACGCCCTGCCCACCTCCCCCAGCCGGCCGTCCGGCACGCCCACGACAGCCGCCTCCGCCACCCCCGGATGCCGGACGAGCACCCGTTCCACCTCGGCCGGATGGACGTTGAACCCGCCGACCACGAACATGTCCTTCACCCGGTCGGTGATCCGCAGACAGCCCTCGGCGTCCAGCACGCCGATGTCCCCGGTGTGCAGCCAGCCCTCGGCGTCGACGGCCCGCGCCGTGGCCTCCGGATCCTCGAAGTATCCGGACATCACCTGGAAGCCGCGCACCAGGATCTCCCCGCTCTCGCCCGGCGGCAGCGGAGCACCGTCGGCGCCCACCACCCGCAGCTCCGTGTCCGGCACGGCCCGGCCCGACGTGGCCGCGACGACCTCGGCCGGGTCCCCTCGCCGGCACATCGTGACCACACCGGTGGCCTCGCTCATCCCGTAGGCAGTCAGGACGGTCGCCACTCCCAGCTCGTCGCGCAGCCGCTCGACCAGCCGCCGGTCCACGACGGCCGCCCCCGTCACCACCAGCCGCAGCGGTGAGAGGTCGTGCGCCGACCGCGCCGGGTGGTCGAGGAGCGACTGATGGAGAGTGGGCGGGCCGGTCAGGACGGATATCCGCTCCGCCGCGACGTTGGCCAGCACCGTGTCCACCGCGAAGACGGCCTGCGGCACCATCGTCGCGCCCCTCATCAGACAGGCGATGACCCCCGCCTTGTAGCCGAAGCTGTGCGAGAAGGGGTTCACGATCAGATAGCGGTCTCCTCTCCGCAGTCCTGCCAGATCGCTCCAGATACCGAAGGCCCGCAACGTCTGGGCGTGGGTGACCACCACGCCCTTGGGCTCCCCCGTGGTGCCGGAGGTGAACATGATGTCCGAGGGCGCGTCCGGCCCCACGGCGTTCGCCCGCGCCCGTACGGCCCAGGCCGGCACCGCGTCCCCGGCGTCGAGGAACTCCTTCCAGGTGCGGAACTCCGCGGGCGCGTCGTCGGCCAGGACGACGACCTCCCTCAGATGCGGCAGCCCGGGCAGCGGACCACCGGCACCGGCCCCCGGCACCGCCCCGACCGGCCCCGGGGAGGCGGACGGCCCCCGGGGGCCCTCTGACTGCCCCGGGACGGCGGACAGCCCTCGGGAGTCCCCCGACTCCGGCCGGACCGGCACCCCCGTAGCCCCGGCCGCCCGCCCTGCCGCGCTGCGCAGGGAGGCCACGTAGGAGGTGCCGAGGAACGTGCCGGTGACGAAGAGCAGCCTGGCGCGGGTGCGCTCCAGCATCTCGACGGCTTCCGCGCCCTTGAGCCGGGTGTTGACCGGGACGAGGACCGCCCCCGCCGTCACGGCTCCCAGGGCCGCGACGATCCAGTCGAGGGTATTCGGGGCCCAGACGGCCACCCGGTCCCCCGCCCGGACACCAGCGGCGAGGCAACCCGCGGCGGCGCGCTCGACGCGCGCGCCGAGCTGCTCGTAACCGATCCGGGTCCGGCCCTCGACCACGGCCTCACGGCCCGCGTACCGCGCGGCGGCCGTGCGGACCAGCCGGGGTATGGACATGTATTCCAGATCCCCGCGCATCGCGTGCCCTCCCGCACCCCTAGCTGACTGTTCGTCAGATTAGCGATACCCTTCCGCGCTGTCAGCAGTGCTGCCAGCAGTACTGACAGCAGTGACGACGGCCACGGACATGGCCGGGGCAGCGGCAGCGGCAGCGGCGCAACCGGACCGAACCGAAGAGGAAAGCGGCCCGAGCAGCGGATCAGCAGCACGGAGGCGGCGATGGTGACGGCGAGAGCGGCAGGGACGGCGACAGCCACACTCAAGGACGCGACGGCGATCGTCGGCATAGGACAGACTCCCTTCGCCCGGCAACTTCCCGCTTCAGAAAAGACCTTGGCCTGTCGCGCGATCGTCGACGCGCTCGACGACGCCGGCATCCCTCCCTCCCAGGTCGACGCCTTCGCCTCCTACACCATGGAGGAGACCGACGAGGTCGAGGTCGCCAAGGCGATCGGGGCCGGTGACGCGACCTTCTTCTCCAAGGTCGGTTACGGCGGTGGTGGCTCCTGCGCGACCGTCGCCCACCTCGCCGCGGCGATCGCCACCGGCCAGGCGACCGTCGGCGTCGCCTGGCGCTCCCGCAAACGCGGCTCGGGACCACGGCCCTGGCGGAACACCCGCGCCCAGCTGCCCACACCCGCCCAGTGGACCCGCCCGTACGGCCTCCTGCGCCCCGTCGACGAGATCGCCATGCTCGCCCGGCGCTATCTGCACGAGTACGGCGCCACCCGGGACCACTTCTTCAACGTCGCCCTCGCCTGCCGCAACCGCGCCAACCAGAACCCCGCCGCGATCATGTACGAGCGCCCGCTGACCCGCGAGATGTACATGACCTCCCGCTGGATCAGCGAACCCCTCTGCCTCTTCGACAACTGCCTGGAGACCGATGGCGCCCTGGCCTGCGTCGTCGTCTCCGCCGACCGGGCACGCGACTGCCGCCGCCCGCCGGTGTACGTGCACTCCGTGGCCCAGGGACTGCCCTCCCAGCACCACGGCATGGTCAACTACTGGAACGACGACCCACTGACAGGCCCCGCCTGGACCGCCGCCCGCCGTCTGTGGCAGACCGCCGACCTCGGCCCGCAGGACATCGACGTGGCCCAGATCTACGACGCCTTCACCCCGCTCGTCCCGCTGTCCCTGGAGGGCTATGGCTTCTGCGGACGCGGCGAGGGCGGCGCCTTCACCGAGGGCGGCGCACTGGAACTCGGCGGCCGCCTCCCGCTCAACACGGCCGGCGGTGGGCTCAGCGAGGCTTACGTCCATGGCTTCAACCTCATCAACGAAGGCGTACGGCAACTCCGCGGCACCTCCACCGCGCAGGTCCCCGGCGCCACGACCTGCCTGGTGACGGCGGGCGAGGGAGTCCCCACATCAGCGCTTGTGCTGAGGAGTTGAGTCTTCATGTCCTCCATCATGAAGGGCACCACTGACAATGGCCTGTTGCTGCCCGAGCCCGACGAGGACGGCGCCCCCTTCTGGGAGTTCGCGGCCCGCGGTGAGCTGCGCGTTCAGGGCTGCGCCGACTGCCATGCGCTGCGTTTCCCGCCCCGGCCCTGCTGCCCGCGCTGCCGGTCCTTCGCCGGCGAGTGGCGGCGCATGAGCGGGCGCGGCCACCTCTGGTCGTACGTACTGCCCCACCCGCCCCTCCTGCCCGCATATGCCCAGCAGGCCCCGTACAACGTCGTCGTCGTGGAGCTGGCCGACGCCCCGCGCATCCGCCTCGTCGGCAACGTCGTCGCCGCGCCCGACGCACCGCTCGACTCCGTCGACCCCGCGCGACTGCGCATCGGCGCGCCCCTGCGCGTCGCCTTCACCGAACTCGCCGAGGGCGTCACCGTGCCGCGCTGGTTGCTGGAGCGCCCATGACCGCCGACGGCACGCCCACGGTCCGCACGGAGGTGGGCGCGGACGGCG
>NZ_JAGGOL010000057.1:5823-7866 GCF_018614525.1 Streptomyces sp. ISL-11
CGGCGACCGGGCGTTCTGCACCGGCGTCGACCGCTCCGCCGACGTCCCCCAGCCGAGCTCGCCCTACTCCGTCGACGACCCGCTCCTGACCGTCGGGCCCAAGGCCGCCGACCTGTGGAAGCCCGTCGTCGCGGCGGTCGGCGGAATGGCGTGCGGCGGGGCGTTCTACCTGCTCGGCGAGGCGGAGTTCCTCGTCGCCTCCGAAGACGCGACCTTCTTCGACCCGCACACCTCCTACGGCATGGTCAGCGCGTACGAAACCCTCCACATGGCGCAGCGCATGCCCTTCGGCGAAGCCGCCCGCACGGCGCTCATGGGCACCGCCGAACGACTCTCCGCGCGGCGGGCGTACGAGATCGGGCTGGTCTCCGAGCTGACCACGCCCGGCGAGGCGGTCCCCGCGGCCCTGCGGGCGGCGGCCGTCATCGCCTCCTACCCCACCGAGGCGGTGCAGGGGACCGTACGGGCCCTGTGGGCGGCGAAGGAGGCGGCCCGCGGACATGCCCTCGCCCTGGCGCCGCACCTGATCTCGCTGGGCAGTCTGTCTCCCTCCCGCCAGGCCGGGCTCTTCACCCGGCGCGGCAGGGCGTACCGCGTGCGGTGAGCCGCCGATGGCGGGCCCGGCCGTCCTCCGGGCCCCTGGGCTTCACCTCCCGGGCCCGGCCGCCGCACCCACCGGATGCCGAAGCGCGGACGTCACCGCCGGGACAGGCCCGTCCCCTTCGCCGCGTCCAGCGCGTACACGCACCGGTCCTTGCTGCAGGCGTAGACCACACCGCCCGTGACCACCGGCGAGCCGGTGATCTCGCCACCCGTGGCCAGCTTCCAGCGGAGCTGGCCCCCCGCCGCGTCCACCGTGTAGAGGCAGTGGTCGGCGGAGCCGAAGTGGACTCTGCCCTCGGCGACGACGGGGGCGCCGACGACATCGCCACCGGCCGCGAAGCGCCACTTCGGGGTGCCCGTGACGGCGTCCAGGGTGTAGAGCGCGCCGCCGCTGCCCAGGTGCACGGAACCGGCCGACACCAGCACCGGCTCCGTCGACTGGCGGGGCTCGGTGGCGATGCGCCAGCGGTCTCGGCCGGTCGCCGCGTCCAGGGCGTAGACGGTGCCCAGGTAGTCGGCGACATAGACGCCTCCGCCCGTGACGGCGGGGCCCGGCGCGAACGCCGGCGGGCTCAGGAAGACCGCCGGTGCCTCGAACCGCCAGCGCACGTCACCGCGCGCCACGTCGATGGCGAGGACGCGCGTGCCGGCCGCGACGTAGACGACCCCGTCCTCGGCGGCCAGCAGCCGCACGGGGACGCCCCCGCACGACGCGGTATCGCCCACCGGATACGACCAGCGCTCCGCGCCCGTACGGGCCTCCAGGGCGCGCAGCCGGGCGTCGGCCCACACATAGACCGTGCCGTCCTGGACGAACGGCCCGCAGTCGGGCGTCTCGAAGTCGGTCTGGAGGCCGCCCATCTCCCACAGCAGTTCGCCATTGGCGGCTTCCCACGCCTGCACGCCGCCGCCGCGCGTACCGGTGACGATCGTCCCGCGGTCGGCCCGGAGGGAGTAGACCCAGCCGTCGGTGGCGAGCCGCCACCGCTCGGCGCCGTCGGCAGCGTCCAGCGCGTACAGCGTCGGCCCGTCCGAGGCGTGGATGCGACCGTCCGCGACGGCCATCGCCCACGCCACGTCACGCGTCTTGAACTGCCGTCGTCCGCTGGCGACGTCGAGCGCGTGTACCTCGAAAGAGGTGACGTACAACAGCTCACCGGCGACCGTGGGCGTCCCCCAGACGTCGTTGGACATCCGGAACCGCCACGGCCGCCAACGTCCCTGCTCACCCTGGGTGTTCTCACCGTCGGTCTGCGGGGCCGGCGCCTGGACGGGCACCGAGGCGGAGGCACCGGGCAGACCGGCCGGCGGGCGCACCCATCCGGTGGCGGGACCGGTGCCCGTCTGCAGCTCGCGCGCCTCGGCGACGCGCGGGCCGGGGCCGATCGGGACCTGCGACCCGGCCAGCCGCACGGACCCGTCGTGCGCGGGCACGGGAGC
>NZ_JAGGOL010000058.1:0-18834 GCF_018614525.1 Streptomyces sp. ISL-11
GGCTTACGGGACATCATTTAGTAGGCGTAATCCGCCTCGATGGCGTCCTTCCGGCGCGGCGCCGGCCGGACGGAGAGCCTCCCAGCGCGAGGTGGACCCTCAGATGAAGTCGTAGATCGCCATCGAGGCCCGCACCGCACTGACGCGGTAACACGCGGTCCCGGCCCAGCGCCTCGCGCAGCAGCGAGAGGATCACGTCGGTGCGTACCGGAAGCTGCGCGTACACAAAGGGCCGACAATGCTCGTGTTAACGTCTTCATCCGTGGCCAGCCTTGACGTTATCTCCGAGCGCTCCGACCCCGCCGTACAGCGAATCATCGATGTCACGAAGCATTCGAGGTCCGTGGTCCGGACGGCGCTGATCGAGGACACCGAGCCTCTCCTGCAAAGCATCCGCGCCGGGGTGGAGTTCTTCGAGGTCTACGGGCTGGAGACCACCCCCCTGCCGGGTGACCTGCTCGCCGCGTGCGAACAGCGCGGAATTCCGGTCCGCCTGCTCGCCGCCCCGATCGCCAATCAGGTTTTCAAGACCGAGAAGAAGCCCAAGGCGTTCGGCATCGCCCGGGTCCCGCGGCCCTGCCGCTTCGAGGACCTGGCCGGCAGGACCGGCGACCTCATCCTTCTCGACGGGGTGAAGATCGTCGGCAACATCGGTGCCATCGTGCGGACCGCGTTCGCGCTCGGGGCCGCGGGCATCGTGCTCGTGGACAGCGACCTGGTCAGCATCGCGGACCGGCGCCTGGTCAGGGCGAGCCGGGGGTACGTGTTCTCGCTCCCGATCGTCCTCGCCTCACGGGCCGAGGCGATCGGCCACTTCCGGGACAGCGGCATGCGGCTGATGACCTTCGACGCCGACGGGGATCACAGCGTCGGCGATCTCGGCGGTATCGACGAGCGGCTCGTCCTCATGTTCGGCAGCGAGAAGGTCGGCCCGTCGGGCGAGTTCTCGGATATCTCCACCGAAACGGTGTCGATTCCCATGAACCCCGCGGCCGAGTCGCTCAACGTCTCCGTGTCGGCCGGAATCGCGCTCCACGCGCGAGCCCACCGGAATCTGTCGTGATGACGGCCTGAGCCGAGTTTCGTCGTCAGTCCGCTCGCATACCACTCACACCAGGAGGCACGCGATCAGGCACTGGCTGACTTGAAGATCAGTCGGAGTGTGTGCGCCCAGCGGACCGATTCGGTGGCGTGAGGTGTTCAGCGGCCCACGGCCTGCGGCAAGCCGGTCTCAAGCCGTCCCGTCAACCATGCATCCGCGCTCCGAGGGGATTTGGGGCCGACTGTTCGGGCACCACGCCCGGGGGACGTTCTGGTTGCGGTGGAAGAAGTTGCCTGGATCCCAGGTGGTCTTGAGGGCGGCGAGCCGCTCGTACTTGGCGGCGCCATATGCGGCCCGTACCCGGTCCGGCCCTTCGGCGCCCAGGAAGTGGACGTAGACGCCATCTGCGTAGGGAGCGAGCGCGTCGAACAGTTCGCGGACCCATGCGATGTGACGGCCGGGGTCGGGATCGTCGGGGAGGAAGACGCCGTTGATGTTGATGTCGCAGGTCGCGTGCCGGTGGGAGGAGGCCGTGGCGTCCTCGGGGACGCGGCTGATGGCGCCTCCGAGGTGAGGGATCAGCGAGTACGAGCGTGGTGAGGTAATCCGCGGCGAGTGCTCCACGACGGCGTCGATCACATCATCCGTGAGTGCGGGAAGGTCGTGGGACGTCCATGCCGGTGGTCGAGTTGATCCCCACGGGAACGGCCAGACCATGCGCCTGGGTGGCGTGATCCGGCTCGCCCAGCACCACGCCGGCCTGCGCGTGCACCACCTGCGCCGCGGGGTCCAGGTGGATGCCCTTCATGGCGGACAGGTCGATCATCAAGGCGCCGTCGGCCACCGCGAGGCCGCCCACGCCGTGGCCGCCGCCGCGGACGGAGACCTCCAGACCGTGCTCGCGAGCGTGGCGCACGGCGGCGACGACGTCCGCCGTGCTGGTGCAGCGGGCGATGAGCGCCGGCCGTCGGCAATGGGCTGATCCGCCCTCGGGATCGGTGGCAGGCTGAAGGGCAAGCGGGGCTACGGGCAGCGTTGTCCCAATGCCCGGGGCGCCGAGCTCTTCGCCGAGCGTCGGGACGCCCATCATCGTGCGCAACATTCTGATGGGCTGCGAGACGTTCACCCAGATCCAGCGTGGTGCGCCCGGCATTTCCCGCAGCCTGCTCGCTCAGCGCCTGGCGGCGCTGGAGTGCCACGGGATCACCGAGCGCCGCCCCCTGGGCCACGGCCGCGGTTACCGCTACCTGCCGACGGAGACCGGCAGGGATCTGTGGAGCGTGCTCGTAGCCGCCGGTGAGTGGGCGCCCGCCGGCTGGAGACCCCCTCCGAGCACCTGGAACCCTACGTGGGCACTGCTGTGACGCCGATCCGTGCTCCTGTCAGGCGGCGCCCGTAACCCCCGGAGCCACGAAGCGCCGGTGCAGCGGGAAAATCTGTACCTCCGGCTCGCCCTGCATACCGAGTTCCCCCGCTGCGGGCATGATGTCCTCGCGAATGAACCGCTCGAATTTCTCCTTGTCTTCCCATACGTCGACTACATGAATGCCGTCGGACGCGAACCAGGCGGCGTGCATAACGGCTCCGTCAGGCGCCTTTTCCTCCCAGCGAATCCGCTCTTGGAGTGCGTCGTACTGCTCAGGCCTGACATCGGCCCAATGCACGGTCACCGCGACAGCCATTGGATTCCTCCAGCGATTCTCTGCCGAACTGGCCTGCTCGGCAATCCCTCACGACACGCTAAGGAGGTCGCCGGTCCTCGGCATTTCTACAGGTCCGTACAGGTGACGTCGGCCGACCACCACGAGGACGCCCTCGCATGCACTAGGTGTATTGATCACGAGCGTTGTTGACACTCGCAGGCCTTGATCATGGCGAAGACCTCCGGTGTGGTGGAGGTGTCGAGTCTTCACCGCACGGAGGTCTTCGTGTCCCACCGTAACGCCCGACTGACCCTTCACGGCAGGCGGATCCTGGTCGATCGTGTCCGTTCCGGCCGCCCGGTCGCGCACGTCGCGGCCGAGATGGGCATCTCGCGGACGACGGCCCACAAGTGGGTCCACCGGTGGCGGGCCGAGGGCGAGCCGGGACTGCGGGACCGCTCCAGCCGTCCGCGCACGACCCCGCACCGCACACCCCCTGCCGTCGAGGCCCGTGTGTGCGAGCTGAGGACGACGCGCAAGCTGGGACCGGCCCGCATCGGTCCGATCCTGGACCTGCCCACCTCGACCGTGCACCGGATACTGACCCGCCACGGCCTGCACCGGCTGAGCTGGATCGACCGGCCCACCGGCCAGATCATCCGCCGCTACGAACGCGACCGTCCCGGCGAACTCGTACACGTCGACGTCAAGAAACTCGGACGCATCCCCGACGGCGGCGGCCACAAGGCCCTCGGCCGCCAGGCCGGCCGCACCACCCGCAGCGGCATGGGCTTCGACTACATCCACTCCGCCGTCGACGACCACTCCCGCCTGGCCTACAGCGAGATCCACCCCGACGAAAAGGTCGCGACCTGCGCGGGCTTCCTCACCCGCGCGGCCGCGTTCTTCCACGCGCACGGGATCACCCGCATCGAGCGTGTGCTCACGGACAACGCCTGGGCCTACCGCAAGGGCCTCGCCTGGAGGGCTGTCCTGGCCGATCTCGGCGCGGCCGGCAAACTCACCCGCGCCTACCGGCCACAGACCAACGGCAAGGTCGAACGCTTCAACCGCACCCTGCTCGACGAATGGGCCTACCTTCGGCCCTACACCTCAAACGACGAGCGCACCGCGGCCCTGGCAGACTTCCTCCACACCTACAACCACCACCGATGCCACACCGCACTCGGCGGACACCCACCCATCAGCCGCGTCAACAACGCTGCGGGTCAATACAACTAGGCCGTGTCCGGTGGGTCGTGTGGGCGACCCACCGGGCTTCACGACCTGCCAAGGTCTCCAGGGCGTCGACGTCGGTGTGCCGCAGCTCGTCGGAGTAGCGCAGCACGACCGCCACTGCTGGCCCGGCACGCCGGCGAACAGAACTCCGCCTTGGGCCGGGCCCCCGGCCTCAGCCGTTCACGAGGCTGGTGACGAGGCTGTTGATGTTGGAGGATCCGATGATGTTGGAGGATCCGATGATGTTGGAGGATCCGATGATGTTGGAGGATCCGATGATGTTGGAGGGCCCACTGATGCTGGAGGGGTCGCTGATGCTGGAGAGGCCGGGGAGGCCGGGGAGGCCGGGGAGGCCGGGGAGAGCGGGGAGGGCGGGGAGAGCGGGGAGGCCGGGGAGGCCGGGGAGGCCGGGGAGGCCGGGGACATCGGGGACGCCGGGGAGGTCAACAGCGGCGGCGGGTGGAGCGAGGGTGAGGGGGATGATGACGGCACAGGCGGCGGTGATGAGCAGCCTGCTCCAACGGGTGCGGACACGTTCGGCCATGGTGCTCCTCCTTGCGCGTTGTCGGTTCAGCGTGACGCGCGGAAGGCGATCGTCGACAGGGTGCGGAACGGGGCGCTCAGGGCACACCACCGACCCGGGATGCCCCCACAACCCTGGATATCCTCATTGGCGCTGTTTGATATGGAGCGTCACTGTGACGATGACCTGCTCACCGCCCGCGTGAGGCGTCGGGGTGAGTAGTCCGTCGCCGGGGCCGGACGCTTCACTGCGGCCGTCCAGCTCACCCCGCATACCAGTCGGACGGCCTGTCGAGGCGACAGCGCCATGGCGCTGCGGCGTGGACAGCGGCGAGAGCCTGACCGAGGCCCTGCGACGCGAGGTCGCCGAGGAGACTCAGACACACGTTGTCACGGCCTGCGGCAACGCG
The DNA here is from genome assembly GCF_018614525.1 of Streptomyces sp. ISL-11. Classification (GTDB taxonomy): domain Bacteria; phylum Actinomycetota; class Actinomycetes; order Streptomycetales; family Streptomycetaceae; genus Streptomyces. The sequence goes on from NZ_JAGGOL010000058.1 coordinate 4,857, forward strand.
CCAACTGTCGGCGACTACATCAAGGGAGGACACCACCTCGGAACAAAACTAGGCACTGTCTGGCGGGTCAGGGGCGGAGCCACAGCCAGATCGCGGCGACGGTCACAGTGCCATGGAAGATGTAGGCCCTCTTGTCGTAACGCGTCGCCACGGCCCGGAAGCTCTTGAGTTGATTGATGGTTCGTTCCACTTCGTTGCGACGCTTGTAGATCGTCTTGTCGAAGCCGGCGGGCCGACCACCCCTGGTGCCTCTGCGTTGACGGTTGGCACGCTGGCCCTTTGGCTCCGGGATGGTGTGCTTGATCTGCCGCCGCCGGAGGTAGCGGCGGTTGCGGCGGGACGAATACGCTTTGTCGCCGCCGAGGTGGTCAGGCCGGGTGCGGGGGTGTCCGCCTCCCCGGCGAGGCACGCGGATGCGGTCCAGCACCGGGATCAGCTGCGGGGCATCACCCCACTGACCCGGCGTGATCAGCAACGCGAGTGGACGGCGTCCGCCCTCACAGGCCAGGTGGATCTTGCGGGTCAAGCCGCCCCGGGAGCGGCCCAGAGCTTCGTCTGGGCGGTGGTGGGCGGGCCGACCGCGTCTGCCCCGGATGCTTGGGTTGCGCCTTCGGGCACCTGCGGAGTGCTGATGGGCACGGCAGGACGTCGAATCCACGCTGACCATGCTCCAGCCGATCCGGCCTTCCGCATCGGCATCGGCCTGGACGGCCCGCAGGATCTTTTCCCACGTGCCGTCCGCTGACCATCTGCGATGCAGATCATGACAGGTCTTCCACTTACCGAACCGTGCCGGCAGGTCCCGCCACGGAAGGCCGGTCCGCTGCCGGAAGAGGATGCCGTTGATCACTCTACGGTGGCTCTTCCAACGGCCGCCTCGCCCCACGTTCTTGGGCAAGTGCTGCTCCAGCAGCGCCCATTCCTCATCAGATAGATCACCCCGCCCCATGCTGACCGGAACGATCAGCTGACAGGTCAGTCACACCGACCCATCGGACAGGACCTAGGTGGAACGGCTCTGGGGCTGAGTGGTGTCCCGCCGCGGTTCGACTCCGGGAGGTGCGCGGTGGCCTTGTGCCGGCCTGGCCTGCTCCGCCTGTTGGAGGACGGTGCGAGGCGTGACCGTTCCGAGGTCGGCCCTGTCAGGGTGCGATGTTGTGGTTCAGCCGGAACAGATTGCCGCGATCGTAGCGGCGCTTGAGCGCCACCAGACGGTCGTGGTTCTGCCGGTAGTTGGCCCGCACGCGGTGTTGGTCGTCGGTGTCCATGAAGTTCACGTAGCCGCCGCCGGCCGAGTAGGAGTCGAGTGCCGCGGCGAAGGCGCGCACCCAGCCGATGTGCGCCTCCAGCTCCGCGCACGTGGGCAATGTGAGGCTCAGGGCGGTGGAGAAGTCGGCGTCGCGGTAGGCGAACGCTGTGTCCTCGGGGCCCACCCGGTGGCAGGCGCCATCGATGGGAAACACGACCGTCGCGCTCTCGATGCTGGGCGTGTCCACGCCGTACTCGACGTAGGCGTCGATCGCTCCGTCGGGCAGGCCCGTGCTGAAGCAGCCCTTCCAGTAGTGGAACAGGCCCGCCGGCAGCAGTTCGTCGAACAGTGTGTTGATCACCGGGTAGGGCATGCGCCCGACATGCTGTCCGAGAACGGGGCCGAGCCGGCCGAGCCGGGCCACGACCCGGTCGTCCTCGTCCTCGGGGCCGCTGAAACACGTGATCACCCCGCACAGCGGGCGGCCGTGCCAGCGTTCCGGCAGGAAGGGTAGCGGCGGGCCCAGGCCGATGACCAGCACGGGGTTGAACTCCTCCGGAGAGTCGGCGATCAGCTCGCGGTAGGCGCGCAGCACGTCTGCGTCGAGCGGATAGAACGTCGGTCCGCCGAGGATGTCGGCCACCGGGTGCAGCCGGTACTCGAAGGACGCGACGACGCCGAAGTTGCCGCTCCCGCCGCGCACCGCCCACAGCAGGTCTGCGTGCTGGTCCTCGGTGCAGGTCACGAAGGAGCCGTCGGCCGTGACCACGTCGGCCGAGACGACGTTGTCGCACGCCAGGCCGCACCGCCGGGACAGATGGCCCATGCCGCCTCCGGTGGTCAGCCCGCCGATGCCGGTGGTGGAGACGATGCCGCCGGTGGTGGCCAGGCCGAAGGCGTGCGTGGCGTGGTTGACGTCGGCCCAGGTGCAGCCGCCCTCGGCCCGGGCTGTACGCCGCTGGGGCTCGACCCGGACGCCGCGCATGGCGCCGAGGTCGAGGACGACGCCGTCGTCGCAGGTACCGTGTCCGGGGACGCCGTGGCTGCCGCCGCGCACCGCGAGCGGCAGCTCCTGGTCCCTGGCGAAATCCACGGTGGCCCTGATGTCGCCCGCGTCGGCCGCCCGCACGATGATCGCCGGCCGCCTGTCGTGCACCGCGTTGTAGACCCTGCGGGCCTCGTCGTAGTCCGGGTCCCCAGGATGGATGATCTCGCCGCGGACGGCCTCGCGGAGCCGCTGGCTCCGCTGGTCGTCGAGGGCGGGGCTGTAGGTGGTCATGGCTGCCACCGGCTCTCCGCTGGTCGGGGATGGGTATGGCACCGTTGTACGCACCTTCCCGTTCCCCGGTCATCGCGCGAACCGCTCATCTCACGGAGGCGGGCATGGCAAGAACGGCCCATGCGGCCCGGCGCGGAGCCGTCACGCGAGACCGTGGGTGTACGCGTACGCCGTGGCCGCGGCCCGGGACGACACGTCGAGCTTGGCGTAGATGTTGTTGAGGTGCCGTGCGACGGTGTGTTCGCTGATGACCAGCTCGGCGGCGATGGCCCGATTGGTCCGGCCGGCGGCGACCAGACGCAGCACCTCGACCTCACGCTCGGTCAGCCGACCCGGGAGTCGGCCGCGTACGGCGCCGAGCAGGGCCGCCGCCCGTCGCGCGTCGGGCTCGGCGCCCAGGCGCTCGAAGGCTCCGTATGCGGCTTGCAGCTCCAGTCGTGCGCCTTCGTCGTCGCCTGCCGCGCGGTTGGCGGCGGCGAGGGTCATACGGACCTGGGCGGCCTCGTACGGCACGCCGAGTTTCTGCCACAGTGACAGCGCTCGGCGCAGCAGGGGCCGCGCATGAGTGACGTCCTGCTCGGCGAGGGCCACCGCGCCGCCCGCCCGGGCGGCGGTCGCGTGCAGCACGGTCGTCCCGGCCCCGCACCGGCGCTGCCACTCACGGGCGGCCGACTCCAGTTCCTCCGCCGCCGCGCGGGCCTCGGCCGGCTGCCCCAGCGCGAGCGAGACCTCCACCTGGGCGGCAAGCAGCCGACTGTGCCCGAGGCGGCCGGGACCACCGGTGTCGTCCCCGTCGAGCGCGAGCCGCAGGGCCGCTGCCGCGGAGGTCGCCCGGCCCTGGGCGAGCCGCAGCAGGGCGAGCCCGGGCTGCGGATCGTGGCCAAGCTCGTGGGCGCGCTCGTACGACGCCTCAGCCGCGGCCAGATCGCCGCGCCTGCGCTGGATGTCGCCGACCAGACAGAACACCTCGCCGGCCATCTGCGTTTCCCAGGGCAGCAGCTCCTCGCAGGTGACGGCCGCCTCGCTCGCCGCCGAGGCCCAGTCGCCGCGCAGTTCCAGAACCTCCACGCGATGAACACGGCACAGACCACGGAAGTTGTTCTCCTTCGGCATGGAAGCGCACCAGGCCATCGCGGCGTCCGTCCACTCGGCGGCCCGCTCCAGATCGGCGCAGGCCATGCACTGCTGAAGGCCCAGGCAATAGATCCACCCGGTGAAGAACGGGCTCAGCTCGCCCGCGACGGCCGAGCACATCGCCTCGTCCAGCAGGGCCAGCCCATCGGCGATCCGCCCCTGCGCCAGCAAGACGCCCGCCCGCGCCTGGACGCTCATGGCGACCAGGTCCGCGCTGCCGCACCGCTCCGCGATCTCACCCATCCGGTGCGCGTGACGCATGGCCTCGTCGAACGCGCCGCGCCGCTGGGCATCCTCCGCCTCGATCCACACCAGGTAGCACTGCTCGACGCACTCGGGCCGGCCACTCAGATGCCGGCGCGCCCGGCGCAGCCAGCCCGCCGACGTCGCGATATGTCCCGCGAGCTGATGCTCGTAGAAGAGCATCCAGGCGCAGTACCCGGCCCGTCGTCGGTCTTCCCGAGCGACATAACCAGAGTAGGCCGCTGTCCGTGCCTGGATCGACTCCGGGATCCGGCTGGTCCACCAGGCGGCATCGGCGAGCGCGGCCAGGTCGTCGGGCGTCAGCCGGTGCCGGTCGAGGTCGCGCAGGACTCCGTACGCCTCGGCCCAGGACTGACGGGCGACCGCGTCTCGCGCCTGCTCGACCGCTCGACGCAGCGCCTGCGGGCTCGCCTGTTCACCGCCGGTGAACTGCTGGGACACAGCGCTTCCCTTCTCGCCCAAGGCGAGCCGGACACCTCTTCACCAGCGTGCGCGGCGGCTCTCCGTTCGACGCAGCCGAGGACACCAGCGCCTCCAGCTTGTTCAGGCCCTGCCTCCAGCCTTCCTCGTGAAGAGCGCGGCGCCGCTCGGTGGCGAAGTCTCCCTGGGCGAAGGTCGGCTCGGCCGCCGTGCCGCCGATATCGCGGAGCGACAGTGTCACCACGTGAACTCGCCGGCCAGGTGGAACAGTTCGTCGTCCGGAGGGGGCGTCGCCATCCGAAACTACCTCCCGGCCGAGGTCGCGTTCCACGCTCGGAGTGGTGAAACCCCCAGGGCATCCACCACTTGGCCGGCTCCTCCGGTTTCGGTCAAGGCTCGGAAGGCCTCCTCCCATGCGGTCGCGTCGATGAGGCAGGAGACGCCGGGACCACCAAGCGAGCTGTGTCGTGCGGCCTGTTGACTGGTCGGCTTGGCGGACCCGTCCACCCGTTGGCTCGCCTGAGCAGCCGGCGCGCATACGGTCGGCATGAGCAACCAGGCACCGATCACGGCCAACAGTGGCGGGCGATGGCGCATCTCGGCGTCCACGCCAAAACAGCGCACCGTCCCTGATCGGGTGGTCAGAAGATCGGCGTCTGCGCTCGGATCTCGTTGAGAGCTTCTTCCATCGTCAGCGACGGCAGCACACGGACGCTGTTCCACTGCGGGAGACGCGCCTCCATGAGGAAGCGGTCGACATTCTCGACCTTGTCGGACTGTACGACTAGGACAATCGTGTGCTCACGGTTCACGAAGGGACCCGCCACGATGTCGACGCCTGCCTGCTGGGCCAGGTTCGGCATGTCAGGAGCGGTCTTCAGCATCAGGTCGCGCGTTGCCGCGTTGGCGGTCGGACAGATGTCCGGCGTGTGGGTCGCGAGCAGGACGAAAAGCATCTCAAGGCTCCCTTCCACTTGAGGGCCCTTGATCTCAGGCTAAGCCGCCCGGAGGTGCTCGGCAACCGGCGATCCCGGCCCTGACCGTCGGAAAAAGGCCCATCAATGGGCTCCGTATCGCGGGATCCGTCCTTGTGCGGCGGTCGGCCCGACAATCCGAGGCTGCAGCGACCAGCCTGGTGTCCGAGTGGGACCGCCACGGCGCCGTCCACAGGCCCGTCCGCGTGGTTGTCCGGGAGGACGAGGAAGGCGGCGGCGCCGAGGACGCGGCCTTCACGGTCGGGATCCAGCCGGACATCTACGAAGGGGGCGTGCCGCCCGAATCCGTTGAGCGATGTCCGGGGCCGAACAAGCCGCCGACGTGGGGGCCGAACCCCAGGCCGGCGGCTGACGCGTTGTGCCCCGGGCGGATTTCGAACTGCCGACACCCGCTTCGAGAGTGGGATCGAATCCCTGATGGGCGGTGCGGGGGCGTCGGTTCTTGCCCGTGACGGCCGGCTCTACGCTGTCGGCTCACGCATTGCCTCCGGTCAATGCCTCACGACCAGGGGTCTCTTCGTGTCAGCGTCGAACAAGAAGGACGCAAAGCGGCTCAGCACCTGGGAGCACGCCGCTGACGTCTACAGCTTGTAGCGACTGCGGGCGAGTGTGGCCCAGAGGCTGGGCTCGCCGCGGTCCGTAGAGCCGGGCCCACTCGTGGGGCGCCAAACGAATGCAGGTAGCCGAGCCAGGGCTTCTCGCCCGTCCCTCACCGACGCGGGCCCCACGATCGCCATCGGGGTCCCGGGCGACCGGCAGGCAGCCGCCGCCGGGGGAGGGGGCCCGGGTACCGGTGGTCGGTGGGGACGCGACGCCCCTGCCAACTCGCCATCGCAGGCCGGCCAACGCGAGGTCCTCGGCCAGGGGTGCGGCAGCGCGGTGGAGTCGTGGCAAAGGGCTTCCCGGCGCGCCGGGAAGGGCCGCGCTCGCGGCTGCGACGGGCGACGGCCTGGAAATAGCGCGTCCCGACGCCACGATGCCGACTTGCGCGAAGTCGCCCGCAGGCCCCGGCTGTTGGACTGGATCGAGTCGCTGCCCGACCGCTGGGACACCATCGTCGGCGGGGACGGCGCCACGATGTCGGGCGGCCGGCGCAGGCGCCTGCTGCTCGCCGACCCGCCCGTCCTCGTCCTGGACGAACCCACCGAGGGGTTCGACCCGGACACCGCCGGCGCCGTGCTCGCCGACGTCCTCGACGCCACCCGCGGCCGCACCACGCTCCTGGTCACCCACGAGCGGTCGGGCCTCGCCGCCGCCGACGAGATCGTGACCGGATCCGTCCCCTCTCCCAGGACGGCCTTGCCGCCATGGCACTCTGAAGCCGCTCTGCGAGGCGCCTCGTACCCCCAGGACTCGTAGAGCGTCGGCCGACACGTACACGGGCCTGCTACCCACCGCCCTCGAAGCGGAGCCCGAGCCCGACAACGCCGAGGATCCGGGCCCGGAGTCCGTGCCGGATGATGCTGATCCGTTGGGCGGTATTCGGGAGATCAACTCCCCGTCCGCTCACGCACCGCTCAGGCAAACGGCCTCGGACGAGACGTCCGAGGCCGAGTGAGACCCCTCTCGGGCAATGAACCCCAGTCAGAGCGGTGGTGCGTGGTGCCCCCGGGCAGATTCGAACTGCCGACACCCGCTTTAGGAGAGCGGTGCTCTATCCCCTGAGCTACGGAGGCGTGGGACCGCCGTCAGTGTAGCGGGTGGGCAGGCGGCGCAGTCAGGCGGCAAGGCCCCACGACAGGGTGTGGTCGGCGGTCATCAGGGTCGCCAGGACGATCAGGTCCGCCGCGCCGAGGGCCAGGCCGAGGACGGCGCGGCCCCGGCGGGTGGTGCGGCGGGTGAGGGCCAGGGTCGCGAGGGTCAGGGCGATCGGGCCCAGGACCAGGTTGAAGATCAGCAGGCCCACCAGGCCGAGGATGAAGGCCCAGACTGCCATCGTGTCCGCGGTGCCGGAGCGGTCCGGCGTCCGGGGCGGCTCGTGGAGCGGTTCGGGCTTCGGGGCCCGGGGAACGGCTCGCGGCTTCGTCAGCGTGGTCGGCATGGTCAGCGCTCCCTCGCGCGTTCGCGGATCGTGAAGGCCAGCAGCCAGAGGGCGATGGCTCCCGCGGCCGGCAGCAGGACCGGGAGCGGGGTGTGTGCCGCGGCGCCCACCAGCACGCCCAGGATCAGCAGGGCGGCCATGAGGAGGATCATCGTCAGTCCTTCCGGTGAACAGTTGTAGAGACAGTTGTTCACTGAGATGAGCGTACTCCCTCCTGGCGCGTTATGGCAAACAGTTGTTTACTGAAGAAATGAACAGCAGCACCCTCGGCGTCCGCCAGGCCCAGAAGCAGAAGACCCGGCAAGCCCTGCTCGACGCGGGGCTGCGGCTGCTGGAGGAGCAGAGTCTGAGCAGCCTCGGGTTGCGGGAGGTCACGCGCGTCGTCGGGGTGGCACCGGCCGCGTTCTACCGGCACTTCCGGGACATGGCCGATCTCGGGGTCGCGCTGGTGGAGGAGTCGCTCGCCAGCCTGCACGTGATGATCCGGGCCGTGCTCGCCGAGCAGGCCGACGCCGAGGAGGTCATCGACCGCAGCGTCGAGGCGGTGGCCGCGCACGTGGCGCTGCACCCGGCGCACGTGCGGTTCATCGCGCGGGAGCGCCACGGCGGCGTACGGGCGGTGCGCGAGGCGATCGCGGCGGAGCTGGAGCGGTTCGGCGACGAGGTCGCGCAGGCGCTCGCCACGCAGGAGGAGTCGCACGGGTGGAGCGCCGAGGACGTACGGATGCTCGCCGGGCTCTATGTCGACCACCTGGTGATGACCGCGTCGGCCTTCCTGGAGGCGGGTGGGGCCGGCGCCGAGGAGGAGCGGCGGATCGCCGACACCGCGCGGCGTCAGCTGCGGCTGATCAGTCTGGGTCGTCGTCACTGGCGGGATCGGTGACCGGCGGCCGGGGGATGCGCGGCGCTCGCCGCACCGTCACCCGCCAGTTTCCGCCCGTGTCCCTGCCCAGCACCTTCACGGTGACCCCGGACCCCGATTGGCGCTGCCCGGTCACGTATGTCGCGTCGCTCAGGCGGGCGTTGACGTTCAGGTCGGTGGTGTAGCAGCCGGCGCTGCCGGGTGTGGCGTCGGAGGTGCGGACGGGGCCGGCGCCCGAGGCGACGTCCGTCGCGACCGTCGTGATCAGCACGCCGGGGCGGCAGACCATGTGGTCCAGCGGGCCGGGCGCGCGGGCCTCCAGGGTGAGGGCGCGGGTCCGGGAGAGCGGCACCACGGCCAGTTTGGTGCCGCCCGTGACCGAGGTGGGGGTCAGGGTCAGGGTGCGCGTGCCGGGGGTGGCGAGGCAGTTCACCTGGTCCGGGGCCAGCCAGCCCAGCTTCCACTTGTGCCAGGCGAGGAAGTCGTTGGACGGGCCCCAGTCCTCGTCCATCGGGTCCCAGTGGCCGACGGGCGTCCTCAGCAGGCCGCTGCCGCCGCGGGTGTAGTAGAGGTCGGGCAGGCCGAAACTGTGCGCGTTCTCGTGGTTGAGGACGCGGTAGGGGCTGTCACCGGTCTGCCGGCTCCAGATGAACGAGACGTTCTTGAAGGGCACGCCGTCCTTGGTGCCGAGCCCGGTGGGCGAGCCCGCGAAGGTCACCGACTGCACGTCCTCGGTGGCGGGCGGCCCCGCGTTCGGTGTGACCAGCACATTGATCAGGTCGAAGCGCCGGAAGTCGACCGTGTCGTCCACCGCCTTGACGATCTCCTTGGAGAGCGCGTGGTAGCCCTCCTCGTCGCTGCCCGGGTCGAACGGCGTGCCGCGCTCGATGCCGTACGCCTCGTACGGGCGCGACATGTGGATCCAGCGCCGCACCGGCGTGGAGCGGTAATCGAGCCGCCCGTACGAACTGGTCCGGTAGTAGTCGGCGACCGCCGGGAAGAACTCGTCGTACCGCTCCTCCGGGGAGTCCTCGGCCCGCGCGTCGGGAAAGTCCACGAACAGGGTGAGGGCCCGTACGGTGCCGTACGACCGGGTGAAGCCGGGCGGGGTGTCGGCCGCCTCGGAGACGGTGTCGTCGATACCGCGCAGCGCGCACGGGCCGGACGGCCGCCGGCCGTCGGTGGTCGCGGTGGTGTGCCCGGCGGCCGCCTCCTCCTCGTCACCTGGTTCCGCTTGCGAGGCCACCGGTGAGGTCAGGGCGAGCGTGGTGATCACCATGACCGTGATGGCCAGGAACTTCATAACGGCACCTCCAGGCCGCGGCCCCTATGGGCCGGACGCTCTCCGTACTCCGCTTCCCACTTGTCCGACCACCCTGGGCCGGGCCGCGGCCGGGCGCTCGCTGGGCGTGGCAGATGGAGGCAGGGGGAGCACTCGGGAGATGTGACGCGGGTCACGCGCCGTCGGGGAAATAAGCGGGGAGCTCCTCCCCGTTTACTCAGGCGTCCGGGCGAAACGGGGAGTCGATCCCCGCTTGGCTCCCGGCCCGAGAAGGCCCCGCAGGGACCCGGGAGATCCCCGGCCCTCCCGGACGCAGCACGCGCACACGCAAGGACAGAACAGGAAGGAGTGCCGAACGTGGCCACCGCCCAGCAGCCCCGCCTCCGCGCGGACGCCCTGCGCAACCGCGAGCGGATCGTCTCCGCCGCCCGCGAGGCGCTCGTCGAACACGGGGCCGAGTCCTCGCTCGATGAAATCGCTCGACGAGCCGGGGTCGGAAATGCCACGCTGTATCGGCACTTCGCGGACCGCCGCGAGCTGATCCACCATGTCACCCTCTCCGTCATGGCCCGCATCGCGGACCGGGCCGAGACCGCACGAGCCGAGGAGCCCGATGCCTTCGTCGCGCTGAGGCGCTTCGTCCACGCCGCCGCGGACGAGCGGGTCGGTGCGCTCTGTCCGCTGCTCGCCGACGGCATCGACAAGGAGCACCCCGAACAGGTCGATGCCCGGGACCGGTTGGAGCGGGGCATCGAGGACCTGATGGCCGCCGCCCGCGCCGCCGGGCAGCTGCGGGAGGACATCGCCGTCGGTGACCTGATGGTGGCGATCACCCAGCTCACCAGGCCGCTGCCGGGCTCGGACTGCGTCGACTTCGATCAGTTCGTCCACCGGCACCTCCAGCTCTTCCTCGACGGGCTGATGGCGCCCGCCCGCTCCGAACTGCCCGGATCCGCCGTGACGTTGGAGGATCTGCGCCGCAAGTGTCACAAATGACGTCGCCGTTCCGTCCAGTTGTTCAGTACCGCACCTCTCCGCAACGCTAGGTAGGCCCCACCCATGCCACTCACCACCCAAGCCGATCCCAGGCGCTGGAAAGCGCTCATATTCATCGCCCTGGCCCAGCTGATGGTCGTCCTCGACGCCACCATCGTGAACATCGCCCTGCCCTCCGCCCAGACCGACCTCGGCATCTCGGACGGCAACCGGCAGTGGGTCATCACCGCCTACGCGCTCGCCTTCGGCGGCCTGCTGCTCTTCGGCGGCCGGATCTCCGACCTGTGGGGCCGCAAGCGGGCCTTCGTCATCGGCCTGATCGGCTTCGCGGCGGCCTCCGCCCTCGGCGGTGCCGCCGTCAACACCGGGATGCTGCTGGGCGCCCGCGCCCTCCAGGGCGTCTTCGGCGCACTGCTCGCCCCCGCGGCCCTGTCACTGCTCGCCGTGCTCTTCACCGAGGCGAAGGAGCGTGCCAAGGCGTTCGGCATCTTCGGCGCCATCGCCGGTGCCGGTGGCGGTGTCGGCCTCATCCTCGGCGGCCTGTTCACCGAGTACCTGAACTGGCGCTGGACGTTCTTCGTGAACATCCCCTTCGCCATCGTCGCCGCGGCGGGCGCCATCGCCGTGATCCACGAGCCCGCCGGCAGCCGCAACCCCTCCAAGCTGGACATCCCCGGCGTCGTCCTGGCCACCCTCGGCCTGGTCTCGCTCGTCTACGGCTTCACCCGCGCCGAGTCCGACGGATGGACGTCCGGCAGCACCATCGGCCTGTTCGCCGCCTCCGCGGTGCTCCTGTTCGCCTTCGTGATCGTCGAGCAGAAGGTCAAGGCGCCGCTGCTGCCGCTGCGCGTCCTCACCGACCGCAACCGCGGTGGCGTCTACGTCTCCCTGGGCCTCGCCGCCATCGCCATGTTCGGCCTGTTCCTGTTCCTGACCTTCTACCTCCAGGTCGTCCGGGGCTACTCGCCGGTCAAGACCGGTCTCGCGTTCCTGCCGATGATCGCCACGATGATCGCCGGTTCGACGCAGATCGGCGCGCGGCTGATGACCCGCGTCCCGGCGCGCTGGCTGATGGGCCCGGGCTTCCTGCTCGCCGCCATCGGCATGGTGCTGCTCACCCAGATCGACCTGGACACCTCGTACACCTTCGTGGTCCTGCCCGGCCTGCTGCTGATGGGCCTCGGCATGGGCACGGCCTTCATGCCCGCCATGAGCCTGGCCACGCACGGCGTCCAGGCCCGTGACGCCGGTGTCGCCTCGGCGATGGTCAACACCTCGCAGCAGGTCGGCGGCGCCATCGGCACCGCGCTGCTCAACACCATCGCCGCCAGCGCGACCACCGACTACCTCAAGTCGCACCTGACGGGTGCCGCGCTGGACAAGACGCTCACCTTCCAGTCGATGGTGCACGGCTACTCCACCGCGGTGTGGTGGGCCGTCGGCATCCTCGTCGTGTCCGCGCTGGTCGCGGTCGTCGCCATCAACGCCGGTCACCAGGGCGGCCCCGCCGCCGCGTCCGGTGACGGCGAGGGCGTCGAGGACGCGCTGCCGGTCATGGCGCACTGAGTGCGGGCATGACCGCGCCGTAGAGGTGCGGGCTCACAGCGGGTTCACCGACATACGTGTAAGGCCCTCCGTCCATGGACGGAGGGCCTTACACGTATACGGGCTGTACCGGACGGGCCGTACGGGCCGTACGGGCCGTACGGGTGCCGGCCCCGCCCGCGCGACGGGTCAGCGCAGCCAGGGCAGGTCCGCGCCGGTCTCCGGCTGGAGGCCGCCCGCGATCGTGCGGCAGATGTCACCGAGCTGGGTGACCTGTTCGGGCGTGAGGCGGTCGAAGAGGGCGCCCCGGACGGCGGCCACATGGCCGGGGGCCGACCTGCGCAGCATCTCGACGCCCTCGTCCGTCAGGACGGCCAGCTGTCCGCGCTTGTCGGAGGGGCACTCCTCGCGCCGGACCCAGCCGTTCTTCTCCAGCCGGGCGACGGCGTGCGAGAGACGGGACCGGGTGATCTTGGCGCCGTGGGCGAGTTCGGTCATCCGCAGCCGGCGGCGGGGCGCCTCCGAGAGGTGGACGAGCAGCCCGTAGTAGATGTGCGGCATCCCGGCGTCGCGCTGGAGCTGCCGGTCGAGGTGGTCCTCCAGGAGCGTGGTGGCGTTGAGGTACGCCTGCCAGGTGCGCTGCTCCTCGGCGCTGAGCCAGCGGGGCTCGCCGGATTCCGGGGCGGGGGCCGCCGGGTGCGCCGCCGCCGGCTCGCACGTCGTGCCCCCCGCGTCCCCTACAGGTCGTTTGGTCATGACATCCACTGTTTCACCCGCAGGCTTCCTCTTGGCGCTGGTTCCTTGAAGTTTAAATAAGGCAGGGCTAAGCTCGGAGGTATTCGCTTGAGAGTTCAAGTATTGCCTTGGTGAACCGTCGCCGAACCACCGCTGCCTGGAGGTACCCATGCCGGACACCGCCACCTCTCCCGCGCGCGTGCGCATGCCCGCGCTCTACCTCTCCCACGGCGCGCCGCCGCTGGCCGACGACGCCCTGTGGCCCGGCCAGCTCGCGGCCTGGTCCGCCGGTCTGCCGCGACCCACCGCGATCCTGATGGTCTCCGCCCACTGGGAGGAGGCCCCGCTCGCCCTCGGCGCCACCGAGAGCGTGCCCCTGGTGTACGACTTCTGGGGCTTCCCGGAGCGCTACTACGCGGTCCGGTACGCGGCTCCGGGCGCACCGGAGCTCGCCGAGCGCGTACGCAAGGCGCTGCGCGCCCCCGGGACGCCCGTACAGGACATACCGGACCGAGGGCTGGACCACGGCGCGTACGTGCCACTGGTCGAGATGTTCCCCGCGGCCGACATCCCCGTGCTCCAGATCTCGATGCCCACCCTCGACCCGCGGCGGCTGATGGAGATCGGCCGTCGGCTCGCGCCGCTGCGCGACGAGGGCGTGCTGATCGTCGGGAGCGGCTTCTTCACCCACAACCTGGCCGCGCTCCGGCACGCGGGATCCGAGCCGCCCGCGTGGTCGGCCGAGTTCGACGCCTGGGGGCGCGAGGCGCTCGCCGGGCAGGACGTGGACGCGCTGCTGGACTTCGAGAACAAGGCCCCGGCGGGCCGGCTGGCCCACCCGCGCACCGAGCACTTCGCCCCGCTGTTCGTGACCATGGGAGCGGCCGAGGACGAACTGGACGGCGCCCGCCACGTCATCGACGGCTTCTGGATGGGGCTCGCGAAGCGCTCGGTCCAGTTCGGGTAGCGGGGCGCGGCGGGCGTCCCCCGCCCCGGTCACCGCGGCGGCTCGATCAGCTCGCGGCTGACGGTCGCCGCCGCCAGCGCCCGCGGCGCCAGCTCCGGGTGGGCCGCCGCCACGTCCAAGGCCGTGTCCGTCATCTTGATCGTGTGCTCGTCGCCGTGCGCGGCCGCCCGCTCGAACGCCTCCCCGGCGGTGGCCGGCACGGCGGTGAC
>NZ_JAGGOL010000058.1:19041-19177 GCF_018614525.1 Streptomyces sp. ISL-11
CATGACCGGGTTCCCATGGGCGTACGCGGCGTAGCGCAGGGTCGTGTCCCGCACCAGCTCCGCGAGGCGTGCGCGCGCCTCGTCGGGGCCGGCGGCCGGGCGCAGCGCGCCGGCGGCGGCGGGCCAGCCCGGGGTC
>NZ_JAGGOL010000005.1 GCF_018614525.1 Streptomyces sp. ISL-11
GGCCCGTCGTGCGGGCACGGGCGGTGGCGCGGCGGGCGCCGGCCGGGCGGCGTGGGCGGGGTTGGCCAGGACCGGGTCGGCCGGCCCGTACTGCAGGGACAGCGTCCGCGCCGAGCTTCCGACGGCGAGCGCCTGACGGTGCACCGGCGCGGGGTCCAGGACCGGGCCCGCGCCGGCGTCGCCCACGCGCAGCAGGTCGAGGAACGCGGAGGTGTACGGGCCCGCTTCCCGCGACGGCGCGGCGGGGAGGGGGTTGACCACGCCGAAGAGCGGGATCCCCTCGGCGAGCTGTCCGCTGTTCGCGGCGGCCGTCACGTGCGGCCAGGCGGCGGCGTCCGCCTCGACGTCGGCCAGGAGCAGCAGCGGTCCGGTGTGGGCACGCAGCGTGCGCGTCAGCCAGGCCCACGGCAGGCCGGTGTAGCGGAGGGTCCCCGGGGTGCTGCCCGAGAGGGCCAGGTGCAGCTCCTTGCCCCGGCGCGAGGGCACCATCAGCCGTCCGGTCACCCACACGAGCAGGGGGCCGGGTCCGGTGGCGGCGTGCTGGAGGTAGGCCAGCACGCTCTGCGGGCCCTCGACACCGGGAAGCCGGATCACGTCCACCGACGGGGCGGCGAGGAAGCGCCGCGGATCCGCCCCGGCGAGGGCGTGCGCCGTCGGATTCGGCACCGCGCCGCGGGACCGGTCGGGGGTCCCGTCCAGTAACAGCACACAGCCCCGCAGAGGGTCAGTCACAACGCAACATCCTTCCGGCCGGTGCCACCACCCCTCCCGGGCGGCGGCAACGGCCCGCGGCCGGGGCGGAAATGGCAGAGCAAGGGCAACTGTAGAGGCCACGGCCCCGACACGGGTCCGGACGGCCCCTCTTCCCCTCTTGCCCCTGTTTCCCCCATTCGGCCGGACGGCCCGGACATGGCGTCCTGACGCGCGGCGCCGCCGCTATGCGGGCAGCCCGGCCAGGAAGTCCAGGAGCGCGGCGTTGACCTCTTCGGGCCGTTCCTGCTGGGTCCAGTGACCGCAGCCGGGGAGGGTCACGCTGTCCACCAGCCCGGGGGCCGTCGTCCGCAGGGCGGCCGTTGCCCGGTCCATGCCGGGGAAGGCCCGTACGAGGTCCCGGTCGCCCGCCATGTACAGCGCGGGGACGCCGATGCCGCGGTCGTGGAAGGGTGCGAGCAACTCCCAGTTCCGGTCGATGTTGCGGTACCAGTTCAGGCCGCCGGTGAAGGCGCGGTCGCCGTGCCCGGCGTACTCACGGACGAAGACGTCGATGTCCTCCTCCGTGAGCCAGTCGGGCAGTTCCTTCGGTGCGGGCATCGTGTCCAGGAGTCTGCGGCCCTCGGGAATGACCCAGGGGCGCGGCGGGTCGGTGTGCGGGCTGTCGCCCGAGCTGTTGGACAGGATGCTGCGGAAGGTCGCCGCGAGGTCGAGCGCCAACTCCGCGTCGGCCACGCCAGGTTCCTGGAAGTACGCCTGGTAGAAGCCCTCGCCGAGCAGCGACCGCATACTCGCGAGCGGCGGGACGAGGCCACGGGGTACGGGCGGGACGCTCAGGCCGGCCACCCCGCGGACGACGTCCGGGCGCAGCGTCGCGGTCGTCCAGGCGACCGGCGCGCCCCAGTCGTGGCCGACGACGACCGCGCCGGTCTCGCCGAGGGCGTGGATCAGTCCGATCACGTCGCCGGTGAGGTGCAGCATGCTGTAGGCGGCGATGTCCTCGGGCTGCCCGCTGCGGGCGTAGCCGCGCTGGTCCGGTGCCACGACCCGGTAGCCGGCCTCGGCCAGCGGCGCGAACTGGTGCCGCCAGGAGTACCAGCACTCCGGAAAGCCGTGCAGCAGCAGGACCAGTGGTCCCTGCCCCTGCTCGGCGATGTGCAGGGTGACGCCGTTCACCTCGACGAAGCGGTGCTCGACCGTGCTGGTCATGGGCCCTCCCGCAGCAGATGTCCTATGCGTACCGACGCGCTCCACACTACGTCAACGGCCGTCGGGCGGGTCGTGGTTGGCGGACCGACGGAACGGTGCCGGGCGTCACGCGCCGTCGGACAGCAGCCGCCGCACGACCCGCCCGAACAGCAGCCGGGCGCACCGGTCCGTCGCGGTGTCGAGCAGCCGGGGCAGCCCCGCGACACGGAGGTCCTCGCGCCAGACGGTCCGCGATCCCGGCCCGTACGGGCGGACGTCGATCTCCGCCCAGCCGGTGACCACGGTGCCCCGCTTCTCCAGGCGGCAGTGGCCCGGAGCGCCGTCCTCGGAGGGCGGTTCCCAGCGGACGATCTCCATGACGTCGTCGAAGGCGGCGCGCCCGAGGCCGGTGCGGGCCACGATCCGGGTGCCCACGCCGCTCGGGGGCGCCGGCGTCACCGTGATCCGGGTGAGCGGGACGTGTGCGGCGTGGCGCTCCCAGTCGGTGAGCCGCCGCCACGCCTCGCCGACGGGCAGGCGGGAGGGGCGTTCGAGCGTGAAGGGAGCCATGGCGGCAGCCTAATCGGGCCTGGGCGGAGGCGGGCCCCGCGCCGGGCGCCGGGCCGCCGCGGGTTAGTGTCGGCTGCCGCCCCGGCGGCGACCGGATACCGAGACAGGGAGAGAGCGGCGACATGAGCAACGCAGAGGACAACACCCGTGGCGTGGTCCAGGAGTTCCTGGTGCGACTGGGGCAGGGCGATCCGGACCGTACGGCGGCCCTGTTCGCGGAGACGGTCGACTGGCTGATCGCCGAGAACCCCGTCGTGCCGTGGATTCGGCCGCGTTCCTCACGCGCGGACGTGGCCGCGCACTTCCGTGAGCTGGCCGAGGGCATGACCCCGCTGCCGGGGGGCCAAGCCGTCGACGTGATGGTGGTGAACGGCGGCGAGGCGATGCTGTCGGGGCGCCTGGCGGGCACGGCGCGGATCACCGGCAAGACCTTCCACTCGCCCTTCGCGGCCCGGCTGACGGTCGAGGACGGGCTGATAACGCGGTATCACCTCTTCGAGGACAGTCTCGCGATCGCCGAGGCGTGCACGCCCGACGCGTAGGCCGTGTCCGGCGGATCATGTGAGAGGGCGCCGCGGGCCGTGTCGGCCGCACCACCGCTGCGCGGTGGTGTCCTCAAGCTCCCCCGGCCACCGCTGGGGGAGCTTGAGGACGCGCCCGCAGGGCGCTCGCCGCCGCAGGCGGCGAAGAGAGCCTGCAGCCGAAGTCCCGCCGGACACAGCCTAGGGAGGCCGCCCGGGAGACGTTCAGGCCCTTATCTCGTCCATGAGCATCTGGAGCGTGCCGCAGTGCTTGTCGGAGGGCAGTGCTTCCAGGGCGGCCTCGGCATGGGCCAGGCCGCCGGCCCGGTCACCCGAGCGGGTCAGCACCAGCCCCTGGTGCAGCTCCAGGTGCGCCGTGAAGCGCGGCAGATGGCCCGGCAGCTCGCGGCGGGCCTCCGCCTGGGCGCGGCTCGCGCGCTTCTCGTCGCCGAGCCGTGCCGACAGCAGGGACAGGAAGCCGTTCATGCGCCAGGCGGGGAGGGCGTAGTCGCTGAGCTGCTCCGAGGGGGTGGCGGCCGCGTCGAACACCGTACGGCCGCGGTCGGCCAGCCGCAGGGCCGCGGCCCTGTCGCCGCGCAGGGCCGCGGTGTACGCCTTCCCCATCGTGGCGTGCAGGAGCCCGGCGGACGGCCTGCCGCCGATGGCCACGGCCTGGTCGGCCAGCACGTCGGCGAGCCCGGGTGACATGCCTCCGTAGCCGAGGGTGAGCGCGGCCCGGCCGCGCACCCACACGCGTGTCCCGCGGTCCTCCGACCGGTCCGCCGCGTCGGCGGCCATCCGGAACCAGCCGATGGCCTTCGGTCCCTCCGAGCGGGGAAGCGTCGTGGCGTAGAGGGTCATGAGGCGGGCGGTCACCGACCACATGCGGGGGTCGTCGAGCTGCTGTTGCGCCACGAACAGGTCCTCGACGACGCGGCGCTGCAGGTCGGCGGCGCCGACGGACATGTAGTCGGTGCCGTAGACGGCCAGCCGGTCCTCCCAGTCGTCCACCGCCGGCCCGCCGCGCAGACGGGCGGCGAACCCGACCCTCAGGAGATCGGCGGCCACGGTGGGGGCGACGGCGGTCGCGCTGAGGCCGGTCAGCGGCTCGTCCGGCGCGCGGCCGCCCTCCAGCACGGCCAGGGGCACCTCCAGGACCGTGGCCAGGCACCGCAGGTAGAACGGGCCGGGCCTGACCTTGCCCCGTTCCCAGCCGCTCACGTACTCCCGTACGAGCGAGGTACCGAAGGTCTCGTTGATCTCCGAAGCCAGCCGCCCCTGGCTCCATCCGCGCGAGGCGCGCAATTCCCTGACGAGTTCTCCGATCGGCACGGACCCCATCTTGCCCCTAGGAATGCCACTACCGGTCATCCGGGGGCGGGGAGAGGCTGAAGGCCGAGGGATCTTCCGGTCCGGACGTGCCACGGGGGTGCGCGTCCGGGCCGGGTTCGTTCGGTGGGCCGGACCGTTGCGTCACCCCTGGGACCGGGCCCATCGCGTGGTGAGGTCGGTGAAGACCCGGGCGGCGGCGCTCCGGTAGGCGGTGTCCCGGCGGAGCAGCGTGACGGTACGCGCGGGCAGGGCGGGGACGAGCGGGACCGGGTGGAGGTCCGGGTGTTCGCGGGCGATGGCGTCGGGCAGGACGGTGGCGAGCGCGGTGCGCCGGACGATCTCGACGAGCGCGCCGACCGAGTTGGCCTCGATGTCGACGCGCGGGCGGACCCGGTGCGCGGCGCAGTACTCGTCGATGTGACGACGCGTCACGAAGTCGCTGCTGAGGAGCGCCGTCCGGCTGTCGTGGAGGTCGCCGACCGGCAGCGGGTCACGGCGCCCGGCGTGCGGGTGGGCGTCGCCGACGACCAGGCCGAGGGTCTCGGTGAACAACGTGTCGCCGGTGATCCCCGGCCGGTGCGGGCCGCTGAAGGCGATGCCGAGGTCCAGGGTGTCGTCGAGGAGCGCGGACTCCATCCGGTCCTGGGTCATCTCCCGGACCTCCAGGGTGATGCCGGGGTGCCCGGTGTGGAAGTCCGCGACGAGCGGCCCGATCAGGTAGGCGGTGAAGGTCGGGGTCGCGGCCAGCCGCAGGGTGCCGCGCGAGAGGTCCTGCACGTCGAGCACGGCGCGTTCGCCCGCCGCCAGGTCCCGCAGGGCGCGGCGGGCGTGGTGGACGTACGCCTCCCCGGCGTCCGTCAGCCGTACGGTGCGCCCCGACCGGTCGAGCAGCTGTACGCGAAGTGCCCGCTCCAGTTGTTTGACCTGCTGCGACAGGGTGGGCTGCGAGATGTGGAGGGCTTCGGCGGCCCGGGTGAAGTTGGCGTGCTCGGCCACGGCGAGCAGATAGCGGAGGTGACGCAGTTCCAGAGCCATGGAAACAACTATAGATGCGAGCAATAGCTTCTATGGTTTGTGCGCCTTGGACACTATAGGAGCAGGTCATGCATGGTGGATCTCGTCAGCCCCACGGGGCCGACAGCCACCGAAGGAGTGACCATGCGAGACCTCACCGAAGGCGTCGCGCGTTTCCGCCGCGATGTCTACCCGGCCAAGGCGGACCTCTTCGCCCACCTGGCCGCGACCCACCGGCCGACGACGCTGTTCATCAGCTGCTCCGACGCCCGGGTGGTACCGGAACTGATCACCCAGAGCGAGCCGGGCGAGCTGTTCGTCATCCGCACCGCCGGCAACCTCGTCCCCGCCCACACCCCCGGCCCGGACGGGGTGGCGGCCAGCATCGAGTACGCCGTCGCCGTACTCGGCGTGCGCGACATCGTGGTGTGCGGGCACTCCGCCTGCGGTGCGATGACCGCCCTCGCCGAGCACCACGATCTGAGCGCCGTGCCCGCGATCGCCGACTGGCTGCGCCACGCGGACGCCTCCCGGGCCCGTGCCGCCGGCGTGACCGGCGCGCGGCAGGTCGACGCCCTGGTGCGCGAGAACGTCCTCGCCCAGCTGGCGAACCTCGCCACGCACCCCTCGGTGGCCCGCGCCCTGGCCACCGGTTCGGTCGCCCTGCACGGCTGGGTCTACGACATCCCCACCGGCGCCGTCGAGGAACTCGACGACGCGGGCCGGCCGGCCGCCCTCGCGGCCTGACCCGCCCACCGGATCCCACGCCGTCCCCCTCCTGGGGGCACGGCACACCCGAAAGGAAGCCCTCTCATGGTGCACGCCCAGTTCGACCCCACCGCCCGTCAGGCCCTGGCCGCCGCCGCTGTCGACGCCAAGGTGCGCAAGGACCTGTCCTGGCAGCAGATCGCCGACGCCGCCGGTCTCTCGGTCGCCTTCGTCACCGCCGCCGTGCTCGGCCAGCACCCGCTGCCCGAGGACTCGGCCCGGGCCGTCGCCGGCCTGCTGGGCCTGGACGACGACGCCGCGATGCTGCTGCAGACCATCCCGACCCGCGGCTCCCTCCCCGGCGGCATCCCCACCGACCCGACCATCTACCGCTTCCACGAGATGCTCCAGGTCTACGGCACCACCCTCAAGGCCCTGGTCCACGAGCAGTTCGGTGACGGCATCATCAGCGCGATCAACTTCAAGCTGGACGTGAAGAAGGTCGAGGACCCCGAGGGCGGTCACCGCGCGGTGATCACGCTCGACGGCAAGTACCTGCCGACGAAGCCCTTCTGACGCCGAGGTCCGTTCCGAAGCCGGCGGCCGGGGAACCGAACCGGTTCCCCGGCCCCCTTCCCCTCCCGCACCTCCGGAAGAAGGAGCCCCCGTGGACTTCGCACAGCGCACCATCGACATCGCCCGGGCCAACGTGGCCGAGGGCGGCCGGCCGTTCGCCACGGTCATCGTCAAGGACGGCGAGATCATCGCTGAGAGTCCGAACCTGGTCGCTCGGACCGGTGACCCGACGGCGCACGCCGAGATCCTCGCCATCCGCGACGCCTGCACCCGGCTGGGCACCGAGCACCTGACCGGCTGCACGATCTACGTGCTCGCCCACCCGTGCCCGATGTGCCTGGGCTCCCTGTACTACTGCAGCCCCGACGAGGTCGTCTTCCTCACTCTGCGCGAGGACTACGAGCCGCACTACGTGGACGACCGCAAGTACTTCGAGCTGGGGACCTTCTACGCGGAGTTCGCGACCGACTGGGACAGGCGCCGGCTGCCCATGCGGTACGCGCCGCGCGACGCCGCCGTGGAGGTCTACCGGGTCTGGCAGGAGCGCAACGGCGGCGAGCGCCGGGGTGCCCGGCGTGCCCGCCGCCTGACGCGACCCCTGCCGGCCCGCGACCGCCCCGCCGCCGGGAGTCCGTGCTCCTGTCGCGGCGGGGCGTGCGGAACCGGTGGGAGCGAGCGGCCTCAGAGCCGCGTCGCCGCCGTCTGCTCGTAGAGGCTCTTCACCTCGGCGCCGAAGTAGGGCCCGAACATCGTGTTCGGCAGGAAGGTGTAGCCGAAGCTGTTCACCGACGCCTGGACGCCGGCGCCCGTGGCCTCGTCGAAGGAGGCGAACCACGGGCCGCCGCTGGAACCGCCCGTCATGTTGCAGGCGAGGCCGTGATCCTTGGTGATCAGGAAGTCCTTCGTCGTCTTCCCGCTGCAGTAGATGAGCTTCTTGCCGTCGTACGGTGCGGCGGCGGGGAAGCCGAAGGCGTACATGGACTGGTTGTAGGCGCCGTTGAACTGCAGGCCCTGGGCCCCGACGACCTCGGCGAGACGCTTGCCGTCGAGCGGGGCGACGACCGCCATGCCGACGTCGAAGTTCATGTCCTCGCTCGCGACCCACTGGGGCGTGGAGGCGGTCTTGGCCGCGGTCCACGTCCCGTAGGGCGTCTGGCCGTCCTGGTAGCCGGGGACGAACGTCCAGTTGGTGTGCCAGGCTCCCTGGTACTTGACGCAGTGGCCGGCGGTGATCACCGTGCTGCGGTTCTGGCTGGTGATCGCGTCCCCGGAGCACGACGCGTTGCGGCCCTGGAAGGTGAAGAACACCCGGCCCGAGGTCTTGACGACGGCACCGCCTCCGGACCACGCCCCGCCGGCCTGCGGGAACGACCTGGTGCCGGCGGACGGGGCGGTGGGCGCGACGACGGATGGCGCACCGGCGTGCCGCGGTGCCGGAGTGGCGGGGGCGGTGACACGGACGTCGAGCGGCGTGGCCGCGCGCATCCTCTCGGGTGTCCAGAAATCGCGGATCTTCTGCTGGGCCGCGGTCGAGGCGGCGGCGGTGTGGACGGTGTCGGAGGCGTTGGTGGTGGCGACCGGCGCCGCGTCGGCGGTGGCGGTCTGGAGCCCTGCGACCAGCAGGGTCCCGGCGGCCAGGACGACGCCGGCGGCGGTACGGCGGGGACGTCTCACGCGTACTCCTTCTGCCCAGGCCGCGCGATCCCTCGCGCGGCGGTGTGGGGGCCGGACCGCGGACAGGTGCGGTCCGGGCAGACGAGCGGTGCGGATACGAGGTGTGTGAGGGAGAGTCCCACGGACACCGTGAATTGTCAGGGGCGCATCAAATACATGGCCGGATCGGCACTGTCGCCCAGTTCCGTGACGAACCGTCATGCTCAAGCCCGAGCAGGAGGAGGCGCCCCCGTTCGGCGCATCAGAACAGGTTCTGACGGTCCGACAGCTGCCAGCCTGAGAGGGAACAGTTCGAGCCAGACGGCAATCTGGGGGACGCGTGAGAAACAGACCCGGTATCCGGCACAGGACCGCCGCACGACTCCGCAGGACTCTCTACGGTGTCGGTGCCACCTTCGTGGTGTGCGCCGGCGCGGTATGCCTGCCCGGCATGGCCGGCCAGGCCCTCGCACACGACGACGACAACGACTATGACCCGACGGCACCCTTCTGGGTGGAACCGTCGAGCCCCGCCATCCACCAGGAACGGGTGTGGCGGGAACGGGGCAGGGACGAGGACGCGACAGCGCTGCAGCGCATCTCCGAGCGCTCCACAGCCGTATGGCTGACCGGCGACGACCCGAAGGCACAGGCCGAGCAGGTCACCCGGCGTGCCGAAGCCGAAGGCCGGATCCCCGTCCTCGTCGCCTACAACATCCCGCACCGCGACTGCGGGCAGTACTCCTCCGGTGGCGCCGCCGACGCGGCCCACTACCGCACCTGGACCGCGCGGGCGGCAACCGGCATCGGCGCCCGCCAGGCGTGGATCGTCCTCGAACCCGACGCGCTCGCCCAATGGGCATCGGGGTGCGTCCCGGCGGAGCCCGCGAAGGAGCGTCTGGAGCTCCTGGCCGAGGCGGTCAAGACCTTCAAGGCCCAGCCCGGCACCTCCGTCTACCTCGACGCCGGCAACCCCGGCTGGATCTCCGACCAGGGACACCTGGCCTCGGCGCTGCGGCAGGCGGGCATCGCCGACGCCGACGGGTTCGCGCTCAACGTCTCCAACTTCCACACCAACCCCGTCACCCGGACGTACGGCGACCGCCTCTCCGCGCTGCTCGACGGCACCCACTACGTCATCGACACCAGCCGCAACGGGAACGGCCCGCTCCTCGCCGCCGCTCATGGTGAGGATCCCGGGCCCGCCCCCGGCACGAGCGACGCCGCCGCCTCCAACGACCCCGGCGACGCACCGGCGGACGACGGCAAGGGGCCGGAACCGGCGAAGGCGGAACCCTGGTGCAACCCGCCCGGCCGCGCCCTGGGTACGCCGCCCACCACGGACACCGGCGACCCGCTCGTCGACGCCTACCTGTGGATCAAGCGGCCCGGCGAGTCCGACGGCGCGTGCCGGGGAGCCCCGGCCGCGGGCCGCTGGTGGGCCGAGTACGCCCTGCGGCTCGCCAACACCGTGCCGACGGCACCCCGGGTGGTACCGCCGCCCGCACCGGCCGGGGAGAGGTAGGCGGTACGAAGCCGGGCGCGCCCCTACACCCGGTTCCGGCCCGGGGCGCGCCCTCCCCGTCGAAATCACGCGATCAAGTCAAAACAGCCGACGCCATCGGCGTTTCGGATACCCGTCCACGCCCCGTCCTGTTGTATCTCTCGCCGTATATGGCAACCGTCGAGAGAAAGATGAAAACCTACGGATGTTCACCAATCGCACAGCATCCCGGTTCGCGGCGGCTGCCGCCCTGGCCGTCGCCCTCAGCGTCGCCTCGATCCCCGGCGCGACCGCCGACGGCGCGGCCGGGCCGTACCCGGCGTCCGCCGGCAAGCGTGTCGCGGCGGAGCGGCCCGGAGACGGTGAGGGGGGATGGCAAGGGGACGGTCTGTCCCTCAATCCCGCGGACAACAAGAAAGTCGACGAGTTCGCCGCGCGCGCCAAGGAGGCCGAGGAGTCGATCAGCCCGCAGCTGAAGGCGGTGGCCCTCATCAGCCATGCCACGCTGGTCGGTTTCGATCACCGGCTGAAGTCCGCCGACTCGCTCAAGCGCAAAGTGGCCACGTCCATGAAGGAGGAGCCCGGCCAGACCGTGGACGCGGCCCTCGCCAGGATCAATGACTCCGTCCGCTACACCCTGCAGTGGACGGACGGCAGATACACCACGGGGGTCGCCACCGCGTCGGCCACTCTGTCGGGCTGGGGCAACGACAACGTCAAGTGGTCGAACACCTGGGGCCGGAAGAACGGCTACAAGGGCATCAACTCGGGCTGGCGCGGCTTCGGTTCCGGTCACCCCTTCGAGGTCCAGTTCCACACGCCGTCGAGCAAGTGGGCCCAGGAGGCGACGCACAAGCTGTACGAGGAGCAGCGCCTGCCCGGCACGCCCAAGGACCGCGTCCAGGAGCTGCAGCGTCAGCAGGACGCGATCTTCGCGTCGGTGCCGGTCCCCGAGGGTGCGGAGGGGCTGGCCGCTCCCGCGCCGCCCAAGCCGGCCGAGGCCGAGGGCGCGCCGGCCGCCGCCCATGCCCCTCCGGCCACCGTCGTCCCGGCTCCCCAGACCGGCGCGGTCCGGGCTCCTTCCGCCGCTTAGCGGCGACCTCGGCCACCGGGACCGTTCGATTTTCCGGCAGGGCCGGAATCGGCCCTTACCCGTTTCACCGGGTGCCCTCGCCTCCTCCACCGTGGAATCCGACCAGGGCGCACCGCCCACCACGAACCGGCGCCGTGTCCACGGCCCTGCCGCCCCGAACCGCAGGAGACATCGATGATCTTCATCGTCGCCAAGATGACCGTACGTCCCGAGCGCGCCAAGGACTGGCTCCAGCTCGTCGACGGCTTCACCCGGGCCACGCGCAGCGAGCCCGGCAACCTCTTCTTCGAGTGGTCCACGAGCGTCGACAACCCGAACCAGTTCGTGCTGGTCGAGGGCTTCGCCTCGCGCGAGGCGGGCGACGCCCACGTCAATTCCGCGCATTTCAAGGCCGCCATGGACACGATGGCCGACGCCATCGCGACCACGCCCCAGATCGTCAGCACCGAGGCGCCGGGCAGCGGCTGGTCGGCCATGACGGAGCTCACCCCTCGCCACCTCTCGTAGGCCGTGTCCGGCGGGCCTTCGGCTGCGGGCCGTCTTCGCCGCCTGCGGCGGCGGGTGCCCTGCGGGCGCGTCCTCAATCTCCCCCAGCTACCGCTGGGGGTGCCCCAACGGGCTTGATTGTGGCTGAGCTCAGCCACAATCAAGCCCGTCTGGGGGCACCTCCCAGCGGTAGCTGGGGGAGATTGAGGGCACCGCCGCGCAGCGGTGGGGTGGCGGAGAATCGCCGAGGGCCCGCCGCGGGGACCTCGCGAGGCATTGACAATCATGCTCGGCGCCGGAAATGTGAAGCCTCCGTAAAGGGGTGGGGATCACCGTGAGTAGAGGATCTCCACCACCTCTCGATTTCGCGGAGGAACCGTGAACAGACGCTCGTGGTTCGCTGCCCTTGCCCTGACCCTCGCGTCCTTGGCCGGAGCCACGGTGGCACCCGCCGCCCAGGCCGCGGGAACCGGGGCCGAAGTGACATCCGCGCACGCATCGGACGCGCGTCCCTCCAGGACGCATCCGGAATTGAACGGCCAGCGCCTCAAGGGCGTGAACAGCCCGGCCATCTATCTCGTCCTGGACGGCAGGCGCCGCTGGATCCCCAACCCGGCCACGTACAACAACCTGTTCCGCGACTGGAACGGCATCCAGACGGTCATCGACATCGGCAGCATCGACGACGGCGGCCAGCTGTCCGACGGCGCCTTCCTCGGCAAGGCCGCCAACGACCCCGCGGTCTATCTCATCAGCAACGGCGTCAAGCGCTGGATCACCAGCCCCGCCGCGATGGACAAGTACCACTTCGCCTGGAACAAGATCGCCAGCGTGAACCCCCTGGCGCTGTCCTCCATCCCGACCGGCGCGTCCATCTCCTGACCCCGGCCTGCCCCCGGCCCTCGGGTGGCGCGAAGGGTCCGTCCGGCACCACGGGCGGGCCCTTTCGCACGGCTGCCCCTGCAACCCTCCAGCCGCCCGCACAGTCATAGTTCATATGAGAAGACCGAAGCAGGGAACGGCCACGACAACGGCACGCCGCCTGGGCGTGCTCCTCGGCGCGGTGGGGCTCGCGGCCCCGCTCACGGTCGCGATCGGCGGCACCGCCCACGCCACGCCCGCGTGTACGACCCGGACCGGGCCGCACCAGGAGGACGTGGAGAAGTTCCTGGGCAGGCCGGCCGACGGCCGGCAGTCACCGGCGGACTGCCGGGCGATCCAGGGCTTCCAGACCCAGCACGGCATCACCCCGAACATCGGCTACGCGGGCCCGGTGACCTGGGGTGTGATGCAGCAGGAGATCACCAAGCGCGACCCCAACGCGGCGGGGAAGTGCCCGGTGAACAAGGGGCGCATAGCCTGTGTCGACCTGACGCGGCAGATCAGCTGGATCCAGGACGGCAAGTCCCTGAAGTTCGGACCGGTGCCGGTACGGACCGGGCGGGACGGCTATGAGACGCGGACGGGCGCGAAGAAGGTCTACTGGCGTTCGATCGACCACTGGTCGACCCTCTACAAGGTCCGGATGCCCTACGCCCAGTTCTTCGACGGCGGGCAGGCGTTCCACGCCATCGAGGGCAGCGTCTGGTCACCGCCCGGCTCGCACGGCTGCGTCAACATGCGGACCGGCGACGCCAAGAAGTACTGGTCCATGCTCGGCAACGGTGACGACGTCTTCGTCTACGGGCGCAAGCCCGGCACCTGACCCGGAGCCGGCCGCGCGGCCGACCCGGCCGACGACCGGGCGGGCCGCCGTCACAACGACCGGACGCATCGCGCGAGTTCCTCGGCTTCCGCCGCCCGTTACCGGGCGGCGGCGCCCATGAGAAGAGCGGAGGAATTCCCTCCATCAAAAGGGAATCGATTCTGCGAACACTCTTACGAGTGAAGGGAGTTCATTCCCCCTTCTCCCGTCGCCGAACGGTCCGGTAGAAAGGCGCCAGGTCCCCACAGATGGGTGGTCACGCATGGCGCCGGAACGCACCGCTTCCCCGCAGGATTCCGTGCGGGATCCCGTCGGAATTCCCACGCCCGAGGAAGAGTTCGTCGACCTCTCCGTACGGCTGACCGGATTCGACGCCTTCGAGCTGCACGCCACCGGACTGGCCGGCCAGTACCGCACCACGGCGCTGGAGCAGGTCGGCCGGCAGGCGTTCGACCGCTTCCTCGCCGACCTGCAAACGGCCGGGGGCGACCCGGACCTGATCGTCGACGAGATCTCGCGCGACATCGCCCGGGCGATCACTCACCTGTGGTACCTCGGCGTCTGGCCCCAGCTCGCCAGGACGGTGCATTCCGCCCTCGGCAGGGAATCGGCCAACACCGCCTTCACCGTCTCGCCCGAGGCCCATACCGAGAGCCTGGTGTGGCGGACCTTCCACGGCCATCCGCCGGGCGCCAAACCGCCGGGCTTCGGTACGTGGGCCGACCCACCGCCCGGCGCCCCACCGGCCGGCCGGACCGTGCCGACGTCCCCCAGCGTGCGAGGGGAGCCCGCGTGAGCCCCTCGCGGCGAGGTGAGGAAGCGCGGCACGGCTCGCACCGGTACGACGTGATCGTCGTGGGCGCCGGCCTGTCCGGGTCGCTGGTGGCCAAGCGACTGGGCGACCAGGGCTGGCGCGTGCTCGCCCTGGAGGCCGGCACCAGCACCCTCGACACCTGGCCCGGCCATCTCGACGCCCTCGACAGGTACTACACGGCGTCGGCGAAGGTTCCCAATTCCCCCTACCGACCGAACGCCGCCGCGCCCTCCCCCGATGTCCTCGACCTCGAAGGACTGCCGGACGGCGGCTATCGGGCGCACGGCTATTTCGTACAGAACGGCGCCCTGCCCTACGGCACCGACTATCTGCGCGCCAACGGCGGCACCGCCCTGCACTGGATGGGCCTCACCCCGCGCATGCTCCCCGAGGACTTCGCGGTCCGGCGGACCTTCGGCTACGGCCGGGACTGGCCCATCGGCTACGCCGATCTGGAGAGCCATTACCGCGCGGCCGAGCGGGAACTGGGCGTCGCGGGGGACGCCCAGGAGCAGGCCGCGGCCATCGGGCTGCCGTTCCCCGGGGACTACGTCTATCCGATGCGCCCGATTCCCCGGACCTACCTCGACGACGTCGTCGCCGCCCGGCTCGACGGGGCGACCGTCCAGGAATCGGGGGACTCCCCGGACATCCCCCTGCGGGTGGTCACCACCCCGCACGCCCGCAACAGCACCCCCGACCCGCGCTACGACCACGGCCGCGGCTACCGCCCGGCCGGTGCGGCCGGTCTGCCCAACTACGGCGAGCGCTGCGTCGGCAACGCCTCCTGCGTGCCGATCTGCCCCGTGCAGGCCAAATACACGCCGCTCAAGACTCAGGCCACCTGGAACAACCGGGTCAGGCTCCTCCCCCACGCCGTGGCCGGCCGCGTCCTGGCCGACGGGAACGGCCGGATCCTCGGCGTCGAGTACCAGACGTACGACGACCCGGCCGCCCCCGTACCCACCACCCGCACCGCCGAGGCCGACATCGTCGTCCTCGCCGCGCACGCGATCGAGAACGCCCGACTGCTCCTCGTCTCCCGGCTCGCCAACCACAGCGACCAGGTCGGCCGCAATCTCATGGACCACCCGACCCTGCTCACCTGGGGACTGATGGGCCACCCGGTGGGTCCCTTCCGCGGCCCCGGCTCGACGGCCGGGCTGGAGAGCTTCCGCTCGGGTCCGGGACGGCGGACCCGCGCCCCCTTCCGCATCGAGATCGGCAACTGGGGCTGGGGCTGGCCCGCGGGTTCACCGGCCAGTGATGTGGCCCGGCTGCTGGGCATCCCCGGCGACTCCGGGCAACCGCGCGAAAGGGGAACGTTCGGGAGCGAGCTGCGCGCCACCCTCGGCAGGGAGATCGGCCGGCAGTTCAGCCTGCAGTTCGCGATCGAGCAGGACGCCGAGGAACGCAACCGGGTGACCCTCGACCCGCGCCGGCGCGACCGGCTCGGCAATCCCCGGCCCGTCATCACCTACGACCTCTCGGACCGGGTGAAGCGCGGCATGGCGGCGGCGAAGTCGGTCTCCGACGAGATCTTCGGCCTGCTGGACGCCGACGACCGCACGGTGTACGGCCCCGGCCCGTTCACCCCCGGCTGGTTCCGCTTCGGCGACCGGGACTACGTCTTCAACGGAGCCGGCCACGGAGCCGGGACACACGTCATGGGCGACTCGCGCGACACCTCCGTCGTCGACCACTGGCAGCGCTGCTGGGACCATCCCCACCTCTACGCCGTCGGCTGCGGCAGCATGCCGTCCATCGGCACCTCCAACCCCTCGCTGACCATGGCCGCCCTCGCCCTGCGCAGCAGTGAGCGAATCCACCGCGATCTGACCGAGCTGCACCGGCCGGTGACCGTCCAGCCGGTGCCGGCCCCCGACGCCGTGCCCCCGCCCCCGCCGGACGCCGGGTCCGCTCCGGGCCGTGTCCCCGCTCCCGTCACCCACCAGGACACCCGCCGGGACACCCACCAGGAGGGACGACCGTGACGACCACCGACGCGCCGACCGCACGGACCGACCTCACCGCCGCGTTGGCCACGGTCGAGGAACCACCGTTCCGGGTGCCGCGCGACCGCGCCGACCTGCATGTCTTCCTCCAGGCCGCGCTGACGCTCGAACATCTCACCATCCCGCCCTATCTGACGGCGATGTACACCCTGCGCCCCGGCACGAACCGTCCCGCCTTCTACGCCGTCCGGGCCGTCGTCCTGGAAGAGATGCTCCATCTGACGCTCGTCGCCAATCTCCTCAACGCCGTCGGCGGCACTCCCCTGGTGGCTCACTCCGCGTTCGTCACCGGCTACCCCGCCCGGCTGCCCTACAGCCGGGACAAGATCCCCGTCGCCCTGCGCCACTTCGGCACGGAGGCGCTGGAGACGTTCCTCCACATCGAGCGTCCGGAGTACGTGGCCGAGCCGCCCGGCCATCCCTCGGTCGCGGACGACGACGGCTGGACCTCCATCGGGCAGTTCTACAACACCATCCGCCAAAGCCTGGTCCGGCTGACGGAGGAGCTGGGCGAGGCGGAGCTCTTCAGCGGCGATCCCCGGCGCCAGGTCGGCCCGGAGGACTTCTACAACTCCGGCGGCGAGGTCCTGAGGATCACGGACCTGGCGTCCGCCCTCATCGCCCTCCGGGTCGTCACCGAGCAGGGCGAGGGGGTGAGCAGGACGGTCTACGACACCGATGACGAGCTCTTCGGAGAAGCCCGGGAGCCCGCGCACTACTTCCGCTTCGACGAACTCCGCCGGCAGCGCCGCTACGGCCCGCACGACACCCCGGACTCCGGCCCCACCGGCCCCGCGATCGACATCGGCTGGGACGACGTCCATCCCATCGACCCCGAGGCCAAGGCCGCGCACTATCCCCCCGGCAGCGCGGTGCGGCGTGCCGCCGACCACTTCAACGAGGTGTACGCACGCCTGCTGTGCATCCTCGAACACGCCTTCACCGAGGACCCGGTGATGATGCGGGCGGCCGTGCCCACGATGCTGGAACTGCGCGACCTCGCCGGGCGCCTGTACCGCAACCCGCACCCCGACCCCGCCAAACGGGCCCAGGGGCTGCACGCCAGTGCCACCTACGAGATCACCGAACGGCTCCTCACCCACGCACGCGGCACTCTCGCGGACGCTCCGGGGATGACGGCGCTGCCGGACGGCGTGCGGCCGGCGGGGCCTGTCTGACGGGCCGGTCGAGCCGGGCCGCCGGAGGCCCCGGGCGCGTCACATGCCCGGGGGCCGGTACGCGTCGCGCGCGCCCGTCCAGGGGTCGATGCCCGCGTCCCAGATGCGCTGTTCCTCGCGGCAGTGGAGGAACTTCGGGGCGGCCTCGCCCCACAGCTGCGTGCCGCTCAGCGGGCACTCGTCGAACGCGGCCAGGAAGAGGCGGCCGAGGAACTCCGTCATCCCGCAGTCGTGGACCACCACCGGCGCCGTGGTGTGGCGCCCCAGGACGACGACGGGCCAGCGGTCCGGGTCGGCGTCCGCGGTCAGCCAGCACAGGATGTCGGGGCCGGAGGTGACACCCCAGGCGATCACCGGGCCCGGGCCGGGGCCCGCCCCGGCGGGCCCGGGCAGATCCGGCTCCGCCGTCAGGAGCCGACGGGCGCTGTCCGTCTCGGAGCGCATGCCGCTGTCGGGGTCCGTCCAGTACGGGGACGGCAGCGGCTGGAGCACGTAGAGGAAGTCGCCGATGGTGCCCTCGCCGTACTCCGCCATGAAGGCGACGTAATCACGGGGGAACCGCGTATCCCAGAACCGTTCGGCGACCGCCCAGTCGACGCTCTCCCCCGCGTTCTGGTGCGCCGGCATCAGACGGCGGACGGCGGTGAACCCCGCCGGTTCCGACGGTTCGACCTGTCCCTCGTGCACGGTTCCAGCAGCCATGTGGATCCCCTCCCGCCGGCGCCGGCTCGGCGCCGTGCACCGCTCCCCTCCACCATGTCACATATGTCCGCCCGAATTACCCCAAGAGTGGGCGTCTTTGTCCGAACGTCCCTCCCTTCAGGGACGCCCCGCCGGCTCACCCCGCGGTGAGACCTCCTGGCCTGGCACGGTCGCGTCCTCACCCTCCACGGCACCGCTCGGGTGCGGGGCGGTGATGACGCTCGGGGGGTACAGGACGCGGCCGACCGAGTGCGGCTCGGCGTAGGAGGCGATCAGCCGGCGGACCGTCGCGGGATCCGCGGTGACGGTCACGGGCGCCTGATAGAGGTCGTGGTCGCTGTCGTCCGCGCCCTCGTCGGGCTCGGAGAGGGTGGTCCACATGTCCTCGGCGGCGCTGATGAGCTGGTCGAGCTCGTCGCGCACGGCGCTCCAGGCGCCGTCGCGCACGGCCTGGTCGATGCGGGAGACGGTGCCGAGGACACTGGCGTAGTCCTCGGCCAGTTGATCCTCCTGGGGGGACGGTTGGAGCGTCGGGGCAACTGGCTCGGTGGTGTACACGGCACCTCCACGCAAGAAGAAACGGTTCGGGCTGGGGCCGATGCATACGAACCCCCACCCCGGCATCGTCGCGCGCCGGGACCCGGCGACCGCCGTTCGCCGTCACCGCGCGGCCATATATCACTCGCACGGGCGAGCACGCGACGCCGGGGCGGCCGCCACCGCCCCGGCGCGCACGGGCGGGAGCGGTTACATCCAGATGGTGGCGGTGGCGACGGTGAGGGCGCGCTTCGGCCGGTCCGGGTTGCCGTAGCGGACCTCCACGCGGGGGTGCGACCGCATGAAGCCGCTGTCCGCGATGACGACCCCGGCCGGGTTCCGGACGCTCCGGACCGCGATGTCCGTGTCGAGGAAGGAGCCGAACTCCCCGGTGGCGGGCGCATAGAGGAAGAACCGGCCGCCCGAGTAGTGCCGCGCGGCCACCTCGTCGGTGAGGACGAGCGCCCAGTAGCTCACCGGGCGGCCGGCCGGGTACATCACGCGGCGTTCAGCCTTGAGCCCTTGCAGGTCGATCCACTCGAAGGGGTTCTCGTCACCGGGGGCGACGGAGGGCGCGGTGGACACGGTGGCCGCCTCCGTCGCGGCCCGGGCCCGCGCCGGAGCGGCGGCCTGGGCCCCCGACACCAGGCCGGCACCGAGCGTCGCGGCCGCGACAGCCACGGTGACGGTGCGGAACACAGTACGAGAGGACATCTTTGTCTCCCTTTCCGGCGAAACGTTTCGAGTGACCATGGGGCGGACGCCGGGACGAGCGCGCCCGCGCGCGGCGGGGGCACGTCCGTTCACGTGATCCCGTCGACACGAGTGGTGATCATCCAGGCGGCCGCGGCTCCTGACAACGGCGCGGCACTCGATCCGGCCACCCCTCCGGCGCCTCTCCCATCGACCCTCCGGTCGGCCCCCGGCCGCGTGCGGGTGGCCGGGAGCGCGGTGAGACTGGGGGTGCCGCCGCGCCCGTGGCCCGAAGTGCGAGGCTCCAGACCGAAGGGGAACCGGTTCATGTCCCGCGACGTCGATCCGCCGGCCGGTCGTCCGGGCCCGAGCCGTCGGACCGTGCTGTTCGGCACGGCCGGGCTCGCCCTCGGCGCGTCCGCGTCCGCGTGCTCGTCCTCAGGGAGGCACGGGAGCGGTGGTGCGGGTTCCGCGTCGTCGGCCGCCGCGCTCCCCCGTGCCACGGTGTGGCGGCCGAACGGCTCGGACGTCCGACCCGATGTCAAACTGCGCGCCGTACAGCTCGTCGAGGCGCTCGGCACCTGGCGGCCCGGTGGCCGGGGCCCGGCGAAGGCCCGGGAGCGGACCGCCGCGCTGGGGCTGCCGCCCGGCCTCGCCGAGCAGGCGGGGCCGCTGCTGGCGGAGGCGGACGAATCCGTGGTGCAGGTCGTCGACGCGCAGTACGGCGGGATCCTGGACGACACGGCGAGCGTGCTCGTGGTCTGCCGCCGGTGGACGCGGACGGGAGACGGTCGCGTCACGCCGGGCGGTACGACCGTGGACGTACGGCTCGGCCGTGCCCGGCCGCGCTGGTCGGTCACGGCGCTCCACCCGGCCGCTCCCGGACCGGCCGCGGCCTCGCTGCCCGATCCGGCGCGGCGCGTGCTCGCCGACAGCCGCATCCGGTTGCCGCCGGCCGCCGAGGCGGACGTGCGCGGTGGCGGCGTCCACGACAGCGTGCTGCGGGCGTTGCTCGAACTCGCGGGCACCTACCGCATGGACGTCAGCGTCCTGCGCTCGGGCCACCCGATCGATGTCTTCGGCACCGACCGGCCCAGCGACCATCCGCCGGGCCGGGCTGTCGACGTCTGGCGGATCGACGACAAGGCCGTGGTGGACGGGGCGACGCCGCGCGGCCTGATCGAGTCCTTCATGCGTGACGCCGCGGCGGCCGGTGCGTACAACGTGGGCGGGCCGGTGCTGCCGGCGGGCGGGGCGCCCGGGCGCCCGTACTTCTCGGACGACACGCACCACGATCACGTGCACATCGGCTTCGACCGGTGAGCTTGCGCTGGAGCGCGCTCCAGCTCCTAGCGTCTGCCGCAGGACCTGACCGATTCGACCGGAGGGGGAACCCCCGTGCGGTACACACTGTTCGGCAAGACCGGACTGCGGGTGAGCGAGCTGAGCCTCGGCGCCATGGCCATCGGTGACGACTGGGGGTGGGGCGCCGCGAAGGACACCAGTGGCCGCATCGTCGACGCCTACGCCGAGGCGGGCGGCAATTTCATCGACACGGCCGACAACTACACCGACGGCAGCTCGGAGACGATCCTGGGCGAGCTGCTGGAGGGTCGCCGGGAGGAATTCGTCCTGGCCACGAAGTACAGCTGCGCGACGCGTAAGGGCGATGTGAACGCGGCGGGCAACCACCGCAAGAACCTCGTGCAGTCGGTGGAGGCGAGCCTCGGCCGGCTGCGGACGGACCGCGTCGACGTGCTCTGGGTGCACGCCCGGGACAACTTCACCCCGGTCGAGGAGGTCATGCGGGCTCTGGACGACCTCGTGCGGGCCGGGAAGGTGCTCTACATCGGCGTGTCCGACTGGCCGGCGTGGGAGATCGCGCAGGCGAACACGGTCGCGGAGCTGCGGGGGTGGACGTCGTTCGCGGGTTCGCAGATGCGGTACAACCTGCTGGAGCGGACCCCGGAGCGCGAACTGCTGCCGCAGGCGCGCGCCTTCGACCAGGCCGTACTGGCCTGGGCGCCGCTGGCGGCCGGCAAGCTGACGGGCAAGTACCGTCGCGGCGAGACGGGCCGGCTGGACACGGTCGGGGAGAACACGACCGGTGCCGGTGAGGAGGCGGTCGTCACCGCGGTGCTGGAGATCGCCGAGCAGGGCGGCTGGAGTCCGGCCCAAGTGGCCCTGGCGTGGCTCCGCGGCCGGCCCGGCAACGTGATCCCGATCGTCGCCGCCACGAAGGAGAGCCAGCTCGCCGACAATCTCGCGAGCGTGCGCGTCGCACTGGACGCCGACGCGGTCCGCCGGCTCGACGAGGTGAGCGCGGTGCCGCTGGGCTTCCCCCACGACTTCCTGCGCGAACCGGCCATCACGCAGAACGTCTACGGCGACCGCTGGCAGGCGATCGAGGACCGGCGCTCGACGTACCGCCGCACGACGACGGAGATCCGGTAACGGCGGGTTTCCCTCAGGGCGGGCGGAGTCTCCCGCACGCGCCCGGTGCCGCGAAACGGCTCGCGACGCGTGGGCGCCACGATGCATGATCGGACGATGACGCTCCGGCTCGTCTGCGTGCACATGATCGCGGAGTACGCGCGGCACAGCGGTCACGCCGATCTGGTGCGCGAGCGCGTCGACGGGCTCACAGGAGCGTGAGGGCGGATGGGGCCGCTGGGACGGGGCGCGGCATGATGGGGGCATGCGGACTCGACCTGTGCTCGTCTACGACGGTGACTGTGCTTTCTGCTCCACCTCGGTGGCGTTCGCCGAGCGGCGGGTGCGGCCCGATTGCGATGCCGTGCCCTGGCAGTTCGCGGATCTGGACGCACTCGGCACCACCCGGGAGCGCGCCGACCACGAGTTGTTGTGGATCACTCCGGTGGGCGCGGTGCACGGTGGTGCTCAGGCGGTCGCCAAGATGCTGCTGAGTGCCGGGCGGGGGTGGGCCGTCCTGGGGGCTTCGCTCACTCTGCCGCCGCTGCGCTGGATCGCCCACGGCGCGTACCGGCTCGTCGCCGACAACCGGGACCGCATGCCCGGCGGCACGCCGGCGTGTGCCCTGCCCGCCGAGCACCGGTCGCGTGCGCAGGGCGGCCCGCCGTCGGCCACCGCCTGATGCGCGCGGGGACGTCCGGTCGGATCGAGGCCGGGGCCGGCCTGGTGTTGCGTCGCTGGGCACCGTCGGACGCGGCCGCCGTGATGGACGCGTTCGCCGAGCCGGTCATGCGGTGGCAGGCGGCCGCGCCGGTCGACTCGGCCGGCGCGGCCGGGCGCTGGCTCGCGGCTCGCGCGGAGGAGTGGGACGCGGGTGCGGCGTTCGCGTTCGCGGTGGTCGACGGCGCCGACCGGGTGCTGGGGAACGTCGCGGTGGGCTCGGTGGAGCGCCGGCACGGCACGGGATGGGTCTCGTACTGGACGACCGCCTCGGCCCGTGGCCGCGGTGTGGCGACCGCCGGGTGCCGGGCACTGGCCGGCTGGGCCTTCGGCGATCTCGGCCTCTTCCGCCTGGAGTTGGGGCACCGGGTGGACAATCCGGCGTCGTGCCGGGTCGCGCGCGCCGCCGGGTTCGCGGCGGAGGGGCTCCAGCGGCAGAAGCTGGTGTACGACGGCGTACGCCACGACGTCGAGACGCACGCCCGGCTGGCCTGCGATCCCCTCCCCTAGCGCCCCGCGGCCGCCTCAGCTGCCCAGGGTCGTGCACATCGCCGACGGGCCGGGGAACTCCTCGGACAACGCGTCCATCAGCAGCACGTCCACCCGCTGACCGAGCCAGAAGCCGGACTTCCGCAGCCGCCCGGCCAGTTGGAAGCCCGCCTTGCCGAAGGCGGCGAGCCCCGCCCGGTTCGGTTCCAGCACCTTCAGCCAGGCCGTGCGCAGGGCCCCCAGGTTGAAGGCCCAGTCCAGTGTCAGACGCGTGGCCTCCTCCGCGTAGCGCTTGCCGCGCTGGGCCGGCGCGAGGACGATCGTGAACTCGGCCGACCGGGCGTCGGGGTCGATGCGCAGCACGGTGAGCCCGACGGGCTGCTTGTCCTTCAGGCGCACGATCTCGAACGGCGCGTGGTGGGGGTTGCCGCGCTGCCGGGCCCAGGCGGCGGCGCGTGCTTCGCCCGGTCGCGGGAACTGTTCGCCGCGGCCGAGGATCGTGGTGGGGTCGTTCTCCCACTGGTGGTACTCGGTCAGCGTCTCGTCACGGGGGACACCCAGGGCGAGCCGGTCGCCGGTGAGGAGGGGGTGCGGGCTGCTCATGTGAGGGCTTCCTTCCACGAAGCGGGCAGCGACAGGCGCCCGACCAAGCTTGGTGCCGCGCGGGCGCGGGAGCCATGGCGTCCATCGGATGATCACTCGCATGTGTGGTGGTCCGGCCGCGGTTCACCGCCGCCGGGCCTCGGCCGCTCCCCGCTGCCCCGGCCGGTCAGAGGCCGAGGTCGTCGAGTTCCTTGTGGAGGTCCGCCCGCGGGTGGCCGGCGCGTGCCGCCGGGATGTCGGCGGTCTTGGCACGGGTCGGCCGGTCGCGGAGGAGCCAGGCACCGGCGAGCCCGCCGACGAGACCGCCGAGGTGGGCGAGCCAGCTGATCCCGGCGGGCGCCCCGGGCACGGCTCCGGCGAGTGTGTAGGCGAAGGACGCCGCCATGACGATGCCGATGAGCGTGTCGATCAGGTGCCGGTCGACGAGGCCGCGGACCACGACGTGGGCGAAGTAGCCGAAGACCAGCCCGCTGGCGCCGACCGTGGCGACGTTGTCCCGCTCGAAGATCCACACCGCGAGCCCGCTCGTCACCGCGATCAGGAGGGTCAGCCCGAGGAAGCGGGCCACGCCGCGGTAGGCCGCGAGGAAGCCGAAGACGAACAGGGGGCCGGAGTTGCTCTCGATGTGTGCCCAGCTCCAGTGGAGGAGGGGCGCGGTGAGGATGGCGGGCAGGGTGGCCGGATCGCCGGAGCCGACGCCGTAGTCGTGGGAGAGGGTGTAGTCCCCGCCCCAGTTGGCCAGCTGTATCAGCCAGAGGACCGCCAGGAAACCGAACATCACGAGGAACGCCTTGCGCGCCTCCGCGAGCACTTCCTCCGCACCGGCCGCACCGATACGGGCCGGACTCCGGCTCACTGCCCCCACCACTCTTCACTCGTCATACGGTCCTCCCCGACGGCGGCCGGTGCCCCCGTCGGCTGCTCACCCTACGAAGCGTCGCCGCCGAGCAGCCAGGCGACCCGGGTGAGGCTCAGCTCGCGCAGCCGCGGCCGGTCCGTCCCCGCCGCGGCCAGCCCCCAGGCGGCGACCGTCAGGGTCCTGGCGGTGACGAGCAGGTCGAGGGCCGGGTCGTCCGGGCGCGCGCCGTAGGCCCGTACCGCCGTGTCGGCCCACTCGGCGTCGTAGCCGCCCTCTCCCGCCCCGAACACCCGCGAGCGCGCGACCAGGCATGCCAGGTCCCACAGGGCCGGGCCCGCGGTCACGTCCTCGAAGTCGGTCCAGACGACACCGCGCGGTGTGGCCATCACGTTGCCGGCGTGGGCGTCACCGTGCAGGGGCCGGCTCTCCAGCCCGAGGCCGGCCAGGGCGGTGGACGTCCGCTCGTACCGCTCGCGCAGGCGCGCGAGGGCGTCGCTCCCCAGGCCCGGGCCGGGGGCGAGCCCGTCGAGCCAGGCCCGGCTCTCTGCCAGGAGTCCCATGGCGGGAAGCGATTCGGGGAGGTCGCGCAGGTTGTCGTGGAGGCGGCGCAAGGACGTGCCGACGTCCGTCGGATCGAGGAACGCCGAGGGATCGTGGTGCTCCAGGCCGACGAGGATGAGCGCGTGCCCGTCGCGCAGGTACGGGCCCGGGGGCACCGTCGCCGGGAGGGCGACGGCGTCCCGGCCCGCGAGGTGCCGTATCGCCGCGACCTCCCGGCCCAGCCAGGCCGTGCCGCCGCCGCGCAGCTCACCCATCACCGTGGCCACGCGGGCCACGACGGGGTGGGGGGAGAGGTGGACGAGCAGATTGCTGAGTCTGCCGAGGATCTCCGGCCGGACGTCGCCCAGGCCCAGTTCGGCGGCGACGGCGACAGCGGCGGAGACGGCCGCTTCCTCGGAGGGGCGTGTCATGGGCCTGGCCTTTCGCGCGTGCTGGTGACGGGGGTTGACGATTATCGCCGCCCGCCGGCCGCGCCGGTCCCGTGGGGCGCTTCCCCGGGCCGGTCCGCGAAGCTCACCCGTACGTCGGCGGGCACGGCGCTGCCCGCCAGGCGCAGCCGGTGGCCGTGGCGCAGGACCGCGCCCAGGGGACCGTGGCCGGCGGGGGACGGGATGTGGCGCGCGTCGACGACGCGCGGGTGGACGGAGGTCAGGCGGGCCAGCCCCCGGGTCGTCAGCCAGAACGACATGGGCGGGAAGGCGAAGCCGCGGCAGCGCATCAGGCGGAGGCGGCTGAGGGCGATGGTCCACGGGGGAACCGTGTCGAAGACCAGGGTCCCGGACGGAAAGCGGTCGGCGCAGGCGCGTATGAGGGTCTCCACCTCGGAGCGGCGCAGGTAGGTGAACAGGCCCTGGGCCAGGACGAGCACCGGCCCGTCGTGCGGCCCGATGTGGTCCGCCCAGCGGAGGTCGAGTGCCGAACAGGCCACCGTGCGCTGGCGGTCGCCGTGCGGGAGCAGGGCACGCCGCAGGGCGACGACCTCCGGCAGGTCGACGGTCAGCCAGCGCAGCTGTCCGTTGTCCACACGCCAGAACTGGGTTTCCAGGCCCTCGCCGAGCGACACCACGGTGGCCCGTGGGTGCCGGACGAGGAAGCGCAGCACCTCCCGGTCGTAGAACCGGGCGCGCAGGGCCAGGTACTGGGACATCAGGGCGTTGGGCCGGCCGAACTTCCGCGCGAACGGGTAGTCGCACCGGTCGGCGGCGCTCACGGCCATCGGGTCGGGCAGCGCGCCGGGGGCCGCCCGGGCTCGTGCCGCACGGTGATGGAGAGCCCACAGCGCGGTCTCCGGCACGCCTTCCAGCGCCGGGCGTACGAGGGGGTGCCGACCCGGCGCGGGATCCTGGCGGACGGTCCTCGCTTCCGGCAGTCCGCCGGCGCCGTCCTTGTCACGAGGCATGTTCGTCCCTTTCCGCATGCGCGATGGTGAGGGTGGACCGGCGGCGGTTGTGCCGCGGCGTCCGGAGCGGGCCCTTCTCCGAGCCCGGCCACGGTGCCCCCGGTCGTGGCGACGGGATTTCCTGCCAAAGGGCTGAATGCCCAGAGGGCGTACGCGCATTCTCGGAACCGCCTCACCCACTCAGGTGAGCCGTTGTCCGTACGTCCCGGCGTCCGCGGCGTGCCTCCGGCAGGCGGAGAGCGCGAGAGGCGTGCTCGCCGGGTCCGGAATCATGTGCCGGTATACCGAAGATCCTCGCCCCACCGATGTTCAGCGGCGTCTTCGGAGGTCCACGTGACCGCCTGCGTGGCGCCTTCGTCGCCGCCCGGTCGGCTCGACGCGCCGGCGGCTGCCGCCTGACCGGAGGCGGCCCCGGACGCACCCGCGGATCCGGCGTCCAGGCACCGGAATTGACCCATCGTTCCGGCGCGGGAATGCACCATACCTCAGACCTATTCCGCTCCTAGAGTTCTCTGCATGACAGCGATTGAGATTCCCCAGCGCATGAACTTCGGCACCGTTGCCCCCAAGGTCTTCAAGGCCGTACTCGCCCTCGACGCCGCCGCCCGTGACGGCCTCGACCCCGTTCTCCTCGAACTCGTCCAGATCCGCGCCTCGCAGGTCAACCGTTGTGCGTACTGCATCGACTACCACACCGGTGACGCCCGCAAGGCCGGCGAGACCGAGGAGCGGATCTACCAGCTCAGCGCCTGGGAGGAGTCCAGCCTCTTCACCGCGAAGGAGCGGGCCGCGCTCGCGCTGACCGAGGCGGTCACGCGGCTGCCCGAGGGCGTTTCGGACGCCGTTTACGACGAGGCCGCCCAGCACTTCGAGGAGAAGGAACTGGCGCAGCTCATCGCGCTCATCTTCACCGTGAACGCCTGGAACCGGATGAACGTCACGACCCGCAAGACCCCCGGCACCGAGTAGGAATCGACCGCCCGGGATTCTTTGTGACACCTCCTGGTGACCGGCGTTCCGACGCCGGTCACCGAAGCCGTCCGTCGCGGTCGCGCCGGCCGCCGTGTGCGCTCCTCGCTGCGCCCGGGCCCTCCGTCGATCCGGCCGACCAGGTGAAGGGCGGCAACCCCGTCGCCCCGGTACTCGTTGAAGTGCCGTCATGAGGTTCCCGCTGCCGCTCCGTCACCGGCGCGCCGCCGCCCGTACGGCCCGGCCGCGTGCGCTCCGCCTGGTGGTGCCCTGCCTCGCCGCGCTCTGCGGATTCCTGCCTCCCGCACCGCCGCCCGCCGCGGGTCAGCCGCCGCGTGTCGTCTCCGTACGGCCTCTCACGGCGCTCGACGACGCGTTCAGGGCGTACGCCGAGCGTGTCCGGGCGCCGGATCACTGGACCGGCGGCGACAGTACGTACTCCGTGCCGATGGCCGACGGACGGCTGTGGGTCTTCTCCGACACCTTCCTCGGTACGGTACGGCCCGACGGCTCCCGCTCCCCCGTCGTCGAGGACGGTGGGACCACGCCGTTCGTCCACAACAGCTTCGTGCTGTGGAACCGCCGCGGGCCGCGCACCGTCACCGGACGGGACCGGTCCGGCCGTGCGGTGTCCCTCGTGGCGGGTGCCGGCCGCGACGAGTGGTGCTGGGCGCGGGCCGGGGTCCCCGACGG
Source organism: Streptomyces sp. ISL-11 (assembly GCF_018614525.1). GTDB lineage: Bacteria > Actinomycetota > Actinomycetes > Streptomycetales > Streptomycetaceae > Streptomyces. The sequence goes on from NZ_JAGGOL010000005.1 coordinate 27,727, forward strand.
CCGGGGCGTCGCCGTCGTCTACGCCCGCTACGCGCGCACCGGGAGCGATCCCCTGGACGTGGCCTGGCGTGGCAATGTGCTGGCCCGCTTCCGCCCCGAGCGGCTCTCCCGGCCGCTGTCGCTCACGCCCCTGCCGTCGTCGGCGGGGGTTTCCTGGGGCGCCTGGCTGGAACGGCAGGGCGGCCACACCTACGTCTACGGCACCGAGCCGGCGGCCGGTGGTGGCAGCCACCTGCGCCTGGCCCGCGTTCCCGGCTCCGACCTGCGGGGTCCCTGGCGCTATCGGGCCGCCGACGGCACCTGGTCCGCGCGCGAGTCGCGTGCCGCCCGGCTGTCCGGGCCGGGCGGGGCCGCGCTGCGCGTCTCCGACGAGCTCAGCGTCGTCCGGCACGGCTCCTGGTACGCGCTGGTGACGCAGCGGGCGGACCGACCGTTCAGTCCGGACATCCAGCTGGCGTGGTCGCGCGCGCCCGGCGGTCCGTTCGGCCGGCCGCGCACGGTGTACCGGGCGCCGGAGGCCGGCCCGCTGGGTACGTACCGCGACCCGGACGTCTTCGCGTACAACCCGCACGAGCACCCCGGACTCGGGCGCCGGGGCGAACTCGTCCTCTCGTACAACGTCAACAGCCTCGTCCCCGACGACGTCATCCGCCGCGCGGGCATCTACCGGCCGCGTTTCCTGCGGGTCGGGCTGTCACCCGCCGTCCGGCCCGGTGAACGAAGCCCGCACCGATCCTGAACCGTGGGCGCCCCGGTCGCGTCTTGCAGGCTGTCCCCGGTTCGTGCCCCGGCCGGGGGCCCTCCCGGGCCGGTCGGCGGCCCGCGCGAGGCCGTGGGGGCAGGCCGGGTGGAGCAAGGGGCGGTAGTGAGCGAGATATGCGGGCCGGGGCCGGTGCTGCGGCCGCGCGGACTGGTGGATCTGCGGGGGCCGGGCGGGGCGCCCGGTGTCCTGTCGTATCCGGCGGGCGCCGTGGTGGTCGTCTCCGGCCTGCCGGGCAGCGGCAAGAGCACGTTGCTGCGGCGCTGGTCCGAGGCGGCGCCGGCGGTGGACCCCCGGGACGTCCACGTCGCGTGCGAGGCCGTGATGCCGGACCGGCTGCCGTACGCCGTGTACCGGCCCTGGGCGCGCTGGGAGCACTTCCGGTGGCTGCGGGCGGCGGTGCGCGAGGGCGGGGCTTTCCTGGTGCACGACTGCGGGAGCCGGGCCTGGATGCGGCGGTGGCTGGCGCGGACCGCGGGGCATCAGGGGCGCGAGCTGCATCTGGTGTTGCTGGACGTCGGGGCGGCCGAGGCCCTGGCGGGTCAGGAGGCGCGTGGCCGGTGGGCCCCCGAGCGCGTCTTCGCCCGGCACCGGCGGGGGCTCGACCGGCTGCTGCGGGAGCTGTCCGCGCATGCCGCGGCCGCCGGGGACGAGGCGCCGGTGTGCCCGGTTCCGAACGTCGTGGCGGAGGCGGCGTCGGTGGTGCTTCTCGGCCGGACCTCGCGGGAGCGGGTGGCGGCGGTGGAGTTCGGCCCGGACCGCGCCTGCCCGGCGGCTCCGCCGCAGGAGCCGTCCGGGGTGGCCGTTCCCTGAACCGCTCCGGCGTCCGGCCCGCTGTCAGCCGCCCGCGTTCGGCGGCCGGTTGTCCGGCGCGCCGTCGCCCACCGGCGGCAGGTCACCGCGCTCGGTCGGCCCGCTGCCGCCGCGCTCGCGCAACGGCGGCAGGAGGGCGTCCAGTTCCCGCTCGTCGCCGAGGTGGACGGAACGGGCGGCCGCGCGAAGGGTGTCGCGGTTCACGGTCTTCGCGTCGGAGCCGAGGCGTACGACGCGGCCGTCCTTGGCGAGGGCGTACTCATGGCCTTGGGCACCGGCGGCGGTGCGATACCAGCTGTCGCCGTCCCGCTCGCACATCACCTTTCCCTCCACGGCTCCCTGGAGCGACGCCGTGGGGCAGTTGGTCTCGTTCAGCGTGCCCCGGTCGACGGTGAGCGTGATGATGCCGCCGCTCTTGGAAACGTACGCGCTGGAGAACCCGTCGTCGCCGTGGACGCCGACGGACTGGCGGGCGGCCTCGAAGCCGGGCGCCTTGATCACGTAGATCATGTCCGTGGTGGTCTCGATGGCTCGCGCACGGGCCGCGAGGTCGGCCCGGTCCACGGTGGCCTTCCCGTGGGCGGGCCGCGCGTCCGGCGTACCGGAGCGTTCCGTACCGCATGCTGTCAGCGTCAGGGGCAGCAGCAGCGCGGCGGTGCCCAGTGATACGGACGAGGCTCGTCTCATACGAACATTGTGCCGCCCACGGGGACTCGGCCCACGGCCCGGGCTGCGGCGGTCCTGGTGGGGACGCGTCGCCGAGCCCGGGCCGAGGGGTTCACGCGTGGATGAGGATCTGCGATATCAGGGTTATCCACCACCCGAGGGGGATGAGGGCGACCAGGGCGACCGGCCGGGACGTGACCGGCTTCCCCGGCTGGAGTTGCGGCCCGGGCTGGCCGGGGACGGGCTCCGGCAGCTTGTTCAGCTTCGCGCGGGCGACGAGGTTGATGACGATGGTGATCGGGTTGATCAGCACCAGGGAGAACGGGCTCCACCAGCCCTGCCACAGGGTGCGGGTGGTCATGTCACGGAAGACCGAGGTGCCGCACGTACGGCAGAAGGGGCCCTCCAGGCGGGTGAAGCGCATCAGCAGGACGAGGCCCTGGTGGCTGCGGATCGTCGTGCTGACGGCGGGGAAGGCTCCGCAGAACCGGCAGAGGGTCTGCTGCGGTCCGCCCGCATGTGCGGGCGCGGGCGCGGCCGGCTGACCGTAACCCTGCGGCACATGCGGCACATGCGGCGAGGGCTGAGCCGGCGTCTGCCGGTAGGGGTTCTGCGGGTAGCCGGTGTGGGGGGTCTGGGGTTGTCCGTAGGCCGTGGCGGGCTGCCCGGGGTGGTTGCCGGGAGCGGGAGGGGTGGGTGTCGTCACGGGGTTCCTTGTTACGAGAGTGGCGGCTGTGGGGGGGGTGAGTGGGAAAGGTACCTGGTGGGGAGGGGGTACTCATGGGGCGGGGGAATGCCGTGGGTGGAACTGGATACTCGATGAACACTCGATGGGCACTCGATGGTTCGGATGCATCGCCTGTGTCGGATGTACCGGATGTCTCTATGCCGCAGGAGACCTCGGCGGCCGCCTCGCGCGGTCGGCGAGGTGAAGCCGGGACGGGAGGTGAGTACGGGGCGATGACGGTCGACGACGACCAGCTGCCGGTGCTCCGTAGTCTCGACGCCCTGGCCGGCCTGGTCGAGCAGAAGGACAACCTGTACGTGCGCTGGTCCCGCGGCCCCCGGCGCGATCTCGGCGAGGCGTCCAGCACCGACGAACTGACCGGGATCAGTCTGCCGGGACTCTCCGTGAACGCCCTCGACGTCGAGCCGTGGTGGCAGGGGCGGCCGGTCCGGCTCTGGGTGGCCCGGCGCCTGTACGACTACTGCCACCTTCGCGAACACAAAGGCCCCGAGGTGCGCCCCTGGGTCCTGCGTGCGCGGGCGATCGGCCGTGGCCCCGACAACGAACCGCTCGTACGCGACGTGACGCCGATCGCCTGGATCGACGGCCGCGTGATCGCCGAGGCGGAGGACGAGATCGCCCTTCAGCGGGGGCCGTGGGGGCCGTTGGACCGAAGCGCCGGCAGTGGTGGCGGTGGTGGAACCCGAGCTCGCTGAGTGCACCGTTGTTCCGCCCGGCCCGGAGGTCACCCGTTCGGCAGGCATGCTGTGGCTGCCGTAAGCGATCCGGACCACCGTGGAGAGGTCGTAGCGGCTCGGCGTGTGCCGTCTCCTGAGAGGTGCCCGTGGATCTCGATGCCGTCGCCGACGAGCTGTACGGGCTGCCCCCGGCGGAGTTCACGGCGTCCCGCGACCGACGCGCGGCCGAGGCGGGACGGTCCGGCGACCGCGCACTCGCCAAGAGCATCCGCGCTCTGCGACGCCCCACGCTGGCCGCCTGGGCCTGCAATCTCCTGGCCCGACAACGGCCCGAGGAAGTCGAGTTGCTGACCGCCCTCGGTGAGGGCCTGCGGCAGGCCCATCGGGAACTGGACGGCGCGCGGCTGCGCGAGCTGAGCCGCCGGCAGCGCGTCCTCGTCGACACGCTCGCCCGCCAGGCCGGGCAGCTGGCGGCCGAGGCGGGACAGCGGATCGGTGACAGCCCGCAGCGTGAGGTCGCGGCGACCCTGCACGCGGTCCTCGCCGACCCGCAGGCAGCCGAGGAATGGGCCGGAGGCCGGCTGGTCACCGCCCTGGCCTCGCCTGCCGGCTTCCCCGCCGTGGACAGCGGGACCGTGCGCCGCCTGCCGTCCGCACCGGATCGTGAGCGTGCCCCGGGCCGGGAAGCGACGGTGAGCGAACTGGACGCCGCCCGGGACCGGCGCCGGCAGCGCGAGGCGGAGGAGCGGGCCACGCGCGCCCGGCACGAAGCGCGGAAGGCGGAGCAGGAGCTCCATGCCCGCGAAGGGGAGCTGGACCGACGACGCGACGAGGCCGACGAGGCGCGACAGGCCCTGGCCGAAACCGAGCGCGGACTCGAAGACCTCGAACACCGGCTCAAGGACGCCCGGGCCCGGCACCGCGCTGCGGCCGAAAGGGCCCGGCAGACCGACCGAAGCCTCGAACAAGCGGAACAGGCGGCACGCGAGGCCCGACGTCGAACGGGCACGTCCACACCCGACGACGGCTCCTGAACCTGCCGAGCAGGGCGCCGGGGACTGGCGCGGTGGCTGACACCCCGTTTGGGTTCACCGGCGGCAAGAAGCCCGGAGACATCCAGGGCCAGGGCGAACAGGGCCTCTGGTTCGCCGTCGACGGCCAGGGCAAGAAGGTCACCACCCCGGTGGGCTGAGGGGCGGTGTCCCGGGAGGTGGGGCCTCCTGGGAGACCCCGCCTCCCGGGCGCGGCTCAGGCCGGGAGGTCGTCGACCGTCGGCGTGACCGTACCGAAGAGATCGGTGATCGTCGTCAGGGCGCCGGCCTTGAGGGCGGCCGCGTGGACGACGGTGCCGTCCGGGGCGGCGAGGGAGCGGGTGGCCGTGGCCTCGGCGACGACCGTGGGCCGGTAGCCGAGGTTGAAGGCGCCCTCGGCGGTGAACGTGACGCACATGTGTGTCATGAAGCCGACCAGGACGAGGTCGTCGCCCGCGCCGACGCCGAGCTCCGTCAGCGTCTTGGCCAGCTCCGTGTCGTGGAAGGAGTTCGGGAAATGCTTGACGACGATGGCCTCGCCGTCCACCGGGGCGACCTCGTCGCTGATGCGGCCGATCTCGGCGCGGATGTCGTACGGGGTGCCCTCGCCGCCGTCGTGGAGGATGTGGACGACCGGCGTCCCCGCGGCCCGGGCCCGCGCCAGCAGCCGGGCACCGGCGGCCAGGGCGGCCTCGGCGCCGTCGAGGGCCATGACGCCGGAGCGGTAGGTGTTCTGGAAGTCGATCATGATCAGTGTCGACTCGCTCAGCCGGGGCGGCTTGTTGTCCATGCCGGACACGTCGCGGAGCGTGGTGGAGGGGGCGATGGAGGTCATGAGAGGTCCTTTCCAGGTGGTGCGGTACATGAGGAAAAAGAGGAGAGACAGTCGGTCGGAAGGGAGCGGGCGCCGGGAATCCGGGCACGGCGAAGCCGCACGGCCGGCCGGTGTCCGCGTGGACGCGGCGGCCTGCGTTCAAGGCGTAGGGGATCGGGGCGGTACGGGCCGGAGGGATCAGGCGGTCGTCGTACGGAAGCGGCGGCGGTAGGCGGCAGGCGTGGTGGCGAGCTGCCGGCGGAACGCCCGGTGCAAGGTCTCCACCGAGCCGAGCCCGGCGGTGGCGGCGACCCGGTCGAGCGGGTGGTCGGTGCCCTCCAGCAGGCGGCGCGCCGCCTCGACCCGGGCGGCTTCGACGTAGGCGGCCGGGCTGGTGCCGGTCTCCTGGGTGAAGATCCGCGCGAAGTGCCGTTCGCTCAGGCACATCCGGAGCGCCAGGGCTCCCGCCGAGAGGTCCTCGCCGAGGTGGTCCGCGATCCACAGGCGCAGTTCGTCGATGTCCCGCCGGGAGGTGGCCGGGCCGGCCAGCGGCACGGAGAACTGGCTCTGCCCGCCCTGCCGTTTGAGGTACATCACCAGCTGCCGGGCCACCGCGAGCGCCACCTCCTCGCCGTGGTCCTCGGCCACCAGGGCCAGCGAGAGGTCCAGGCAGGCGCTGATCCCCGCCCCGGTCCAGAGCCGGCCCCGGTCCGCGCGGACGAAGATCGGGTCCGGGTCGACCGTGACGGCGGGGTGGTCGGCGGCCAGCTGGGCGGCGGTCGACCAGTGCGTGGTCGCCGTCCTCCCGTCCAGCAGACCGGCCGCCGCCAGCACATGGGCGCCCACGCACACCGACGCCACCCGCCGGGCGTGCGGCGCGGTGGCCCGTACCCACTCCACGACCTCCGGGTCGACGCGGGCCACCGGGCCGGAACCGCCTCGATCGACCGCGCCCGGCACCAGCAAGGTGTCCACCCGCGCGCCGACCTCCGCGAACGACAGATCGGCGCACAGCCGCACCCCCGCCGACGTCCGGACCTCGCCGGCTTGTGGCGCGGCGAGCCGGACGTCATAGCGGGCGCGGCCCTCGGTCTGCCGGTCGGCGAGGGCGAACACCTCGGCGGGGCCGGTGACGTCGAGGAGATCGACATCGGGGAAGACCGCGATGACGACACGGTGCGTAGTGGGCATGCGTCCATCGTCAGGGGATGAAGGCCATGGCCGCAATGACGGTTTCCTGTCACATCCGGACACGGGTTCCGGGCGGGCGGAGCGCCACCCCTGTCACCGCGCCCCCGTCGATGCCCATGTCACCGAGGCGCCGGCGTCGGACCCGCGGCAGGAGCACCAGCCGCGACCATGGCCGAGCGCGCGTTGACTGCCTGCCTCGATTCCGCGAGGCTCAGCCGGCGGCCCTCGACGCCGCACCCTTGAGCGCCACGGCCCTGACGTGGCAGTAGACCTCGGCCGGGTCGCTGTAGTAGCGCCACGGAAGGGCCCCCACATAGCCGTCCACCAGCCGGAACTGTTCCAAGGCGGCCTCATGGCGGCCCTGCTTGGTCAGGCAGTAGGCCAGCAGATGCCGGACCTCCGCGACCCTGGGGTGGCCCGGCCGCGCCACGGCGACATCCGCCAGGGCGGCCTCGGTCAGCGCCTTCATCTCCGGCCAGCCGTAGGCCTCGTCCGGCGCCTCGTCATCGTTGTGCTCGTACCAGCTGACCAGCGGGAACATCGTCAGCAAGCTGCCGCGCGGAGCCGCCGCCGCGGCCTGCGCGGCGAAGTCGCGGGCGAGTTCCATGGAGCCGCACCACTTCGCGCTCCAGTACTGGAGCGCGTACCAGTGTGCCTCGTAGTGGTACGGGGCGCGGGCGGTGACCTCGGCCCACAGCTGGCGCAGCGCCTCGTGCGGGGCGCTCAGGCCCTTGTACAGCGGGATCTGCAGGAGGTATGGGGTGGGGTCGCCGGGCTGGGCCAGGGACGCGGCCCGGGCGAAGTCCTCCCTGGCCTCCCGCAGCACCCGGTGGAAGCCGGCGAACCGCTCGGCGGAGGTGTCCTTGGCCCAGCCCCCGCCACGGATCTTCCAGGCCAGCGACACCTTCGCGTCCGCGTGGACCACGGCCGCGTCCGGGTCGTCGGGGCGCGCGGCCTGCCAGGCCCGCAGCCAGGTGTCGTCCTCGGCCGCCCGCGCCGCGACAACCCCGACGAGGTAGGAACGGCGTTCCCAGTCGGTGCCCGCCGCGGCGAGCGCCTGGGCGGCGGGCTGCCACTCGCCCCGGGAAAGGGCCGCCAGCACGGCTTCCGCTTCGGGGTCCGGGTACGCCCGGTCCGTGCTCTGGCGCTCCGGCGGCAGCAGGCTCGCACCGATTTCGGCGGCGAGTCCCTCCGCGCGCTTGGCGCGCTGCCTGGACCGCAGCCAGAAGAAGAGCATGACTGCGATGACGATGAGCGGGAGGATCCCGGACATGGGCTTCTACGGTCCGATCAGTCGTGAGTTCATGGATTCGTGGATTTACGGATTTACAGAGTGTGGATCCGTGGATCCGTGGATTCGTGGATTCGTGGATTCGTGGATTCGTGGATTCGTGGATTCGTGGATTCGTGGATTCGTGGATTCGTGGGTTCAGCGAGCGAGGAGCGTGCGCAGCGGCGCGGTGTCCGTGGCGTCCGCGGTGGCTGCCCGTACCGCAGCCGCCAGCGCCTCCTCCGTCTCACCGGAGTGCGCGGCCCCCGGCAGCCGCAGCCGCACCCGCTCGGACCAGGAGAGCTCCCAGTACGCCCCGGCCTTCTCCACCAGGGCCAGCTCCGCCAGTCCGTACGTCCCGGCCTCCAGCGCCGGCCGCAGGAATTCCCGCGCCGCCCGACCTGTCGCCTCTGCCGCCTCCGGCGACTTGGGCAGGTGCCCCGCGACCAGCCACAGCCGTCCCGCGTCGGCGGAGTCCAGCAGGGCCGTGAGGTCGCCCGAGGCGCTGCCCGAGGCGACCCCCGCCGTGGCCAGTGCCGTTCGCAGCGGCCCGGCGGCCTCCCTCGCCAGCGCGTGCATCCCCCTGTGCGCCAGTTCGGGCCATTCCGCCCGCTCCATGGCCAGTGCCTCCGGTGTGAGGAGGACGTCCTCCAGCTCCGCCAGCACCCGCCCGGCATCGCGCAGCAGCACCAGCGCGGGCCGCGCCGGGTCCGCCCCACGGCCGTCGTCGGGCTGCGCCTCGATCAGCCGCACCCGCTCGGCCACCGGAGGGTGCGAGTCGTACGGGGACTCCTCGTCGGCCGGCAGTTCGCCGCGCAACTCCGCCAGGGCGGACCGGCGCCGGGGGTCGGCGAGCAGGTGGCGCAGACCGCCGAAGACCTCACCGCGCGGGGGAAGGAGGCCCGCCTCGACGCCCAGCAGGGCGTACCGGCTCTGGTAGAAGTCGTGGGCGGCGTCGAGCACCGCGATCTCCCGCAGCGCCGAGGCCGTGGCGTCCCGGCCCGCGACCCGGACCGCCATCCGGTCGGCGGCGAGCTCCTGCTGCCGGCCGACGCCGCTGGTGACCCGCAGGTAGAACCGCGCGTACGCCTGGAAAGGCTTGGCCATCAGGCGGTACCGGAACCCGACGCCTCGGGTGTCCACGCCCTTTGCCTTCTTGCCCCTGCGCAGCCGCCTGGCGGCCGCTTTCTCCTGCCGGGACCGCTCCTTGCCGATCCGCTTCCCCTCCTGCTCCTGGAAGGCCGCCACAGTCCGTAGCACGCAGTCGCGGCCTCGCCAGGTGATGCCCGCGAGGCGGGTGTCCGCGTTGCCGTAGTGGCCCAGCTCATGGGCGATCACCGAGTGCAGCTGCGACTCGCTCAGGCCGGTCAGCAGCGGCACGCCGAGGTACAGGCGGCGCCGTCCGGGCAACAGGCCCAGCAGCCGGGCGTCCTCGGAGACCGCCGCGTTCACCTCCCCGGTGAGGAGGATCCCGTCAGGCGCACGGGTCCCGGAGCGCTCGGCCAACGCCCGCACCGTCCCCCACAGTTCGGGCTGATCGAGCTCGGTGACCGGCAGCGCTTCCTGCTCGTCCCCGGTGCCCGCGCCCAGCGTGAAGACGCCCCGCAGGACCGGGTAACCCAGCAAGGCGGAGATGACGGTCACCTTGATCGCGACCGGGGGCGGCGCCCAGATCCAGACCGCGATGTCGGCCCCGACGAGTACGCCGAGCACGACGAGAGCGACCAGGTAGAAGCCGGCCAGCAAGACCAACGCGCGCACCGCGCGCGGAGAGGTGCCCACAGAACAGAGTCCCCCGCATGAAGAAGAATAAGAGCGAGGTGATCATATGTGCGAATCGCGCACGGATCGGATCATTTTCGCCGGATGCCGAACGGCCCCTGGCCTGGAGCAGGGCGATGATCGGGCGCTTCCCCCCGGGCGGCGGGGGCGCATGCTCGTCCGGCGGGACGGAGCGCCGGTCGCCGCCCGCAGCGCGCGTCCGTCCGTCAGCCGCGCCAGCTGGACGAGGCCGACGCCGACCACGATGACGCGCGACGCGGTGGTCGAGAGCCTGCGGCCCACGCGGGCGCCGATCCGTCCGCCGGCCGTCGCCCCGGTCGCGAGCGGCAGCACCGCGGTCCACTCGACGTGAGCCGTGCAGGAGAGAGGAGCGCCGAGACAGTGTCGTCGCCATCTCCCCGGAAGCTGTGAACGGTGAGGCGCCCGCTGACGTCTCGCCGGTCCGGCGGTGTCAGCCCGTGGACAGGGAGCCGGCCGTCTCCTTGAGGGCGTCGAGGACGGGACGGATGAGGGGGTGGTCCTCGGCGCCCCGGCGGACCGCGGCGAAGACGCGGCGGGTGGCGGTCCGGCCCTCGACGGGGCGGACGACGGTGTCCTTGAGCTCGATGCCGCGCAGGGCCGAGCGGGGTACGAGAGCCACTCCGGCGCCCGCGCCGGCCAGGGCGACCACGGCGCGGAAGTCGTCGGAGGAGTGCGCCAGGCGCGGCTGGAACCCGGCGAGTTCGCAGGCCAGGACCATGACGTCATGGCAGGGGTTGCCGGGGTAAGGGCCGACCCAGTCGCTGTCGGCGAGGGCCTCGAGGCGGATGTGGGGTTCCTGCGCGAGGGGGTGGGAGGCGCGCAGGACGGCGTCGAAGGGTTCGGCGTAGAGGGGGACCCGGGCCAGGCGTTGGTCGTCCTCCCGGGGCGCCCCACGGTATTCGACGGCGAGGGCGACGTCGGCACCGCCGTCGAGGACCAGGAGCAGGCTCTCGTCGCCTTCGGCGTCGCGCACGCGCAAGCGGATGCCGGGGTGGCGGTCGGCGAGGAGGGTGACGACGGGGGCGAGGACTTCGGCGATACCGGTGGCGAAGGCCGCGACGGTGAGCTCGCCCGCGGTGCCGCCGGCGTACGCGGCCAGTTCCGCTTCGGCGCGTTCCAGCTGCGCGAGGACCTCGTGGGCGTGGGTGAGGAGGATCTCGCCGGGTGCGGTCAGGCGTACGCCGCGGCCGCTGCGGGTGAGCAGGGCGTGGCCGGTCTCCTGTTCCAGCGCTGCGAGCTGCTGGGAGACGGCCGAGGGGGTCAGGTACAGGGCCGCAGCCGCGGCGGTCACCGTGCGGTGGTCCGCCACGGCGCGCAGGATGCGCAGCCGCCGGGGGTCGATCACCCGGCTATTTTGCCAGGGATCGCGCGGGTCCCGGCCCAGGGCGCGGCCGCGCCGCAGGGTGTACGGGTGGGCGCGGCCGGGCGCGTATCCGGGCCGGTGGCCGGGGTCGGATCAGGGTCCGGTCCCGGGGTCCTGTGCGGGTGGGCCCGGGAGCGGCCCGTGCGTGGGGCCGCTCCCGGGGGCCGCCGGCGTCAGCCCTTGAGGGCTTCGCGGGCGTCGACGAACGCGGCCACGGCCCGCTCGACGTCGGCCGTGGAGTGGGCCGCGGAGAGCTGGACGCGGATGCGGGCGGCGCCCATGGGGACGACGGGGTAGGAGAAGCCGATGACGTACACCCCGCGCTCCAGAAGGAGTTCGGCCAGACGGGCGGCCTCGGCGGCGTCGCCGATCATGACGGGGGCGATGGCGTGGTCGCCCGGCAGGATCTCGAAGCCGGCCTCGGTCATCTTGGTGCGGAAGAGCGCGGTGTTGGCGTTCAGGCGCTCGCGCAGGTCTCCGGCGGACTCCAGGAGGTCGAGGACCTTCAGGGAGGCGGCCGCGATGACGGGGGCGAGGGAGTTGGAGAAGAGGTACGGGCGCGAGCGCTGGCGCAGCAGGGCGACGATCTCGGCGCGGGCGGCGACGTAGCCGCCCGAGGCGCCGCCGAGGGCCTTGCCGAGGGTGCCGGTGATGATGTCGACGCGGTCCATGACGCCGTGGAGCTCGGGGGTGCCGCGGCCGCCGGGGCCGACGAAGCCGACGGCGTGGGAGTCGTCGACCATGACCATGGCGTCGTACCGGTCGGCGAGGTCGCAGATCTCGCGCAGAGGGGCGACGTAGCCGTCCATGGAGAAGACGCCGTCGGTGACGATGAGGCGGCGGCGGGCGTCCTGGGTGTCCTTGAGCTGCTGCTCCAGGTCGGCGAGGTCGCGGTTGGCGTAGCGGTGGCGGCGGGCCTTGGACAGGCGGATGCCGTCGATGATGCTGGCGTGGTTGAGGGCGTCGGAGATGACGGCGTCCTCGGGGCCGAGGATGGTCTCGAAGACGCCGCCGTTGGCGTCGAAGCAGGAGGAGTAGAGGATCGTGTCCTCCTGGCCGAGGAAGGCCGACAGGCGTGCTTCGAGTTCCTTGTGGACGTCCTGGGTGCCGCAGATGAAGCGGACGGAGGCCAGGCCGTAGCCCCAGCGGTCGAGAGCGTCCTTGGCGGCGCCGATGATCTCGGGGTGGTCGGCGAGGCCGAGGTAGTTGTTGGCGCAGAAGTTCAGGACCTCGCCCGGGGCGCCACCGGCCGTGACGTGGACGGAGGCGCTCTGCGGGGTGCCGATGACGCGCTCGGGCTTGAAGAGGCCGGCCTCGCGGATCTCGTCGAGGGTGGCGCGGAGGTCGTCACGGACGGACTTGTACATGCGGGGGCTCCTTGGAGAGGGAGGAAGAAGGGGGGCGGCGGTGCCGCCGACCGGACGGATGACGGGCTGCCGGACGGTGTTCCGGCGACCGGGCGGCCTTTGATGCCTGCCGGCGCCGCCGGTCAGGCGGTCGGCGGTCAGGCGGTCAGGCGGTCAGGCGGTCAGGCGGTCAGGCGGTCAGGCGGTCCAGTCGAGGATGATCTTGCCGCTGCGGGCGGTGGCGGCCTCGTCGAAGGCCGCGTCGAAGTCCTTGTAGGAGTACTTGCCGGTGATCACGGGGCTGAGGTCCAGGCCGCTTTCGAGGAGGACGGTCATCGCGTACCACGTCTCGTACATCTCGCGGCCGTAGATGCCCTTGACGGTGATCATCGAGGTGACGATCTTGGCCCAGTCGACGGGGAACTCCTGGGCGGGCAGGCCCAGCATGGCGATCCGGCCGCCGTGCGTCATGTTGTCGATCATGTCGCGCATGGCCTCGGGGCGACCGGACATCTCCAGGCCGATGTCGAAGCCCTCGCGCAGGCCCAGTTGGCGCTGGGCATCGGCGATCTTGGCCTCGGCGACGTTGAGGGCGAGGGTCGCACCGGCCTTGCGTGCCAGCTCCAGGCGGGGCTCGCTGACGTCGGTGATGACGACGTTGCGGGCACCGGCGTGGCGGGCCACGGCCACCGCCATGATGCCGATCGGGCCCGCGCCCGTGATCAGGACGTCCTCGCCCACCAGAGGGAAGGAGAGGGCCGTGTGGACGGCGTTGCCGAACGGGTCGAAGATCGCGGCGACGTCGAGGTCGACGGGCGTGCGGTGCACCCAGACGTTGGAGGCGGGCAGGGCGACGTACTCGGCGAACGCACCGTCGCGGCCCACGCCGAGGCCGACCGTGCTGCGGCACACGTGGCGGCGGCCGGCCAGACAGTTGCGGCACTTCCCGCACACCAGGTGGCCCTCACCGCTGACCATGTCGCCGACCGCGATGTCACGGACGTCCGCGCCGACGGTCGCGACCTCGCCGACGAACTCGTGACCGAGGACCCGGGGAGTGCTGACCGCTCCCTGGGCCCAGCCGTCCCAGGAACGGATGTGCAGGTCGGTGCCGCAGATACCGGTGCGCAGCACCTTGATCAGGACGTCATCAGAGCCGACCTCGGGCTCGGGAACGTCCATGAGCCACAGCCCGGGCTCGGCCTTGTGCTTGACGAGTGCCTTCATGAAATGCCGCTCCAGGCGTGGTGGGGTGCTGACCGAGCGCTGACGGGCCGACGGGCTGCCGCCGGGGCGGGCCGCTGCGGCAATCCTTTGCGCGCACCAATGTGCCGATTCGCGGCCGCCAAGTCCATCGAGGTTTTCTTAAGCGCGGCAACAGCGGAGCTTCACGCGGGGAGCGGTCCGTCGGGAAGCCAACCTGCAGAGCGAGAAGCCACCGCGTTCACGGGGAGGAGGAGTCACATGTTCGTCACTGCGGCCACGCTGGCGAGCGGGCCTGTCGGCCGTCGCGCCGGATTCCCGGGAGGCCGAGGCGACTGAGCGGCACGGCTCCCACCGGGCTGTCCGCCAAGCGGACACTCATGGGTGCGGCACCCGGCAAGCTGTGACATGCGCGGGGCGGCAGCCGGCGGGCGGCGCTCCGGCCCACCACACAGGCAGGTGCGGTACATGACGAGGCGGAGGTGGGTGCGGCCGGGTGCCGGCAGGTCAGGCCGGCAAGTCGCCCCTCCGATGGCCGAGCCGAGCAGGTCGGGCCAGGAGGCCGCCCCATTGAACGTGATCGTCACCGCGGTGAGCATCCGCGCGATGTGACGCAGCAGCGGGAAGGGGAAGTCGACCTAGTGTCCTGAGTCGGAGATTCGTCGGCAGTAAGCGGCGACTTTGTCGAGGATCTCGTCGGCGGTCTTCGTCCAGACGAACGGCCTGGGGTGTTGGTTCCAGTCGGTGAGCCAGGCCCGGATGTCGCGTTCAAGGGCCTGGACCGAGCGGTGGACCCCGCGCCGGAGCTTCTTCGTGGTGAGCTTGGCGAACCACCGCTCCACCAGGTTCAGCCAGGACGAACCGGTTGGGGTGAAGTGCAGGTGGAACCGAGGATGTGCCGCCAGCCACTGCTTGACCGCCGGGACCTTGTGCGTGACGTAGTTGTCCAGGATCAGATGGACCTCAAGGCCGGCCGGGACCTCCTTGTCGAGCTTGGCGAGGAACTTTTTGAACTCCAGCGCGCGGTGGCGGCGGTGGAGTGAGCCGATGACCTTGCCGGTCGCGGTGTCCAGGGCGGCGAACAAGGTCGTGGTGCCCGCGCGCACGTAGTCGTGACTGCGGTGTTCGGGCACCCCGGGCATCATCGGCAGCACTGGCTGGGACCGGTCCAGTGCCTGGATCTGTGACTTCTCATCCACACACAGCACCAGAGCCCGCTCCGGAGGATCCATATACAGCCCGACCACGTCGCGGACCTTGTCGATGAACAGCGGGTCCCTGGACAGCTTGAACGTCTCGGCCCGGTGCGGCTGGAGAGCGAACGCCCGCCAGATCCGCGAAATCGCCGACTGGGACATCCCGGTCGCCGCGGCCATCGACCGCGTCGACCAATGCGTGGCGTCCTTCGGCGTCTCCTCCAGCGTCTTCACGATCACGCGTTCCACGTCGGCATCGGTGATCTTGCGCGGGACACCCGGACGTGGCTCGTCGCACAGACCGTCAAGCCGGCGTTCCAGGAAGCGACGGCGCCAGGCCCGAACGGTGTCCGTAGTGACGCCCAGCCGCCGGGCGACCTCGGCGATCGCACGACCGTCCGCGCTCTCCAGAACGATCCGCGACCGTAACACCAACGACTGGGCACTCGAACGACGACGCACCCACGACTGCAACATCACCCGCTCGGCATCACTCAGCACCACCGGCGGGATCTTCGGTCCAGGACGACTCACACCAAACCAACGACGAATCTCCGACTCAGGACACTAAATGATGTCCCGTAAGC
>NZ_JAGGOL010000059.1 GCF_018614525.1 Streptomyces sp. ISL-11
GTGCCGCGCTGCTGGCCCGTGGCCTGCGCCGCTCCCCCGCCGCCGGCATCGCGCTGACCGCCGCCGCAACCTGGGCCGTCCTGGGCGGTACGTCCCTCGGCCGCGAGGCGCGGGCCATCGGCGGGGCGCTCGCCGCCGGCGACCTCGACGTCGCCCGCGAGCGGCTGCCCCACCTGTGCGGGCGCGACCCGCAGGCGCTGGACGGGCAGCAGATCGCGCGCGCGGTCGTGGAGTCCGTGGCCGAGAACACCTCCGACGCCGTCGTGGGCGCCCTCGTCTGGGGCGCGCTGGCGGGCGTACCGGGCCTGGTCGGCTTCCGCGCCGTCAACACCCTGGACGCGATGGTCGGCCACAA
The DNA here is from genome assembly GCF_018614525.1 of Streptomyces sp. ISL-11. GTDB lineage: Bacteria > Actinomycetota > Actinomycetes > Streptomycetales > Streptomycetaceae > Streptomyces. The sequence continues at coordinate 356 of NZ_JAGGOL010000059.1, forward strand.
GTCCCCGCGCCACCGGCGCTTCGGCTGGGCCTCCGCCCGCCTCGACGACGTCGTCGGCTGGCCCGGCGCCCGGCTCACCGCCGCCCTGACCGTGCTCGCCGGCTCCGACCCGCGCGGCGCGTGGCGGGTGGCCCGGCGGGACGCCGCCCGGCACCCGAGCCCCAACGCCGGCCCGGTGGAGGCCGCATTCGCCGGCGCGCTCGGCGTGCGCCTGGGCGGCACCCTCGCCTACGCGGGCCGCGTCGAGCACCGGCCCGTCCTCGGCGCGGAGAACCGGCCGGTGCGCGCGGACGACATCGAGCGCGCGGTGCGCCTCTCGCGCCGTGTGTCGCTGCTCGCGCTGGGTGCCGCGATCGGCGGCCGCGCGCTGGGCAGCCTTGTGAGGACCGCCGTGAGGACGACCGTCAGAGGGAGGAACCGGTGACATCATCGAGGCGCGGGCCGGACGGCCCGCTGGGCGGGGGCCTGCTGGTGGCCGGGACCACCTCGGACGCGGGCAAGAGCGTGGTGACGGCCGGCATCTGCCGGTGGCTGATCCGCAAGGGCGTCAAGGTCGCGCCGTTCAAGGCGCAGAACATGTCGTTGAACTCCTTCGTGACCCGCGAGGGCGCCGAGATAGGCCGCGCGCAGGCCATGCAGGCGGCCGCCGCGCGCGTCGAGCCGACGGCGCTGATGAACCCCGTGCTGCTCAAGCCCGGCGGCGACCGCAGCAGCCAGATCGTCCTCATGGGCAAGCCGGTGGGCGAACTCAGCGCCCGTGGCTACCACTCCGGGCGTCAGGAGCAGTTGTTCGGCACGGTGACGGAGTGCCTGGAGGAGCTGCGGCGCACCCATGACGCGGTGATCTGCGAGGGCGCCGGCAGCCCGGCCGAGATCAACCTGCGGCGCACCGACATCGTCAACATGGGCATCGCGCGGGCCGCGCGGCTGCCGGTCGTCGTGGTCGGTGACATCGACCGGGGCGGGGTGTTCGCATCGTTCTTCGGTACGACCGCTCTGCTCTCCCGCGAGGACCAGGCGCACATAGCGGGCTATCTGGTCAACAAGTTCCGGGGCGATGTGACGCTCCTGGAGCCGGGCCTGGAGATGCTGCGCGACCTCACCGGCCGCCCGACGGTGGGCGTGCTGCCGTTCGCGCACGGGCTCGGCATCGACGAGGAGGACGGCCTGCGCGTGTCGATGCGCGGTGCCGTGCGCGAGTCGGTGGTGGCCCCGCCGCACGGCGCGGACGTCCTGCGGGTCGCGGTCTGCGCGGTGCCGCTGATGTCCAACTTCACGGACGTGGACGCGCTGGCGTCCGAGCCGGGCGTGGTCGTCCGCTTCGTCGACCGCGCCGAGGAACTGGCCGACGCCGACCTGGTGATCGTCCCGGGCACGCGCGGGACGGTCCGCGCGCTGGCCTGGCTGCGCGAGCGCGGGCTGGCGGACGCGCTCGCGCGCCGGGCGGCGGAGGGCCGGCCGGTGCTGGGCATCTGCGGGGGCTTCCAGCTGCTGGGCGAGCGCGTCGAGGACGAGGTCGAGTCGCGGGCGGGCGTCGTCGAGGGCCTGGGCCTGCTGCCCGTACGGGTGCGGTTCGCGGTGGAGAAGACCCTGGCGCGGCCGGTCGGCGAGGCGCTGGGCGAGCGGGTCGAGGGCTACGAGATCCACCACGGCGTGGCCGAGGTGCTGGCCGGCGAACCCTTCCTGGACGGCTGCCGGGTGGGCGCGGTGTGGGGCACGCACTGGCACGGCTCGCTGGAGAGCGACGGCTTCCGCCGGGCGTTCCTGCGCCGGGTGGCGGACGCGGCGGGCCGGGCGTTCGTCCCGGCGCCGGACACCTCGTTCGCGGCCCTGCGCGAGGAACAGCTGGACCGCCTCGGTGATCTGATCGAGGAGCACGCGGACACGGACGCGCTGCTGCGGCTCATCGAGGGCGGGGTGCCGAGCGGATACCCGTTCATACCGCCGGGGGCGCCGTGAGCACTCCTGCCGAAGCACCCCCGCGTGCGTGGGGAACAAACGAGAACGCCACCCATTGCGGGCGAAAGGGCAGGAACATCCCCGCATGCGCGGGGATATGGACACCAGCCTGCCCCGAATCGGGCGAACACACTGCCGAAGCCGCACGAGAAACACCCGAAGGAGTGATCACCGCGTGACGACCACCCCCTACCCGCTCACCGCGATCGTCGGCATGGCCGATCTACGGCTCGCGTTGCTCCTCAACGCGGTGAGTCCCGCAGTGGGCGGCGTGCTCATCCGCGGTGAGAAGGGCACGGCGAAGACCACGACGGTCCGCGCCCTCGCAACCCTGCTGCCGCCGATCGAGGCTGTGGCCGGCTGCCGGTTCGCCTGTGACCCGGCGGCCCCCGACGCCACCTGCCCGGACGGCCCGCACGAGACCGGAGCGCACGCGAGCCGCCCCGCCCGCATGGTCGAGCTGCCCGTCGGCGCCTCCGAGGACCGCCTCGTGGGAGCGCTCGACATCGAGCGGGCGCTGAGCGAGGGCGTCAAGGCGTTCGAGCCGGGTCTGCTGGCGGCCGCGCACCGCGGTGTGCTGTACGTCGACGAGGTCAATCTCCTGGGCGACCACCTGGTCGACTCGCTCCTCGACGCGGCGGCCACCGGCTCCTCCTCCGTCGAGCGCGAGGGCGTCTCCGTCCGTCACGCCTCCCGCTTCCTCCTCGTCGGCACCATGAACCCCGAGGAGGGCGAGCTGCGCCCGCAGCTCCTCGACCGGTTCGGGCTGACGGTCGAGGTCGCCGCCTCCCGGGACACCGACGAGCGCGTCGAGGTCGTGCGCCGCCGGCTCGCCCACGACGAGGACCCGGCGGCGTTCGCCGCCAAGTGGGCGGCCGAGGAGGACGCGCTCCGTGAGCGCATCGCCGCCGCGCGCGCCCTCCTGCCCAGCGTGCGGCTCGGTGACGGTGCCCTGCGCCGGATCGCCGCCGTGTGCGCCGGCTTCGAGGTCGACGGCATGCGCGCGGACATCGTCACCGCGCGCACCGCGTCCGCGCTGGCCGCGTGGGCGGGGCGTACGGACGTGACGACGGCGGACGTCCGGCAGGCGGCGCTGCTGTCGCTGCCGCACCGGCGGCGACGGGCGCCCTTCGACGCCCCCGGCCTCGACGAGGACAAACTCGACGAGATCCTGCGGCAGTTCGAGGACGAGGAGCCGGAGCCCGAGCCCGACCCGGAGCCCGAGCCGGAGGGCCCGGACGACGGCCCCGGTGACGGCGGCCCGGGCGACGACGGGCCCGGCGGTGGGCAACCGCCGCAGGACGCGAACGGACCGGACAGCCCGGACCTCCCCGGCCAGCGGCAGCGGCAGGAGGAGTCCGAGCCGGCCGGTGACGCCGGTCAGGAGCCCTCCGCGCCGCGGGAGGCACCGCAGGGCAGCGCCGCGGCGGAGAGCGGCGACACCCCGGCCGTCGCGGCCGCCGATCCCTTCCGCACCCGCAAGCTCGACGTCCCCGGCCTCGGCGAGGGCGCCGACGGGCGCCGTTCGCGGGCCCGTACCGCGCACGGCCGGACGACCGGGGCGCGCCGGCCCCGGGGCGCGCTGTCGAAGCTCCATCTGGCGGCGACCGTGCAGGCGGCCGCACCGTACCAGCGGGCGCGGGGCCGCAGCGGGCCGGGGCTCGTCGTCCGCCGGGACGATCTGCGGGAGGCCGTGCGCGAGGGCCGCGAGGGCAACCTGGTGCTGTTCGTCGTGGACGCCTCCGGGTCGATGGCGGCGCGCAAGCGGATGGGCGCGGTCAAGGGCGCGGTGCTGTCGCTGCTGCTCGACGCGTACCAGCGCCGCGACAAGATCGGCATGATCACGTTCCGGGGTGCGGACGCGGAGCTGGCGCTGCCGCCGACGTCGTCGGTGGACGCGGGCGCGGCCCGGCTGGAGCGGCTGCCGACGGGTGGCCGTACGCCGCTGGCGGCGGGGCTGCTGCGGGCGCACGAAGTGCTGCGGGTGGAGCGGCTGCGCGATCCGTCGCGGCGCCCGTTGCTCGTCGTGGTGACCGACGGCCGGGCCACCGGTGGCCCGGAGCCGCTCGTCCGGGCGGCGCGCGCGGCGCGGCTGCTGGCGGGCGAGGGCACGGCGTCGGTGGTGGTGGACTGCGAGTCGGGGCCGGTGCGGCTCGGGCTGGCGGGCGAGCTGGGCCGCGAGCTGCGCGGACCGGTGGTCACGCTCGACGAACTGCGTGCGGACAGCGTCTCCGCGCTCGTACGTACCGTACGGAACACGAACTCCAGGAGGGCCGCGTAATGCCACAGGGACAGCCGACCGTCGTTCCCGACGACGGGCTCACCACGCGTCAGCGCCGCAACCGGCCGCTCGTCTTCGTCCACACCGGCATCGGCAAGGGCAAGTCGACGGCGGCGTTCGGGCTGGCGCTGCGGGCGTGGAACCAGGGCTGGCCCATCGGGGTGTTCCAGTTCGTGAAGTCGGCGAAGTGGAAGGTCGGCGAGGAGAACGCGCTGCGGGTGCTCGGCGCCTCGGGCGAGGGCGGGTCCGTCGACTGGCACAAGATGGGCGAGGGCTGGTCGTGGATCCAGCGCGACGCCAAGGACGGCGAGCTCAGCAACGAGGAGAAGGCGCGCGAGGGCTGGGAGCAGGTCAAGCGTGACCTGGCGGCGGAGCGGTACAAGCTCTACGTGCTGGACGAGTTCGCCTATCCGATGCACTGGGGCTGGATCGACACCGACGAGGTGATCTCGGTGCTGCGGGACCGGCCGGGCACCCAGCACGTCGTGATCACGGGCCGCAACGCGCCGCAGGCGCTGGTGGACTTCGCCGATCTGGTCACGGACATGTCCAAGGTCAAGCACCCGATGGACGCCGGTCAGAAGGGCCAGCGGGGCATCGAGTGGTGAGTACGCGCATCCCCCGCCTGGTCATCGCGGCCCCGGCCTCGGGCAGCGGCAAGACGACCGTCGCCACGGGCCTGATGCGGGCCTTCGCCGACGCCGGGCTCGCGGTGTCCCCGCACAAGGTCGGCCCGGACTACATCGATCCGGGTTACCACGCGCTGGCGACGGGCCGGCCGGGCCGCAACCTCGACGCGTATCTGTGCGGGCCCGAGCGGATCGCCCCGCTGTTCCTGCACGGGGCCGCGGGCTGCGACATCGCCGTCGTCGAGGGCGTGATGGGCCTGTACGACGGGGCGAGCGGCCAGGGCGAGCTGGCGTCGACGGCCCATGTGGCGAAGCTGCTGCGGGCACCGGTGGTGCTGGTCGTGGACGCGTCGTCGCAGTCGCGTTCGGTGGCGGCCCTGGTGCACGGCTTCGCGTCGTGGGACCCGGAGGTGCGGGTCGCGGGCGTGATCCTCAACAAGGTCGGCTCGGACCGCCACGAGGCGCTGCTGCGGGAGGCGCTGGAGGAGTCGGGGGTGGCGGTGCTGGGCGCCGTGCGGCGGGCTCGTCCGGTCGACACGCCGAGCCGGCACCTCGGGCTGATCCCGGTGGCCGAGCGCCGGGCCGACGCGTTGGAGGCGGTGGCCGCGCAGGCGGAGCACGTGCGCGCGGGCTGCGACCTGAAGGCGCTGCTGGCGCTGGCCCACAGCGCGCCGCCGGTGCCCGGTGAGGCGTGGAGCGCGGCCGGGGACGCCTGCGGGGAGCCGTTCCCGGAAGACGGCCTCGAAGTGCCCTCGGCCCGCCCCGTCGTCGCCGTGGCCGGCGGTCCCGCGTTCACCTTCTCGTACGCCGAGCACACCGAGCTCCTCACCGCGGCGGGCGCGGAGGTCGTCACCTTCGACCCCCTCCGCGACGAGGCCCTGCCGGACGGCACCGCCGGTCTCGTCATCGGCGGCGGCTTCCCGGAGATGTACGCGCCGGAGCTGTCCGCCAACGAGCCGCTGCGGAAGGCCGTCGCCGCCCTCGCGGAGTCCGGCGCTCCGCTCGCCGCCGAGTGCGCCGGGCTGCTGTACCTCTCGGACTCCCTCGACGGCAGGCCGATGTGCGGTGTACTGCCCGGTGAGGCCCGGATGTCCGGCCGGCTCACGCTCGGCTACCGGGAGGCCGTCGCGATCGCCGACAACGTCCTCGCGCCCGCCGGCACGCGCGTGCGCGGCCACGAGTTCCACCGCACGGTGATCGACCCGGGCGCGGGCGCCACCCCCGCCTGGGGGTTCACGCATCCGGAACGCCGGGTCGAGGGCTTCGTCAAGGGCGGTGTGCACGCCTCGTACCTGCACGTCCACTGGGCGGGCGCGCCCGGCACCGCGGAGCGCTTCGTGGCCGGGCTGCCGCGCCCGTGACGTCAGCTCGACAGGCCCACGACGAGCCAGATGAACGCCACCCCGGCGATCGTGCAGGCCAGCGTGGAGCGGGCGGGGTGCTCGTGGTGGGCCTCGGGCAGGATGTCGGAGGTGGCGAGGTAGAGCAGCACTCCGCCGAAGAAGCCGAGGTAGATGCCGAGGAATTGCTCCGGAAGGGTGAAGAGCAGCGTCGAGGCGGCGCCGACGACGGGTGCCAGGGCGTCGGCGCCGAGCATCAGCAGGACGCGGTTGCGCCGGTTCCCGTAGAGGTCGGCGATCGTGTAGGTGTTGAAGCCGTCGGCGAAGTCGTGGGCGATGACCGCGACGGCCACGGCGACGGCCATGCTGGTGTCCACCTGGAAGGCCGCGCCGATGGCGACGCCGTCCATGGCGCTGTGGACGACCAGGGCGGCGGCCGCGGTGAGCCCGACCTGGGGGACGCGTTCGTGGGCGTCGACACCGTG
>NZ_JAGGOL010000060.1 GCF_018614525.1 Streptomyces sp. ISL-11
CGAACACTCACAGCAGCCCCCTTTCTCCCAGCAGCGCGTACAGGGCGTCCGCCGAGTCGTCGATGCTCAGTTCGTGCGCCGCGATCCGCGCGTCCGGGTCCACGGGCATCTCGTACGGGTCGTCGACCCCCGTCAGCCCGGAGATTTCCCCCGCCGCCTGCCTCGCGTACAGGCCCTTCACGTCCCGCACCGAGCACACCTCCACCGGCGTCGCCACATGCACCTCCAGGTAGCCGGTGCCGGAGCGGGCGTGGCGGCGGCGGACCTCTTCGCGTGCGTCGGCGTACGGCGCGATCACCGGTACGAGCACGGTGATGCCGTTGCGCGCCAGTACCTCCGCGACCAGTCCGATCCGCCGCACGTTCGTGTCGCGGTCCTCGCGGGAGAAGCCCAGGCCGGCCGAGAGGAAGGCGCGGATCTCGTCGCCGTCGAGGATCTCGACCCGGCGTCCGTCCGCGCGCAGCCGGTCGGCCAGCGCGCCCGCGACGGTCGTCTTTCCCGCACTGGGCAGGCCGGTCAGCCATACGGTGGCTCCCGGCCCGCAGGTGCAGGGCCGGTCGTGGGTCATTCGGCACCTCCTGTGCGGTGCTTGTGCTGGGCGCCGATGAGGCTCTTGTCCTCGGGCTCGACCGGCTGCCGTCCGCCGGGTTCCGGGCGGACCTTCTTGCCGGCCGTGCTGTCGTCCGCGCCTTCCGGGGGAAGTTGGAGCGTCAGTACGCCCAGGGCCACCGTCGCGAACGCGATCAGCACGTAGTACCACATGAAGTCGCCGGTGAGGTTCTTGAGTGCGCCCGCGGTGTAATTGCCGGCGATTCCGCCCACGCCCTGCACGACATTGGTGACGCCGAAGATGACCGTGGCGGCCGTTCCCTTGGCCGTCTTGGACACGTACGCCGGCACCAGACCGTAGATCGGGTAGAAGGCGACGGCGAACAACACGCCCGAGACCATGGGCAGATAACCCACCGGCGCGAGCACCAGGAGCATGGACGAGACGAAGAAACAGCCGTAACAGATGAGGAGCGACGCGCGTACACCGATCTTGTCGGAGAGCCAGCCCACGGCGAATCCGGAGAACATGCCGATGACGCCGATCACGCCCCACACCTGGGCCGCGAAGTCGATGTCGAATCCCAGGCCCTCGCGGAGATACGGGGAGAGGTAGTTCTGGAAGGGCATGAAGGCGAAGCCGTTCATGAACTTGATGACCCAGATGATGACCACCCAGCGCACGAGAACCATGCGCACGCCCGAGAACGCGCCCTGCTTTCCGCCCTCCCGGCCGTTCTCGCCTTCTTCCGCCCGCTCCTCCTCTTCCGCGGGGTCGGGGCGGAACAGCCCGAGCCGCCAGAAGGTGAGGGTCGCGACGGCCGTCACCATGAGGGTGCCGAAGCCGACCGCGTACCAGAGGCCGCGCCAGTTGTCGTCCTCCACGAAGGACGGCACCAGGAGGCTGTTGACGAAGACGCCGTAGCTGGTGCCGCTGGAGACCAGGCCCAGCACCTTTCCCCGGTGTTTGTAGTCGATGACCCGGCCGACGATCTCGACCAGGGGCACGTACACCGATGCGGCGGTACCGCCGAGGACCGTGAGCAGGATGCCGATGAGCAGGATGCTGTCGGTCATCGGCAGCAGGACCAGGCACACGGCGCACAGGGCCACCGAGCCGATGGTCACCTGGCCGCCGCCGATCCGGCCCGAGAGCCAGGTCCCGATCATCGCGAAGACCAGGAATCCGAGCTGCCCGGCGGCGGTGATGGTGCCCACGGCCGTGTAGCCGAAGCCGAGATCGCTCCGCATGTCGGTGACGATCTGGGAGAACAGGTAGAAACCGAATCCGTACGTCGCCGCGACGAAACTCGTCAGCAGTACCGTGATGACGAAGCCGCCCAGCGGGCCGGTGTGCCGCCGGCCCGCCGTCATGGTGTCGCTCATGCCTTCCGCGCCACGTGGATGATGAAGTCCGACGCGAAGATGTCGAACTTTTCCTGGAAGTCACCGAACGTCTGCGTCGTGTCGAAGCCCGACGCCAGGAGCAGTCCGGTGAGTTCGTCCTTGAGCAGCGGATAGACCTCCAGGTGGTACGTCTCCCCGTCGGGGAAGTCGTATTGGAACCGGCACAGATGCTCGTCGATGTGGGCCACCGAGACATCGGCACCGGTGCCGCAGTAGTAGAAATTCCCGCTGCTGCGGTAGCGGTGGGCGCGGATGGCGTCGAAGTTCCGGTGGTCGAGGATGAGCATGCCGCCGGGGTTGAGCGCCGCGTAGAACTCGGCGAGCACCGCCCGGCGGTCGGCCTCGTGGAAGAGGTGCGGGAAGGAGCTGCCGAGACAGACGATGGCGTCGTAGCGCCCGCCCAGGTTCTCCCCGAGCCCGCGCCAGTCCGTGTGGACGATCTCGAAGCTCTGGCCTTCCCGGCGGGCGTTGGCCGCCGCCCGCTTGAGCATCTCCTCGCTGCCGTCGACCGCCGTCACCTCGAATCCCGCCTCGGCGAGGCTGACCGAGTGGAAACCGGTGCCGGCCGCCGCGTCGAGGATCCGGTGGGCCTCGGCCTCCTTCAGCAGCTCGACGAAGAAGTTGTTCTCGCTCGCCTTCCGGCGGTCCCAGTCGATGAGTTCGTCCCAGCGGTCCACCAGTGTCGGCTTGTACTGACCCGTGTACTCCTCCGGTGTCACCTGCCCGGATATCGTGGCGCCGGCCGCGAAGTCCGTCGTGCTTTCCGTCATGGTCGTCTTTCTGGTCGGAGGGTCATTGCGGAGGGAGAATGCGGAGCGTCCCGGCGGTCGGTCACCGGTGCCGCCGCACATGCCGTGGGTCAGACGAATTGCTTGCGGAAGTCCCGGTACTTCGCGGCGAGTTCCTCGGCCCAGCCGGCGGCGTCGTCGAGTTTCATGGTGCGGCACTCGTAGCCGATCATCCGCTTCATGACCGCCATTTCGGGCTCGGTGAAGGTCACCGTGCCGTCGTCGTCGATCCGCTCGATGCCGTCGGCCCGCTGGCAGACCTCGTTGAGGCGGACGGCCTCGTCGAGCGGGAGGGACGGGTCGAGATCGACCGTGCCGCCGTCGGCGCCCACCCGGACCGGGTAGCCGCCCGGCAGGCCGGCGGGGGCGGGCGCGTGGGCGAGGATCCCGCTGTCCGTGGCCATGCCGATGACGACCCGGGCCGCCGAGGAGGCGGTGAGCAGTTGCCCGTCGATGCCGCCGAGGCGCTTCAGCGGGCCGTCCAGCCGGGCGAACACCGCCGTGTGGTCGATGTCCTCGCCGGCCGGGACACCGCCGGAGCGGACGCTGAGGTGGTACGCGCCCTTCCCGGCATCGCCGAACCGGGGCACGTAGTGGCTGAAGTAGTGCTGGGCGACCAGCCGCAGTTCCACGTCGGCGGGGTCCGTGCCGAGGAGGTGGGCGAAGCCGTAGGTCAGGGCGGGGACGATGTTGGCGACGTTGCCCACGCCGATCGTCGGTGCGAGGCCGACCTTGTCCAGGACGGGCCCGACCGCGTCGGGGAAGGCCGCGTTGACCACCCGGGCCCCGGTGCCGGACGCCCGTACCGCCCGCATCAGGAGGTGGTTGAGCGTGAGGTGCATCGGCAGCCAGGGGCCGAACTGGGCCTCGTCGAGCTCTTCGAACGTCTCCTTGGGCAGCGCGGTGATGACGCGCCACGACTGGAGCGAGGCGCCCATGAAGATGATGTCCGGCCGCACCCGGGCGAGTGTCTCCGCCGTGGCGTCGACGTCGTAGAGGTCGATGTGGACCGCGTCGACCTCGCCGATCAGGCCCAGGTTGGTGGCGGTGAAGCGCGCCAGGTTGCCCCGCCTGCGGGCCGCCTCGACGTCGCGCCCGGCGAGTACCACGCGGTTGGTGGCCGGGTCGGCCAGCAGCATGTTGAGCACCCGGGACGACAGGTCACCCATGCCCAGCAGCATGATGAGGGGCTTCTTCCCGGTCCCGCTCTCTTCGGCCGTGGCCTTCCCGGCCATGCTCTTCGTCAACGGCTCCGCTCCCTTTCGATTCCCGCCCACGTCACTCCTTGCCCCGTACACGCGTCCTCACTCAGCGCGGATAGCAGCCGTTGTCGGCGCGCAGCAGCGCCCCGGTCAGCGTCTTCGACGCGTCGCTCAGCAGATAGGCGCAGACATTGGCCACGTCCTCGGGAAGGATGTCCCCGTCGAGCTGTTCCTGGCGCTTGTACTCGGCGTACCGGTAGTCGGGAATGCGGTCGGCTATCGCGGTATTGACGATGAGGCCGGGCGAGACGACATTGACGCGGATGTACGGGGCGAAGTTCATCGCGTTGGACTTGGTGAGTCCGATGACGCCGGCCTTGACGGTGCCGTAGAGCGCGTCGGAGCTGCCGACCTCGCCGGCGACGGAGGCCAGGTTGACGATGGCGCCGCGCCGCTCGTGGGGCAGCAGGTGCCCGGCGAACCGGCGGGAGAGCCAGATGGGGCCCTTGACGTTGACGTCGACGACGCGGTCCATCGTGGCGTCGTCGTAGTCCCAGACCGGCTGTCCGAGGTAGAGGCCGGCGTTGTTGACCAGGCCGTCCACATCGGGGTGGTCGGCGAGTACCCGGTCCATGAACGCGTCGCAGGCGGCGTGGTCGGCGACGTCGCAGACGTGGGTGTCGAGCGGGCGCCCGGCGTGCTCGTCGGCGAGTGCCTTGAGTGCCGGCTCGTCGACGTCGCAGGCGATGACGGTCATGCCGTCGTCGAGGCACCGGCGTACCAGGGCCCGGCCCACTCCGTTGGCGCCGCCGGTGACGATGACCTTGCTGGTGCTCACTGTGCTGCCTCCATGGCCGGCTGGATCCGGAATCGGTCGAGGTGTTCGTAGAAGGGCCGGCAGTAGTCGGCGAATGCGCGCAGGTGCGGCGCTTCCTCGTAGGAGAAGCGGTATTTGCGCTCGGGCCGCTGGAATCCGCTGCTGGAGGTGACGTCGGTGTGCCAGCCGCTCCAGGTCGACCATTCCGCGCGTTCGCCCGCGGACCAGGTGAGTGCTTCCGGCACGAAGGGGATGCCGGCCGCGTCGCAGTAGGCGGCGATGGTGCCGCCGGGGTCACGGGCCAGGTCGGCCGCGTTGATGACGGTCGGGGTCATCCCGGTCAGTTCGCGGACGGCGTCGAAGAGCCGCGCGAGCTGCTGGTAGCCGAGCACCTCGCGGGTGACGCCGGGGTGGACGGTGGCGTGCGAGAGCACGGCCTCCTCCGGGTCCCGGATGAGGAAGGTGTTCACCTGCCCGAGCAGGTACTCCGGGTCCGCCAGCAGGTGGTCGAGGGCGTGATAGGGGAAGTCCTTGTGGAAGACGGGCCGCTCCGGGCGGGCCCGTTCCATCATTTCCCTCACGTCCGGATAGGTCCGCGGATGGGCCGGGTCGGGATTCTTGTGGGGGATGTCGGCGCGTTCCTCGTGCATGAAGTACACGTAGGCGAAGGCTTCGTGGAACACCTTGAAGTCGCCGCGTTCCATGAACGAGCGCTCCAGTGCCGTCGACATCGACCGTGGATGACTCCACAGGGCGACTGATGTGTGCATGTACGCGTTCTCCTGGGGTTTCGTCGTGCGGTCGAATGGGCCCGCGGGCTCTTCCCGGCTATCCGAGGGATCCGGTCACCAGGAGCGCGTCCTCCCGGGGCGGTGACAGCTCCAGCTGGTGCGCCACGAAGTCGATCAGCCGCCGGGTGTTCCGGATGACCTCGCTGTACGTCGTCACGAAGGAGCCGTAGCTGGCGAATTCCTCGGGGGCCATGCCGTGGGGCGTGATGGCCCGGTGGAAGGAGGGCAGCCGCATCAGCTTCTCCAGGACGGCCGGCGGGACGTCCCGGTCGATCGCCCGGGGGTCGAAGCCGCGGAATTCGCCGTCGCGGCGCATGATGTCGGCGATGAACTGGGGTTTGCAGGTGTAGGCGACGGCGCCGCCGGCACTCTGTTCCAGGTGCATGCTCAGCGAGGTCATGCCCCGGTCCGGGTCGTCGGCCTCCAGGCTCGACAGGAGCATCTTCACCGGGATTCCGTCCTCCTGGATCATCCGGTGGATGCGTTTGGCCACCGCGATCTCCGCCCAGCGGACCTCGGTGGGGCTCAGCGCGATGCCCCGGGTGGCGGCCTCGGCCTCCAGATCGCCCTGGGAGCCGAACCGCCCGATCATGTGGGTGAAGACGGCCCGCCACCGCGAGGTGTCCACGCCCTGCCGGCGCGCCTGCGCCAGGCCCGCCCGCACGGCCCGGGCGCAGGTGACGAACTGCGGGACGGTGTAGGAGAGGGTGCTGTTGACCGAGATGCCGCGGGCGACCAACTCGCGTACGACCTCGTACCCTTCGCGGGTTCCCGGCACCTTGACCATGAGGTTCGGTGCCGTCCGGGCGAGCCGGAGCGCCTGGTCGAGCATGCGGCCGGCGTCGAACATGTGGCGCGGGTCGAGCTGGCCGGAGACCCAGCCGTACCGCCCGTCGGTCTCCTGCCACATGGGCAGCATCGCGGCCGCCGCGCGGCTCACGGCCTCCTGGTAGAGGAGGGAGAAGGTCTCCTCGATGCCGGGTGACTTCTGACATCGGATCTGTTCCCTGATCTCCGCCGCCCAGAGGTCGGGGGCGGCCAGGACGCTCTTGGCGACCAGGGAGGGGTTGGTGGTGACACCGCGGACGAGCGAGCCGGTGGGGCGGCCGGGGAGCAGGAAGCGGTCGAGCTGGGCGGCCCAGCGCCCGTGTGCGGTCTCGTCCGGCGCCCGGTCGAGGAAGGCGCCGCGCCAGCGGGGGAAGTCCAGGGGCGAGGAGTCCCACCAGATCTCGGCGGACGGGTTGGTCTGCTGGAGTTGTTCGAGGATGCTCAGCACGTGCTGTGGACCCTTTCTGGGCTCTGTGGAGGCGGCCTCGGCTAAGAGGCGGCCCTTCTCCCGCCGCCGGTCCGGCGCGCCGCCGTCGCGTGCCACGCGTCGAGCAGGGCGGGGAGCCGCTCCATCGAGGGGAAGGTGATGGCGCCGGCCGCGCCCAGCGCCGCGTCCGTGCCGCTGCCGTGCGGCGCGTACCCGAAGACGGTCATGCCGGCGGCCACCCCCGCCCGGACGCCGACCACGCTGTCCTCCACGACCGCGCACCGCCCCGGGGCCGTCCCCATGTCCGCGGCCGCGTGGCGGAAGAGTCCGGGGTCCGGTTTCCAGGCGCCCACTTCGTAGGCGCTGTAGACGCGGCCCTCGAAGTACGGCAGCAGGCCGGTGAGGCCGAGCGTGAGGCGGATCTTCTCGGCGGGCGCGCTCGACGCCGTGCAGTACGGGAGCGGGAGGGTGAGCAGGACCTGCTCGATGTGCGGCACCGCCCGCAGTTCCGCGGAGAAGGCGAGGGCCGTGCGCCGGCGGAACTCCGGAATGAAGGTGTCCGGCAGGGGGCGGCCGAGCGCGGCGGCCAACTCCGCGACCCATTCCGCGACTTTGCGCCCCCGTATCAGCGGGAGGGCGTCCTCGTGGGCTATGGCCAGGCCCGATTCCGCCGCCATCTCGCGCATCACCCGGGCGCTGAGCACCTCGCTGTCCACGAGTACGCCGTCGCAGTCGAAGATGACGAGACAGTCGGGCATCGGCAGGGCCTCCCCTTCCGTCCGGGCATGCGCTCGGTGCGTGCATGCGCTCGGTGCGGACGGTGGGCCCAGCGAATCAGCAGGGCCTAACGGTTCCCTACTTTTTGGATTACGACCGGCGGCGGGCCCGTATCGGGTCCGGGGAGGCCGAGGCGTGTACCCCGTCGTGCGCGAAGCGATCCATGAAAAGGATCACGAGGCGTTCCGGTGGCCCGGGGAGCGTCGGCTGACTAAGGTTCCCACAAGGAAACAAACCGCCTAGGCGGTTTCAAGGTACGGAATCGGGCAGTTCCCGGCTTTTCCCCCCACACCCCGCAAGTGGAGATCCCCTTGGTCGGCCATGCCGCTCCTCGGTCCGGGGATTCGACCCGGTTCGCCGTCCTCGGGCCGCTCACGGCCTGGGACGACGGCGCGGTCGAACTTCCCACCGCCCCCAAGACCCGGCAGCTGCTGGCCCTGCTGCTGGTCAACGCCAATTCGCCCGTGCCACTGGAGGCGTGCCTCGACGAGCTGTGGCCCTCCGGAGCCCCCAGAAGCGCCGTGCAGAGCGTGCACACGCGGGTCTTCCACCTCCGTCAGGCCCTCGCCGCCGCGCCGTCCGTCGGCTCCCTGGAGGCCGCCAAGCACACGCTCGCGACGCGACCGCTCGGCTACCGGCTGCGCGTGGCGCGGGGCGCGCTGGACCTGGCGTCCCTGGAGGAGTCGCTGGAGGAGGCCCGCCTGGCCCAGGCCGCGGGCGACGACCGCCGCCTGTCGACGGTGCTGCGGGCCGCCCTCGGCCTCTGGCGCGGGCCCACGCTCGTGGACGTACGCCCCGGCCCCCAGCTCCAGGCGGCCGTCGCCGGGCTGGAGGAGCGGCGGCTGACCGCGCTGGAGCAGTGCGTGGAGACGGAGCTCCGGCTGGGCCTGCACCACGAGCTGCTCTTCGAGCTGGGCTCGCTGGTCGCGCAGTACCCCACGCACGAGAACCTGCACGCCCAGTACATGATCGCGCTCTACCGATCGGGCCGCGTCGGCCAGGCACTGGAGATCTACCACCTGCTGCGCGAGGCCCTGCGCGACGACCTCGGCATCGAGCCCTCGCCCAGGATCCGGCGCATCCAGTCGGGCATCCTGACGGCCAGCCCCGAACTCAGCGGCCCGGCGGCGCGGCCGCGCGCCGGGCTGTCATCGGACCTCCGGGGCGCCTGAGGGCCTCACGCGCCCTCGCACACCCCGGAGATCTCCGTACCGGTCCGCTCAGTCGTTGGGGACGACCTCATAGCGCGGGGTGCCCTCGGCCATCTGCCGCAGGGCGTCCTTGCGCTCGCGCTTGGAGAGGCGGTCGATGTAGAGCCGGCCGTAGAGGTGGTCGGTCTCGTGCTGCAGGCAGCGGGCGAAGTAGCCGGTGCCCTCGATCGCGACGGGGTTGCCCTTCGCGTCCTGGCCGCGCACCACCGCGTAGTCGGGGCGGGCGAGGGAGGCGTAGGCGGTCGGGACCGACAGGCAGCCCTCGTTGGAGTCGTCCAGGACCCGGCGGTCGGCGGGGAGCTCGTCCAGGACCGGGTTGCAGATCGCGCCGGTGTGACGGACGCCCTCGTCGTCGGGGCAGTCGTAGACGAAGACCTTGAGGTCGACACCGATCTGGTTCGCGGCGAGACCCACGCCCTCGGCGGTCTTCTGGCTGGCGAACATGTCGTCGATGAGCTGCGCGAGCTCCTCGTCGAACACGGTGACGTCCTTGCACTCCCGGTGCAGCACCGGATTGCCGACAACCGTGATCGGGCGGGACGTGCCGCGCTCGCGGTGCGCGAGCTCGCGCTCCTCGCAGTCCTCGGTGTCCACGATGAACCCGTCGTTCACCGGCTGCTCAGTCTCTTGCTGCGCCATGTCCGCCGTTATGCCTCTCTTAAAACCCAAAAGGATGCCTGTACAGGGTAAGGGCGGCCGCGTGGACCCGTCAGCAGACTTCTTCCAGATCGCGCCACTCGCGCGTATCGGGGCTGTCGGCGACCCAGCCGTCCAGCAGGCCCCGTACGAGCCCGGCCGGCGCCGCGATCCCGCACTCGCGCTCGGGCACCCACAGCGACCCCGAACCGGCCGTGCGGTGGCCCAGCGGCCCCGGGTGGCCCGGCTCGCTGTGGTCGTGCGGGTCCAGGTGCTCGCCGTCGCCCTCGTCGCTGGGCATCCGGCTCTCCGAGCACGTGCGGCACAGCAGTCGCACCGAGGAGGACCAGTCCTCGGCGGCGAAGCCCGCGTCGGCCGCGAGCCGCTCCAGGGCGTCCCGGTCGGCCTCGGTGGCGGCCTCCAGGAGCACGACCCAGGTCGGGACGGGCGAGGGGGCCCACAGCTCGATCTCGTCGAAGACGGGATAGGACGGCCCGGCGGCGGTGACGCGCTCGCCGTGCGGGACACCGTCGTGCAGCACGACCTCGCCCCAGCGGCGCCCGGAGGACGGCAGCGGGATGGAGAGCACCTCCATCCGGGCCGGATCGAGCCGGCGGCCCCACACGACCTCCGCCTCGCCCTCGGGCGAGAGCCGCACGGCCGCGCTGCCCAGCTCCATGCCCACCGGCTCGCCGGCCGGGCTGCCCTCGCCCGGCACCCGCAGCCCGTACGCCTGCCAGGCGCGGCGGGCCAGCGGCCAGTCCTGAAGGGCGGTGGCGGCGATGCCGACGTTCCACCAGTCGGGGGCGCCGGCCTCGCGGTCCAGCAGGGCCACGGCCCGCAGCCCCGCGGCGCGGGCCTGCTCCCAGTCGTGGCGGAACTTGTGCAGCAGGGCGAGGTTGAACCACGACTCCGACAGCCACGGCTCCATGTCGGCGGCGCGGGTCAGCAGCGCGCCCGCGTCCTCGTACCGGCCGTCGCCGATCAAAGTGAACGCACGGTCGGTGGCCTGCCGCCACGAGGCGGAAGGCCGATGCCGTACCTTGCCGAAGATCCTCACGATTCCCGCCTGCCGGTTTCTGCGTGCGACCACGCCGGATGACCCAGGTGACGGCCGCCGTCCTCCCTGACGGACAACCTGCCACATCTCATGTGCGCCGGGAAGCTGCGCCCACCACTCCTCCTTGCCGACGGCGGCGCGGCCGACACCCCCCGAAGTCCACGTTCTTCGTTCCGCATGTCTTTCTCTTCGCATCCAACCATGCCCCTTTGGACGCCCGCTCATTACCCGTGGGTTCAGCCGCCTACTCCGGTTTTGCCCGGACTCCTACGGGTCCGTGGACCGCGCGGGGCCGCCGCGCGCCAGCACCCGGCCCAGGGCCTCCACCACGTGCGGGTCGTGGTCACGGGCGGTGGCCAGGCGCAGCCGTTCCAGCGCCAGGAGCGGGCCGCAGACCAGGTCGGCCGTGAGGTCGTCGAAGGCGTTGACGGTGCGCACGATGCGGGCGGCGAGCGGCTGCTCGCGGTACGGGTCCGCCTGCCGCTCGACCACCACCGCGACGTCGGCCGGCACCCCGGTCTGGCGGACCACGGCGCCGCCCAGCAGCGCGATGCGGCGCCGCTCGGCGGCCGGGAGGAGCTCGGCCGCACCGGCGGGCACGGGGTCGACGAGGGAGAGCCGGCCGATGTCGTGCATGAGTGCCGCGTACTCCAGAACGGTGAGGTCCGCCTCGGACAGGCCCAGCTCGCGCCCGGTGGCCCGGCTCAGGGCCGCGACCCGGCGGGCGTGCCCGGCCCGGGTGTGCCCGGCGATCTCGGTGGAGCGGGCCAGGGAGGCGATCGTCTGGTGGCAGGTGGCCCGTACGGCCGTGTAGCGGCGGAAGGACAGCTGGGTGAGCAGCAGGGGCAGGCAGAACACGGGCAGCGCCCACAGCCCGGCGACGGCCACGGCCAGCGCCATGACGACGCCGGTCGCGCAGATCGCGGTGCCGATGCCGGGCAGGGCGCGCAGCTCGTCGCGGAGCGCGGGGCCGTAGGGGCCGCCGCCCCGGGCGCGGGCGAGCGTGGCGGCGAGGACGGCGTCGCACAGGGCGGTGAGGACCAGCAGGAGCAGCAGGAAGGGCGCGTAGTACGGGCTGTGGCCGGGCCACCGGTCGAGGGCACCGGTGTTGTGCAGGGGCTGGAAGCAGGTGGCGGCGAAGCCGGTGGTCAGCAGGCGGCGGGCGAGGTGGTCGCGGGCGGGCGGGCGGCCGAGGGCGCCGACGAGGGTGGCGGCGAGGACGACGGAGACGACCTGCGGCACGCCGTGCGCGGTGGGCTGCCCGCCGACCTCGCCGAGCAGCGCGTAGGCGAGGGCACCCGCGGCGCCGACGGGCGCGGTCTCGCGTGCCTCGGCGCCGGACGCTCCACGGTCGCGCCGGGCCGCCTCGCCGAGGGCGATCAAGCTCCCGCAGGCGAGGGCAACTTGGGGTTGGACGACGCCGTGCCAGGCGGTCCAGACGAGTCCGGCCAGGGCGACGGCCCCGGCGGCGGCGTGCAGGACGCGGACGGCGAGGGTGCCCGGTGGCCGTGCCGTCATCCCTCACCCCCGTGAACGGTCGCTCCCGTGACCGAATTCCGCACAGAAGGGACGTTTCCGCTGGGTAGAATTATGCAATCCGTGAGCTCGGCGCCCTCGGAGGTGACGCCGGGGTGCCAGCCGTGCCGGTCGAGCGCGGACGCGAGCGCGGCCACCATGCGGGGGTCGAACTGCGTGCCCGCGCAGCGGTGGAGCTCGGCGAGGGCGGTCGGCACCGGGCGGGCGCGGCTGTAGCTGCGGGTGGAGGTCATGGCGTCGAACGCGTCGGCGACGGCCACGATCCGGGCGAACTCCGGAATCTGACGACCTTTCAGCCCGTAGGGATAACCGGTGCCGTCGAGCCGCTCGTGGTGGTGCAGGATCGCCGCCCGGGCCTCGTCCAGGAACCCGATGCCGCGCACCATCTCGTGCCCGTACTCCGGATGGAGCTCGATCACGCGCCGCTCATCGGGGGTGAGCGGGCCGTCCTTGCGCAACAGGCGGGTGGGCACGCCGAGTTTGCCCACGTCGTGCAGGATGCCGGCGAAGCGCAGCGCTTCGAGCCGCTCGCCCGCCAGGCCCAGTTCGCGGCCCATCAGCACCGAGGCACGCCCCACGCGCTCGCTGTGCCCACGTGTGTAGCGGTCCTTGAGGTCGACGGCCTGCACCAGGGCCCGGATCGTGGCCTGGTGTGCGGCGCGCTCGCGCTCGTAGCGGTCCAGGAACCAGGCGGAGACCGACATCGGCAGCAGGACGAGCAGCGCCGCGGCCGGCCCGTAGGAGCTGCGCCAGAGCACCGCCGTCATCAGCCCGGTCGGCCCGTGGACGAGCACCGGCAGCAGCGCGCCGGGGAGCATGCCGTCCCAGGCCACGCGCGGGGAGCGGCGCTCGGCGGTGACGCGGACCACGCCGTCGAGTGCCGCGGCGACGAGCGAGAAGGCGAGTGCGGCGAGCAGGGCGGGCGGCAGCGCCGCCGGGAAACCGCCGCCGCGGCCCGGCACGGC
>NZ_JAGGOL010000061.1:0-162 GCF_018614525.1 Streptomyces sp. ISL-11
GTCCGACGGGCTGGGCGGGAGCCGACACGGGGTGACGGCGGTCGCCGTCGCGACGGAGGGGCGGTGCCCCGGCCAGCCCGGCCGCCGCACGGCACCGCCGGACCGCACCGTAGCGGCAGACCGCCGTCGCGGCGGGATGGGGGGGCCCGGCACCACCGGAAG
>NZ_JAGGOL010000061.1:250-31396 GCF_018614525.1 Streptomyces sp. ISL-11
GAACAGGTCGCCGCGCGACCACCTCACCGCCGCGACGACGCGCAACCACCGTGGCGGAGTCCGGCGGTGCCGAGCCCACCGCCAAACACGACGGAACCGCCCGGCGCGGACGGCGCCCCACCCAGGCCCCATGGCACCGCCGAACCACGCCGTAGCGGCGGGATGGGGGCCCGGCACCACCGGAAGGTCGGCCGCCGTCGCGGCATGACGTGGCGCGGACCCGCTACGCCCCCGGCCGCCCCGGCCTCTGCGCAGCAGAACAGGTCGCCGCGCGACCACCTCACCGCCGCGACGGCGCGCAACCACGCAGCCCGCACGGGATCACCGGCCGGCCGCCCGCAGGGCTCAGCGCTCAGTGTTCTGTCAGGTGGCCCGCCGCGACCTCGATGCGGCGCGTCGTCTCGACCGCGCTGAGCATGCGGCGGTCGTGGGTGACCAGGAGCAGCGTGCCGTTGTACGAGGACAGCGCGGATTCCAGCTGTTCGATGGCCGGCAGGTCGAGATGGTTGGTGGGCTCGTCCAGGACGAGGAGGTTGACGCCCCGGGCCTGGAGGAGGGCGAGCGCGGCGCGGGTCCGTTCGCCGGGGGAGAGCGTGACGGCCGGGCGCAGCACGTGCGCGGCCTTCAGGCCGAACTTGGCCAGCAGCGTACGGGCCTCCGCCGGCTCCAGCTCGGGCACGGCCGCCCCGAAGGCGTCGAGAAGGTGCTCCGTGCCGAAGAAGAGCGCGCGGGCCTGGTCGACCTCGCCGACCACGACGCCGGGGCCCAGCGAGGCCGCGCCGGCGTCCAGCGGCAGCCGGCCGAGGAGGGCGGCGAGCAGGGTGGACTTGCCGGAGCCGTTGGCGCCGGTGATCGCGACCCGGTCGGCCCAGTCGATCTGCAGGTCGGCGGGCCCGAAGGTGAAGTCGCCACGGCGCACCTCGGCGCCGCGCAGGGTGGCCACGACCGCGCCGGAGCGCGGCGCGGCGGCGATCTCCATCCGGAGCTCCCACTCCTTGCGGGGCTCCTCGACCACGTCCAGCCGTTCGATGAGCCGCTCGGTCTGCCGGGCCTTGGCGGCCTGCTTCTCCGTCGAATCGGCGCGCAGCTTGCGCCCGATCTTGTCGTTGTCGGTGGACTTGCGACGGGCGTTGCGGACGCCCTTGTCCATCCAGTTCCGCTGCATGCGGCCGCGGGCCTCGAGGGCGGCGCGGGTGTCGGCGTACTCGTCGTACTCCTCGCGCGCGTGCCGGCGGGCGGTCTCGCGCTCCTCCAGGTAGGCGGTGTAGCCGCCGCCGTAGAGGGTGACCTGCTGCTGGGCGAGGTCGAGTTCGAGGACCTTGTCGACGGTGCGGGTGAGGAACTCGCGATCGTGGCTGACCAGGACCGTGCCGGCGCGCAGCCCGGTGACGAAGTCCTCCAGGCGGGCCAGGCCGTCGAGGTCGAGGTCGTTGGTGGGCTCGTCGAGGAGGAAGACGTCGTAGCGGCTGAGCAGCAGGGACGCGAGCCCGGCGCGGGCGGCCTGGCCGCCGGAGAGGCTGGTCATGTGCCGGTCGAGGCCGACGGTCAGACCCAGGGAGTCGGTGACCTCCTCGGCGCGTTCGTCGAGGTCGGCGCCGCCCAGGGCGAGCCAGCGGTCGAGGCCGACGGCGTACGCGTCGTCGGCGCCCGGAGCGCCGTCGACGAGGGCCTGCGTGGCGGCGTCGAGGGCGGCCTGGGCCTCGGCGACGCCGGTGCGGCGCGCGAGGAAGGCCCGTACGGTCTCGCCGTCGCGCCGCTCGGGCTCCTGAGGCAGGTGGCCGATGTTCGCGGTGGGAGGGCTGAGCCGGAGGGCGCCCTCTTCGGGGGTGTCCAGGCCGGCGAGCATCCGCAGCAGCGTCGACTTGCCGGCGCCGTTGGCGCCGACGAGGCCGATGACCTCCCCGGGGGCGACGACGAGGTCGAGCCCGGAGAAGAGGGTGCGGTCGCCATGTCCGGCGGCGAGGTCCTTGGCGACGAGAGTGGCACTCATAACCCCTCGACTCTAACCGCTGGTGGAGCCGCTCCCGAACCGGTTGTCCCCGCACCGGTGCCCCGCCCCCGGCCGGGGCGGGGCCGGGGTGGTCAGCCGGCGGGCAGGTGGTCGGGCACCTGCGGGCGGATGCCGTGCGGCGGGGTGCCCGTGGAGGGTGCCGGGCGGAAGTGGCCGGCGGTGGCGCGGGCGAAGGCCGCGTAGCCGCCGACGAGCGGCAGCCGGGCCGAGGTCCCGCTCAGGTCGACGGTCAGACGGGGTGTGGTCGAGGCGGGCTCGACGAGGCCGGCGTCCGTCCCGGCGACGACGAGGGCCAGGCGGTGGCCGGCCGGGACGACGTGGTCGGTGGCGGCGAGGTCGAGGGTGATCGTGTAGGGCTTGCCGGGGGTCAGGGCGCGGCCCGGGGCGGGTTCGGCGTAGTGGCCGAGGTCGGCCCAGCCACGGCTGAGGACGGTGTGGCCGACCTGTTCCCTGTCGGCCTCGGTCCGCTTGAAGCAGGCGCTGTCACCGGTGGCACTGCTGCCCCAGCAGCTGCGGTCGGCCAGGGTGAGGATGCCCTCGCCCGTCGCCCCGTAGTCGCGGATGGTGGCGGGGCCGAGGTCGACGAGGACGGCGGAGAGGTGGGCGGAGGTGGTGGACGGGGTGACGGTGAGGTCGACGGTCGAGGAGCCGGACAGCCGCAGGTCGCGGGTGAGCGGCGGGGTGGTGAAGCCGGCCTTGCCGGGGGTGGACTCGTCGATGTGCGCGGCCCAGTCCTGCTCGTTCAGCTTCGGGTCGTCGGTGAAGGCGGCCGTGGTGCCGGGCGGCGCGGGCTTCAGACCCAGGGTGCCGACGCCCGCAGCGGGTCCGGCGGCCGGGCGCAGCGCCGTGGCGCGGGTGCCGCTCGGCGGCCAGGTGCGGTCGGTGGACCACTGGTCGGGGGCGCGCTCGATGTCGGCCATCGGCTCGCGTTCGACGCCGTTGTCGTAGCCGAGGAGGTAGTGGTCGAACCAGTGGTGGAGGGTGGGTACCCAGGTCTCGCGGCGGAAGTCGAAGGGGTCGACGTGGCCGGTCTGGGAGAGCCAGATCTTGCGCTCGACGCCCTGGCGGCCGAGCGCGTCCCACCACTGGCCGAGGTGCTTGGTGCGGACGTTGAGGTCCTGCATGCCGTGGACGGCGAACACGCTCGCGCGCACCTTGCCGGCGTCCGGTACGTAGTCGCGGTCGTTCCACAGGGGTGTCCGGTCGCCGTTGCGCGGGGCGCCCTCGGCGAGTTCGCGCTGGACGGCCTGGCAGCGGCCGTGTGCCTCGGGGCTCTCGACCCGGTCGGCGAGGCCGTCGGGGCCGCTGCCGAAGAGGGCGGCGCCCTTGGCGAAGTAATAGTCGTACCAGGAGCTGATCGCGCCGATGGGCACGATGGTCCTCAGCCCCTCGACGCCGGTGGCGGCGACACCGTTGGCGACGGTGCCGTCGTAGCTCTTGCCGATCATTCCCACGGCCCCGGTGGTCCACCCGGCCTTGACGGCGCTCCGGCCGGTGCGGCTGCCGTAGCCGCGGGCGCGCCCGTTCAGCCAGTCGACGACGGCCTTCGCGGACTGGATGTCGGAGCGGCCGCCGATGTCGACACAGCCGTCGGAACGGTTGGTTCCGGCGAGGTCGACCAGGACGACCGCGTAGCCGCGCGGTACGAAGTAGTTGTCGTAGTACAGCGGGAACTGCACGGGGTTGCCGCGCGCGTCATAGGTTTTCTTCTGGCTCTCGTTGCCCCGGCCGCAGCAGGAGTAGTACGGGCTGGCATCCATGATCACCGGCACCCGCAGGCCCTGTTCGGCCGCTTCGCGGGGCCGGATGATGTCGACGGCGACGCGGTCGGAGCGGCCGTCGCCGTCGCCGTCGACCCGGGTGTCCACCCATACGGACTCGCGCACCGCACGGTCGTACGCGTAGATGGGTTTACTCTCCCCGTCCCTCCCGCCGTGCGGGCCCGCGGCGTTCGCCGTGCCCGTCGCGGCCAGGGGGAGGAAGGCGGTCAACAGGGCGGCCACCGCCGCCAGTACGAGTGTGATCCGAGGTATGCGGGTGTCCCGCGAGCGTGTTCGCACCGCCGGACGGTAGCGCGCACACCTGTCGTACAGAAGGGGGAGGAGCCGTCTCGTGTGGTGGCCTGAACCCCCCTTATGACCTGAACATGTCGATCATATGTCGGAATGCGCCATGGACATTCCCCGCCTTGAGGTGAGTACATAGGCTTCGAGTAATCGATCTCCTCTACGAGTTGGAGTGACTCGTGCGTCACAGACTCATCGTTCCGAGTGCGGCCGCGGCCTGCCTGTTGCTGGCGATCCCCGCGTCGGCGGCCGACGCCTCCCCGGGCGCCCCGGGCGTCGGAGACTCCTACTACCCCACGTCCGGGAACGGCGGCTACGACGTCTCCCACTACGACCTGCGCCTGAAGTACCAGCCCACGTCGGACAAGCTGGAGGGCACGGCGACGCTGCTGGCCACCACCACGCAGTCGCTGTCGCGCTTCAACCTCGACTTCGCGCTCGACGTGAGGGAGGTGCTGGTCAACGGCAAGAAGGCGACGTTCGCGAAGTCCGGCGCGCACGAGCTGGAGGTCACGCCGTCCGCCCCGCTCGAAAAGGGCAAGCAGATCAGCGTGGTCGTCCGCTACAGCGGCACGCCCTCGCAGGTGAAGATCGACGGCTACTCCGCCTGGCAGCGCACCCCGGACGGCGCGGTCGTGGCCAATGAGCCCGAGTCGGCTCCCTGGTGGTTCCCGAGCAACGACCACCCGACCGACAAGGCCACGTACGACATCTCGGTCTCGGTGCCGGAGGGCCTCCAGGCGATCAGCAACGGCGTGCTGGCCTCGCAGTCCACCAAGCTCGGCTGGACGCGCTACAACTGGCGCTCCACCAAGCCGCAGGCCACGTATCTGACCACGCTGGCGGTCGGCAAGTTCGACATCACCACGGACACCACCGCGAGCGGCCTGCCGGTCTTCAGCGCCTACAGCAAGGACCTCGGCGAGAACGGCCCGTCCGCCAAGGCCAGCGTCGAGCGCTCCGCCGAGGTCATCGACTGGGGCAGCAACGTCTTCGGCCCGTACCCCTTCAACGCGGTGGGCGGCTATGTGCCCAACGTGAAGACGGGCTACGCGCTGGAGACCCAGACCCGGCCGTACTACAGCCCCTCGGGCTTCGCCAACGGCGCGAACGTCTCCCTGGTCGTGCACGAGCTCGCGCACCAGTGGTTCGGCGACAGCGTGTCGGTGAAGGACTGGCGGGACATCTGGGTCAACGAGGGCTTCGCCACCTACGCGCAGTGGCTGTGGTCGGAGAAGGAGGGTGAGGGCACCGCCCAGGAGCTCGCCGACTACATCTACGACTCCGTCCCGGCCGACAACGCCTTCTGGACGGTCAAGCCGGGTGACCCGGGCGCCGACAAGCAGTTCGACCGCGCGGTCTACAACCGTGGGGCCATCGCCCTCCAGGTGCTGCGCAACACCGTCGGCGACGAGACCTTCTTCAAGATCCTCAAGCAGTGGCCGGCCGAGAACAAGTTCGGCAACGCCTCGGTGCAGGACTTCGTGAAGTTCTCCGAGAAGGTCTCCGGCAAGAAGCTCGCCAAGACCTTCGACACCTGGCTGTTCACGACCTCCAAGCCGACCACTCCGCCGTCGCCCGCGGCGAAGACCGGCAAGGCGGCCAAGTCGCTCAAGGCACCGGCCCGGCCGAAGTCCTGGAAGAAGATCCAGGAGTCGCAGGCCGCGCACCGGCACTGATCCCGTCCGGCGGGACCCGACCGGGCCCGTCCCACCGCGAAGCGCGCGGGGGGACGGGCCCCTCGGCGCTCAGTCGGAGGGCGTGAGGACCACGAAGTCCGCGCCCGCGGTGTCGACGCAGACCGCCAGCCGCCCGACCCCCTCCGCGTCCTCGGGCCCCATCTGCACCGTGCCGCCGGCCTTCCTGACCTTCTCCACCGTGATGTCGCAGTCCGCGGAGGCGAACACCGGGTGCCAGTAGGGGCGGCCGCCGGTCAGGGTGAGGTGCTCCGACGGGAGCTGCATCAGCCCGCCCTGCATGCGCTCCTGGCCCAGACCCGCGGGGGTGATGAGCGTGTACGTGCCACCACCGCCCGGCAGGGGCATGTCCTCGGTGTCCCAGCCGAAGAGGTTGCCGTAGAACTCCCTCGCGCCGGCCGCGTCCGTCGTGTAGAGCTCCGTCCAGCACAGGCTGCCCGGCTCGTCGACCACTTCGAGCCCGTTGGTGTCCGCCGGCTGCCAGACGGCGAACTGTCCCCCGGAGGGGTCGCTGAACTGAGCCATCCGGCCCTCGCTGTCCGCGTCCATCGGGATCAGGCGGATCGTGCCGCCCGCCTGCTCCACGTTCCGGGCCGTGGCGTCGGCGTCGGTGGTGTGGAAGTAGATCATCCAGGCCGAGCGGGCCCCCTTCTCGGTGAGCGGACCGATCCCCGCGACGGTTCTGCCGCCCAGCTTGAGGAAGCCGTAATCGGGCGCCTCCTCCCCCATGGACTGGAATTCCCAGCCGAAGACCGCGCCGTAGAAGGCGGCGGCGGCCGGCACGTCGGGCGCGCCGAGATCCAGCCAGCACGGGGAGCCGGGAACGAAATCTGTCGTGATCATGACGCTCTCCCTTCGCGGACCCGTTGCGCGGCCCTGCGCGGATCCTCTGCCAGGCCAGCCTGACACCCGCCACCGACAATCGCGTCCCGAGGCCGTGGGACGGTGCGCCGCGCGGGTTTCACAGCGATGGTGGTACAGCAATACTGTTGGACCCGACGGAGCGGAAGAGAGAGCGAGGCGCCGCCGATGGCCACGGAGACCGAGGAACCGCGTCTGACCGTCGACGAGTTGGCCGCCCGCGCCGGCGTGACCGTCCGCACGGTGCGTTTCTACAGCACCCGCGGCCTGCTGCCGCCGCCGGAGATCGGCCCGCGCCGGGTGGGGCACTACGGCCCCGACCACCTCTCCCGGCTGGCCCTGATCGAGGAGCTCCAGCACCAGGGCCTCACCCTGGCCGCCATCGAACGCTATCTGCGGCGGCTGCCTGACGGGCTCAGCCCGCACGACCTGGCCCTGCACCGCGCCCTGGTGGCCTCCTGGATGCCCGACAAGCCCGAGGAGGCGTCACGCGCGCAGCTGGAGGGGCGGGCGGGGCGCGCCCTGACGGAGGAGGACATCGACCGGCTCGCCGCCATGGACGTCCTCGAACGCGACCCCGACGACGCCGGCACCTTCCGGGTGGACCCCGGCCTGCTGTACCTGGGGGTGCGGCTGCTGGACGTGCCCGTCGCGCCCGGAACGATCCTCGCGGCCCGTACGGTCCTGCTCGACCACGCCCGCGCCACGGCCCGGGAGCTGACGCGGCTGTTCCAGGAGGAGGTCGACACGCCCGACGTCGAGGCGATGAGGTCGTTGTCCGCGCACATGCAGCCGCTGGTGGTCCAGGCCCTGGTCACAGCGTTCCAGCGGTCGCTCAAGCGGGAGCTGCGCGGGCTGTACGCGCAAGGGGACGGGGCGCCGTGATCCAGGGGCTGCGCCCCGGGGCCAGTGCCGCGCTACGCGCGGTGTCCTCAAAGGCCGGACGGGCTGGATTTTCCGTCCCGTCCGGCCTTTGACCCGGAGCCCCGGAAACGGGTCTCAGCGGAACAGCTCGCCCTTCTCCGCCTTCTCCAGCAGCAGCGCCGGCGGCGCGAACCGCTCGCCGTACGCCGCCTCCAGTTCCCGGGCGCGGGCGACGAAGCCCGGCAGGCCGCCCTCGTAACCGTTGATGTACTGGAGCGCGCCGCCCGTCCAGCCGGGGAAGCCGATGCCGAGGATGGAGCCGATGTTGGCGTCGGCGACGGAGGTGAGGACGCCTTCCTCCAGGCAGCGGACGGTGTCCAGCGCCTCGGAGAAGAGCATCCTCTCCTTCATGTCCTCGAACGGGATCCGCGCGCCGGCCCGGCCGAAGTGCTCGCGCAACCCTGGCCACAGACCCGTGCGCCTGCCGTCCGCGTAGTCGTAGAAGCCGGCGCCGCCGCTGCGGCCGGTGCGCCCGAACTCGTCCACCATCCGGTCGATGACCGTGTCGGCGGGGTGCGCCTCCCAGGTGCCGCCGGCCTCCTCGACGGCGCGCCGGGTCTCCTCGCGGATCCTGCGCGGCAGGGTGAGGGTCAGCTCGTCCATCAGGGAGAGCACCTTGGCGGGGTAACCGGCCTGCGCGGCGGCCTGCTCGACCGACGCCGGGTCGGCGCCCTCACCGACCATCGCCACACCCTCGTTGATGAAGCGGCCGATGACGCGCGAGGTGAAGAAGCCGCGCGAGTCGCCCACGACGATGGGGGTCTTACGGATCCGGCGCACCAGGTCGAAGGCGCGGGCCAGTGCCTCGTCGCCGGTCCGCTCGCCCTTGATGATCTCCACCAGCGGCATCTTGTCGACGGGCGAGAAGAAGTGCAGGCCGATGAAGTCCACCGGGCGCTCGACGCCTTCGGCCAGCAGGGTGATGGGCAGGGTGGAGGTGTTGGAGCACAGCAGCGCGTCGGGGGCGACGATGTGCTGGATCTCCTGGAACACCTTGTGCTTGAGCGAGGAGTCCTCGAACACCGCCTCGATGACCGCGTCGCAGCCCGCGAGGTCCCGCGGGTCGGCGGTGGGCGTGATCCGGGCGAGCAGGGCGTCGCGCTCGGCCTCGGTCGTCCGGCCCTTGGCGACCGCCTTGGCCAGCAGGCCCGCGGAGTAGGACTTGCCCTTCTCGGCCGCTTCGAGGGAGACGTCCTTCAGGACGACGTCGATGCCCGCCTTGGCGCAGGCGTAGGCGATGCCCGCGCCCATCATGCCCGCGCCGAGGACGGCGGCCTTGGTGACCTCGCGGGGCGCGATGTCCCGCGGGCGGCTGGCACCGGCGTTGACGGCCTGGAGGTCGAAGAAGAACGCCTGGATCATGTTCTTCGACGTCCGGCCGGTGACCAGCTCGGTGAAGTAGCGGGCCTCGATGACCTGCGCGGTCTCGAAGTCGACCTGGGCGCCCTCGACGGCGGCGGCCAGGATGTTGCGCGGCGCCGGGTAGGGGGCGCCGGCCAGCTGCTTGCGCAGGTTGGCGGGGTAGGCGGGCAGGTCGGCGGCCAGGCGCGGGGTGGCCGGGGTGCCGCCGGGGATGCGGTAGCCCTTGACGTCCCACGGCTGCGCCGACCGGGGGTTGGCGTCGATGAAGGCGCGGGCCTTGGCGAGGAGTTCCTCGCGGGTGGCCGCGACCTCGTGGACCAGGCCCGCTTCGAGGGCGCGCGGGGCGTTGTAGCGGGTGCCCTGGAGCAACACCTTCAGCAGGGCGTCGGTGATGCCGAGGAGCCGTACCGTACGGGTGACGCCGCCGGCCGCCGGGAGCAGGCCGAGGGTGACCTCGGGCAGGCCGATCCGGGTGCCGGGCGCGTCGAGGGCGATCCGGTGGTGGCAGGCGAGGGCGATCTCGTAGCCGCCGCCGAGGGCCGCGCCGTTGATGGCGGCGACGACGGGCACGCCGAGGGTCTCGATGCGGCGCAGGTCGCGCTTGATGCGCAGGCCGCCCTCGAACGCCTCTTCGGCGTCGGCGGGGGTGACCCGGATCAGTTCGCGCAGGTCGCCGCCGGCGAAGAAGGTCTTCTTCGCGGAGGTGATGACGACGCCGCGCAGGGAGTCCTTCTCGGCCTCCAGGCGGTCGGCGGCCGCGGCGAGGGACGCCTTGAACGCGGCGTTCATGGTGTTGGCGGACTGACCGGGGTCGTCGAGGGTCAGGGTGACGACACCGTCGGCGTCCCGCTCCCAGCGGATGGTGCTGCTCTCGCTCATTTTCGAAGTCTCCATGGGGATGTCGCGGGTGCGGATACGGGCGCGGACGGTCAGAGGCGCTCGATGACGGTCGCGATGCCCATGCCGCCGCCGACGCACAGGGTGATCAGGCCGTAGCGCTTGTCCTGCCGTTCCAGCTCGTCGACGAGCGTGCCCAGGAGCATGGCCCCGGTGGCGCCGAGCGGGTGGCCCAGGGCGATGGCGCCACCGTTGACGTTGATCTTCTCCAGGCCGGTGCCCATCTCCTCGGCGAAGCGCAGCACGACGGCGCTGAACGCCTCGTTGATCTCGATGAGGTCGATGTCGTCGATGGTCAGCCCGGCCTTGGCGAGGGCCTTGCGAGTGGCCGGGGCGGGGCCGGTGAGCATGATGGTGGGGTCGGAACCGGAGACGGCGGCGGAGACGATCCGGGCCCGGGGCGTGAGCCCGTGGCGGAGGCCGACCTCGCGGTTGCCGATGGCGACGAGCGCGGCGCCGTCGACGATGCCGGAGGAGTTGCCGGCGTGGTGGACGTGGTCGATCTTCTCGACCCAGTGGTACTGCTGGAGCGCGACGGCGTCGAAGCCGCCGGCCTCGCCGATCCCGGCGAAGGAGGGCTTGAGCGCGGCGAGGGTCTCGACGGTGGTGCCGGGGCGGGGGTGCTCGTCGCGGTCGAGGACGACCAGGCCGTTGCGGTCGCGCACCGGCACGACCGAGCGGTCGAAGCGGCCCTCCTTCCACGCGGCGGCGGCCAGTTCCTGGGAGCGGGCGGCGAAGGCGTCGACGTCGCGGCGGGAGAAGCCGCCGAGGGTGGCGATGAGGTCGGCGCCGATGCCCTGGGGCACGAAGTTGACGTCGAAGTTGGTCATGGGGTCGTTGAACCAGGCGCCGCCGTCGGAGCCCATCGGCACCCGCGACATCGACTCGACGCCGCCCGCGAGGACCAGGTCCTCCCAGCCGGAACGCACCTTCGCGGCGGCGAGGTTGACGGCCTCCAGGCCCGAGGCACAGAAGCGGTTCTCCTGGACGCCCGCGACCGTCTCCGGGAGCCCGGCGGCGATGGCCGAGATCCTGGCGATGTCGGAGCCCTGGTCGCCGAGCGGGCTGACGACGCCGAGCACGATGTCGTCGATCGCGGCGGGGTCCAGGTCCGGGAAGCGGCGCCGGATTTCGTGGATCAGGCCGACGACGAGGTCGACGGGCTTGGTGCCGTGCAGCGCCCCGTTGGCCTTGCCGCGGCCGCGCGGGGTGCGGATCGCGTCGTACACGTACGCTTCGGTGCTCAAGGTCGTAAGCCTTTCAACGGTGGAGGGGCGGGGTCAGGACAGCAGGGAGCGGCCGATGATCTCCTTCATGATCTCGGTGGTACCACCGTAGATCGTCTGGATCCGGCCGTCGGTGAACGCCTTGGCGACCCGGTACTCGCTCATGTAGCCGTAGCCGCCGTGGAGTTGCAGACAGCGGTCGGCGACGCGCTTCTGCAGCTCGGTCGCCCACCACTTGGCCATCGAGGCGTGCACGGCGTCCAGCTCGCCGGCCGTGTGGTCGGCGACGCAGCGGTCGACGAAGGCACGGGTGACGGCGCACTCGGTGGCCATCTCGGCGATCTCGAAGCGGATGTGCTGGAGCCTGGCGAGGGGCCGGCCGAACGCCTCGCGTTCCTTGACGTAGGCCGTGGTGAGCTCCAGGAGGTGCTCGGCCGCCGCGATGCCGGCGACGGCGATGTTCATGCGCTCCTGGGCGAGGTTGGTCATCAGGTGGCCGAACGCGCCGTGGAGGTCGCCCAGGAGGTTGTCCTTGGGGACGCGGACGTCGTGGAAGAACAGCTCGGCGGTGTCCTGGGCCTTCTGGCCGATCTTGTCGAGGTTGCGGCCGCGTTCGAAGCCGGCCGTGCCGCGCTCGACGACGAGCAGGCTCAGGCCCTTCGCGCCGCCCTCGGGTGTCGTCCTCGCGACGACGATGACGAGGTCGGCGAGGATGCCGTTGGAGATGAAGGTCTTGGAGCCGTTGAGCAGCCAGTGGTCGCCGCGGTCCTCGGCCGAGGTGCGGATGCCCTGGAGGTCGGAGCCCGCCTCCGGCTCGGTCATCGCGATGGCCGTGATCGTCTCGCCGGTGCAGAAGCCGGGCAGCCAGCGGCGTTTCTGCTCCTCGGTGGCGAGGGAGGTGAGGTAGGGGCCGATGACGTCGTTGTGCAGTCCGACGGCGAGTCCGGCGGCGCCGGCCCGGGTGAACTCCTCGGTGAGCACGACGCCGTAGCGGAAGTCGTCCTCGCCCCCGCCGCCGTACTCCTCGGCCACGGCGAGCCCGAGCAGTCCCTGCCGGCCGGCCGCCAGCCAGGCGTCGCGCGAGACGATGCCGTCGAGCTCCCACTGCGCGTAGTGCGGCGCGACCTCCTTGGCCAGGAAGGTCCGTACGGTCCCGCGGAAGGCTTCGTGGTCGGCGGTGAAGAGCTGGCGCTTCATCGGTGCGGTCCCTCCTGGGAGGTGTCGAGGCCGGGGACGTCCCAGTCGCGCGCCACCTCGGCGGCGTCCGCGCCGGGCCGGGCCGGCGGGCGGCGTACGGCGCCGGGCGTCGCGGAGAAGCGCGGGGCCGGTGCGGGCTGGGTGAGGCCGCCGTGCTCGACGAAGGTGGCGCGGGCGGCGAGGTGCGGGTGGGCGGGGGCCTCGCGCAGCGACAGGACGGGCGCGACGCAGGCGTCCGAGCCCTCGAAGACGGCCGTCCACTCGGCGCGGGTGCGCTCCTTGAAGCGGGCGGCGATGGCGGTGCGCAGTTCCTCCCAGCGCGTGAGGTCCTCGCGCGGCGGCGCCTGGTCCGCGAGGCCCAGGCGGTCCAGGAACTCCGCGTAGAAGCGCTTCTCCAGCGCCCCGACCGCCATGTGGCCGCCGTCGGCGGTCTCGTACGTGCCGTAGAAGGGCGAGCCGCCGTCGAGGAGGTTGGCGGCGCGGCGGTCCTGCCAGGCGCCGGCCGCGAGCATGCCGTGGAGCATGGCGGTGAGGTGGGCGGTCCCGTCGACGATGGCGGCGTCGACGACCTGGCCGGTGCCGGTGGCGCGGGCGTGCTGGAGGGCGGCGAGGACACCGATGACGAGGTAGAGGGATCCGCCGGCGAAGTCGCCGAGGAGGTTGGCGGGGGCGTACGGCGGGCCGTCCGCGGGGCCGGTGAGCCCGAGGGCGCCGGTGATCGCGATGTAGGGGAGGTCGTGCCCGGCGGCCTGGGCGAGCGGGCCGTCCTGCCCCCAGCCGGTCATCCGGCCGTACACGAGCCGGGGGTTGCGGGCCAGGCAGGCGCCGGGGCCGATGCCGAGGCGCTCGGCGACGCCGGGGCGGTAGCCCTCCAGGAGGATGTCCGCCCGGTCGGCGAGGTCCAGGACGGTCGCCGGTCCGTCGGCGGCCTTGAGGTCGACGATCACCGAGCGCTTGTTGCGGTTGGTGAGGTCGTGGCGCGGGTCGATGTGCAGCCCGGGGCCGTCGGGCCGGTCGACGCGGACGACGTCGGCGCCGAGGTCGGCCAGGAGCATGGCGGCGAACGGGCCCGGCCCGATCCCGGCGAGCTCGACGACGCGCACGCCGGTGAGCGGGCCGTTCCCTGTTGCTGTCATTCCGACCGCCATCCCGTCACCGGCCCCACGGCGGCGCGGCCCGAGCTCTCCCGCGACACCCCACGACACTTATGACACAAGTGCTGTAACACTCGTGATGTTAAGAACGGGTTCCAGTTTTCACAAGCCCCCCGGCGGACCGGTGGGGAGCGGGGAAAGGCCGCGGGGGCGGCGGCATTTGAGCGGGGCCGGGTGCAGCGGTGGTCAGCCCGCGTCGAGCTGGGCGATGAGCTTCTTGGGCGCGATGGTGCGGTAGCTCTCCTCGACCCAGTCGCAGAGCAGCTCGACCGGCGCGCTCTCGCCGGTCAGCGGGACGGACACCCAGCCCGACCTGCCGAGCCCGTACCCCGTGGGCGCGGCACCGGGCACGGCGAGGGCGTGGCCGTGCACCTCCTCGTCCTTGAGCTTGACGCTGATGCCGGGCGTCTCGGCGTTCCCCTCGGCCCCCAGGAAGACGAAGATCTTCTTGTTGACCTTGATGACGGCGTCGTCCTCCCAGGGGAACTCCTCCACGGCCCCGGGCAGCCCGAGCGCGAACGAGCGGACCTGCGTGCGTGCCGTGAGCGGGGCTGTGGTCGCCGCCATGGAGTCTCCTCGGGAGTGGGGGTCGTCGCTGTCCGTACACGCTAGTCCGCGCCCGGCCGCGCGTCCGCCCGGCGCGGTCGTCACTCACGCCGCCGGTGCAGGTACGTCCACCAGTCGGGGGCGTCGGCCAGGCGCGGCTCGGGCGCCACCCGGTCGAGGAAGACGGCGTCGAGCGGCCGGACCACGGCGCGCAGTTCGCGTGCCGCTCCCGGCGGGAGCTTGTGGAGGGCGTCCTCCAGGAGCTCCCGCGCCAGGGTCTGCGTGCAGCAGGGGCAGCTGTCGTCCCAGTCGTTCCGGTCGGCGAAGGGCGGCAGCGCGTGCACCAGCCGGGACCAGGCGGCGACGGCGTCGGCGACGCTTCCGGGGCGGTCGTGGCGCCTTTCGAACTCCGCCGTCTGCCGCTGTGCGGGTGCGGACAGGGTGGGGACGACGCGGCCGGGGCGGTCGTACGGGCGCGGCCGCCTGGGCAGGGCGGACCGGACCGTGGCGGGGGGCCTACGCGGCATGGGACTTTCGGTGGGTGATCATGCCGGCACCGTACCGGAGGGACGGCGCCCGGCCCCACCGGATTTACAGTAGGCCGGCCTGGACGAGGAGGGCGCGTACGGAGCCGAGGGCGGCGTCCGGCAGCGGGGTGCGGGGAGCGGCGGTGGCGCGGGAGTCGATGACGCCGAGGAGGCGCAGGGCGGCCTTGAAGCCGCCGACCGGCGAGGTGCCGGCGCCGGACTCCGCCGGGTCGCGCGCCTCGGTGAGGGCGAACAGCGCGGCGAGCCGGTCCTGTTCGGCGGCGGCCTCGGCCCAGCGGCCGGCGCGCGCGTGCGCGTAGAGGCGTACGTACCCGGCCGGGTCCACGTTGCCGAGCCCCGGCACGACGCCGTGAGCGCCCGCCAGCAGCGCGGCGTCGACGGTCAGTTCGGACCCGGTCAGCACGGCGAACGCGCGGTCGAGGCCGCGTCCGCGCAGGGCGACGAGCAGCCGGCGCAGGGCGCCGAGGTCGCCGCTGCTGTCCTTGAGCCCGGCGAGCGTGCCGTCCTCGGCCAGCGCCAGAAGGGTGGCCGCGTCGAGCTTGGTGTGGACGGCGGACGGGATGTCGTAGGCGATCAGCGGCAGGTCGACGCCGGCCCGGACGCGGCGGAAGTGGCCTGCGGTCTCGGCCGGGTCGGTGCCGGTGTAGAACGGCGCGGTGGCCACGAGCGCGTCCGCGCCGAGCGCCCGCGCGGTGCGGGCGTGGTCCAGGACGCGGGCGGTGGTCATGTCGATGACCCCGGCGAGCACGGGCACGCGCCCGCCGACGGCCTCGACGGCCACGCGGAGGACGGTGGCCCGCTGCCCGTCGTCGAGGAAGGCCGCCTCCCCGCTCGTCCCGAGCACGAAGAGAGCGTCCGCACCGGCGCCCAGGAGGTACTCGACGAGCGACGTCAGCGACCGCGCGTCGACGTCGCCGGAAGCCGTGAGCGGCGTACAGACCGGCGGCACGACCCCGGCCAGGGGAACGGGCAGACGCATCGCGACCCTCCAGCGTTTCGCTTCGCGCCGAATCTGTCGGAGGGGGTGGGGGGTGTCAAGACGGCGGGGGCGGGGGCGCCTCCTCCGGCCACGACGGCGCGGCATCCGCCCGGGGGCGCGGCGAAAGCCGAAGCGGCTGGGGCGCGGCCTGTCCGTCGACGCGGGCGGGCGCTCACCGGACAACGCGGCCGCCCGACCGCACTCGCACCGCGCGTCACGCCCTTCCCGTCACAACGGCGAGACGCCCCACGCCGAAGTCCGGCCGCGCCCGCCCGTCTTCGGCGGCCCGAGGGCACCACCGCTCCACACCGGCGCGACGCCTGCCCTCCGGGCCCTGCCGCGCCCGCCCGCCCTTTCGCCGGCCCTGCCGCACGCCCGTTCGTCGTCCGCCGTCGCACGGGCGGGACCCGCGGGTCAGGAAGCCGCCCGCAGGGCGCCCCGGCAGAGAGCGTCCGCCGCTCGGGTGGTCTCCGGCAGGCGGAAGTCGCGGGCCAGCCGCAGGGCGAACGCGCAGGCGTGGTCGAGGCCGACGCGGTGGCCGACCGAGACGAACACCGGCTTCACGCCGGCCCGTGTGCGCAGTGCCCGGCCGACCTCCTCGTCGCCGTCCAGCAGCGGTGAGCTGTCCCCGCGCAGCGGGCCGGGCGCCTCGTGGCGGAAGGTGAAGGGGTTCTTGGCGACGCCCATCGTCGGCAGCCCCGTCAGCACCCCCAAGTGGCTCGCCAGCCCGAAGCGGCGCGGGTGGGCGAGTCCGTAACCGTCGCAGACGACCAGGCCGGGGGTGACGGACAGCCGTCCGAGCGCGTCCAGCACCGTGGGGATCTCGCGGAAGGCGAGCAGGCCGGGGACGTACGGGAAGGACACCCGGCCGACCGCCGTCGCCTCCTCCACGACGTCGAGCGTGCCGGCGTCGAGCGCCACGGCGGCGGCCGCGACGACGTCCCGCTCGTCGTCGTAGGCGACGTCCACGCCCACCACGGTCAGCGGTGCCCCCGGCTCCGGGCCCGGCTCGTCGAGGATCACCCGGCCCCGCAGCTCGTCCTGGACGGCCCGCGCCGCCGCCTCCGTCGTGGGCCAGTCGGGCGGCGGGCAGCCCGGGTTGTCGGTCGTCGCGTACGTCATAGTGGCTCCCACGCTACGTGACGGGCGTAGCCTGTGGATCATGTTCGTACTTGAGCTGACCTACATCGCGCCGATCGAGCGCATCGACGCCGCCCTCGCCGAGCATGTCTCCTGGCTGGACGCCCACTACGCGTCGGGCGTCTTCATCGCCTCCGGCCGCAAGGTGCCGCGCGACGGCGGGATCATCCTCGCGATCGGTGACGACCGCGCGAAGATCGAGGAGATCACCCAGAGCGACCCGTTCTCCGTGGCCGGGGTGTGCGAGTACTCCATCACGGAGTTCGTCGCGACGAAGACCGTCCCGGCCCTGGAGCACTACCGGCAGCAGCTACCGTCCTGACCGGCCGAGCCGGGCGATCCGTCCCTTCTCCCCCGCCGCCCAGCAGCCGCCGTCGGCCGAGCAGTCGACGGTGTCGTACGAGCCGGTGTCGAAGCCGCGCCAGCTGCGGCCGCCGTCCGTGGTGAGGTCGCTGCCGGCGGGTCCGACGGCGAGGGCGGTGGCGCGGCCGTACGGGAGCCACGCGACGCCGGAGCGGTAGGCGGACGGTGGCCGCCCGGCCGCCGTCCAGGTCCTGCCGCCGTCGCCGGAGGCGGCAGCGGCGTGTTCGGAGACCTGCCCGGCGCGGTAGTCGCCGCCGACGGCCAGCCCGTGCGTACGGTCGCGGAAGGCGAGCCCGAAGACGCCGCGCGCCGGGTCACCGGCCGGTACGGGCGTCTCGGTGGCGGCCCAGGTCCGGCCGCGGTCGGCGGAGTGCAGCACGCGGGAGCGCCCGGCTCCGCCGGTGGCGATCCAGGCGTCGTGGCCGCCCGAGGCGACCAGGCACTGGCCGCTCGCGGCGAACGCCGCCTCGCCGGGCAGTGCGGCGGGCATGCCGGCGGAGGGCAGCACGCGCCAGCTGCGGCCGCCGTCGCCGGTCGCTGTGACGCGGTACTTCCCGTCGACCGGGTCGCTCAGCGCGAGGCCGTGACGGTCGTCGAAGAAGGTCATGCAGTCGTAGAAGGCCCGCGGATCGGCGTTACGGAAGGTCTCCTTCCAGGTGGCGCCACCGTCGTCCGTGCGCAGGACCCGCGAGGCATCCCCCTCGCCGATGGCCAGTACGACCGCGCGCCGCGCGTCGAACGCCTCCACGTCCCGGAACTCCAGTCCGGCGGCGCCCGGTGGCGAGACGTTCCGCCAGTTGCGGCCGCCGTCGCGGGTGAGCAGCACGGTGCCCTTGGTGCCGGCGACCCACGCGGTGGAGCGGCTCACGGCGGCGAGCCCGCGGAACCGTGCGTCGGTGCCACTGTCCTTCGTCTCCCAGACCGGCTGCCGGGCGGTGTCCGGACGCGGCGCGGCCGCGTGCGCGGAAAGCGTCCCGCCGCCCAGTCCGGCGGCGGCCAGCACCGCCCCGCAGAGCCCCACCCGGATCCCTCGCAGCGTCTTCCCCATCCGTCTCATGGACGGGGAAGCTAGCCGACCGGCGCGGGGCCGTCCATGGGCCGGCCGCCCGTACCGGCCCGTGGGGCGCCCCGGATTCGGCGAAGCGTCTTCGCCATCACGAGCTCCCTGGTCGCGCCGTCGGGCAGCGGATCCCCGGGCTCCCCCGTGGCGGCGAACCCGTGGCGCCGGTAGAGGGCGATGGCGGGGGCGTTCCCCGGGACGACCGCGAGTCTCAACGCCGTGGCACCCGTGCGCAGGGCCCATGCCTCGACGGCCGCCATCAGCTGGTCCCCGACACCGTTGCCCCGCAGCCCGGGACCGACCCACAGGGACCTCAGCTCGTCGACACCGCCGTCCCCCGGCAGACCGCATGCCACTCCGACGGCTCGGCCGTCCATCATCGCGACGACGTGGTAGGCGCCGGGGATCGTCAGCCGGGCGCGCCACCGTTCCTCTCCGCCCCGGCGCCAGTCCGAGAGCCGGGATCTGAACGCGTGGGGCGCGTCGGCCAGCGCGGCGAGACGGACGTCCCGCCACAACGGCCAGTCATCCGGCGTGAGAACCCGCAGAATCACCATGCCGACAAGTCTGCCGCCGTGTCGTGGGCGGCGCCGTGGGGCGCGGACGGGCGCCTCCGCGTTTCCGTACGCAACTCCGCGCACGCCGAAGCGCGCCGCCCGGCGCCCCTCGTGCATCACTCTCCCGGCACCGGCGGCGGGCCGGAACCGGTGGGTCCGGCCGAACGCGCGGACGCCCACGGCGGGGCACCGGCGGCGGGCCCGGCCGGAGCAGGGACGAAAGGTGTCGATGGGGCCAACGGGGCGGCCGTGAGGGGCGCCAGGGGGCCGTGAGAAGGGTGGGCCGGTTGGTCGCCATGACCGCCGTCACCCGGCAACACCGGGCATCACCGACATTCTGACGTTACTTCAGGTTCGTAGGCGTTGGGGCCAAATGTACTGATCTTCGAAGGAAGGTGACGTAGGTCACGCTCGAATCATGTGCACTGAGGTAATCGATCCACCGTCTCTTCCCACGAAAGAAGAGAGGCAAGGACCCGCACCACCCCACACCGACCGCAAGGGAGCACGCGTTGTCCACTGTCATCGACCAAGCTGTCCAGGCACGGCTGATCGCTTCGGCCCCGCAGGACCGCGCCGTTCCCGCGCAGCTCCGCTATCAGCGCTCCGACCCGTTCGCCGTGCACATCGCCTTCCCGCCCGGCGCCTCGCTCGACGGCGCCGACGTCCAGTGGGGGTTCGCCCGCGAGCTGCTGGCCTGCGGGCTGAACTCCCCCGCCGGCGGCGGCGACGTGCACGTGTGGCCGTGCGGCCCCGACCGCACGGTGCTGGAGTTCCACGCCCGGGAGGGGGTGGCCATGGTGCAGATCGACACCGTCGAACTGCGCCGGTTCCTGGCCCGTTCGTACGCGCTGGTGCCCGCCGGCAGCGAGACCGGTCACCTCGACCTGGACGGCGACCTCGCCGCCCTGCTGCGGGAGGCGTGAAGCGGGGGCGGGGGGAAGTCCCGGGGGAGATACGCGGTCCAGTCGGTGCCCGGCAGCGGGTGCGGGCGCCAGGTGCGGGCGAACGGCGGGAGGCCGCCGTCGGCGGGGTCGTGGAGCACGGCCGTCGGAATCCGGGTGGCGGTACGGGCGAGGGCGGCGGGGGTGGTCGAGCGGTTGTTGCCGGCGGTCTGGGCGGAGGCGCAGCCCGCCTCGTACGCGACGGGCTGGGCGCGCGGCCCCGTGACCAGGCACGGCGGCCGCAGACCCAGCCGCCCCAGGGTGTCGGCGGCGCGGCGGTAGCGGACGGCGGTGTCGCGGGCGTCGGCCGTGTTCGCCCGCAAGTCCTCCAGCTGCGTCGCGAGATGGGCGGCGAGCACGGCGGTCAGCAGCGCGGCGACGGCGATCCGGAGCCGTGGCCGGGAGGCCGCCCGCAGCGCGCGGGCCGCGAGGCCGGCCGTCGGCAGGGCGAGCAGGGCGTAGGCGGGGAGCAGGAAGCGGGGGGCGGAGTAGTCGAGCAGCAGCAGGTAGGGCGCGGCGACGGAGATCCCGCAGGCGACGGGCAGCAGGGTCACGCCGCGGGCCTCGGGGCGGCCCCGGGACGTCAGCGCGAGGACGCACGCCGCGGCGGCCAGGGCGGGGAGCAGCAGCCACCACAGTGAGTGGGTGAGGGGCGGGCCCGCGCCGTGGCAGGGGCGGCACAACTGCGGTCCGTCGAGCGCGCGGAGCGCGGCGCGCAGCCCGGCGCCGAGATGCGCGCCCATGCCGCCCTCGGTCTCGCTGGAGAGCGCCAACCGCCGGGCGACGCCACCGAACCGTACGTACGCCTCGACCGCCCACTGCGCACCGCCCGGCGCGAGCCCGCCGAGGACGGCGGCCACGGTGCCGGGCCGGCGCCAGGCGCGTACGGCCGCGCAGGCGGCGAGCAGGGGCAGGGCGAGCCAGACGCCGTCCGGGGCGCGCAGGAGCGTGGCTGCGGCGAGGGTCGCGGCGAGGCGGAGGAGGGCGCGGCGGCGCCCGGGAGCGCCGTCGCGGGCGCGCAGGAACCAGCCGACGGCCGCGACCGCCGCCAGTGCGAGCCAGAGGTTTGGCATGACCTCGGGGCCGCTGAGCACGGTGATCCACAGTCCGGCGAACAGCGCCGCCGCGAGCGCCGTACGGCGGCGGCCCACCAGCGGTTCCCACACCTGGAACGCCGCGTACAGCGCCGCCGAGGACGCCGCCACCAGCACCACCCGCAGGGCGGGCACGGACGAGGTGACGGCGACGACGGGCGCGACGAGGACGGTGATGCCACGCGAGCGCGGCGCGCTGAAGTAGGCGGCGGGGTTGCGGGGGTCGACCTGCGAGAGGTAGACGCTCTCGTCCCAGCCGAGGTCCATGTGCGCGACAGCGAAGCACAGTTGCAGGACGGCGTAGGCGAGAGCGACGGC
Organism: Streptomyces sp. ISL-11; assembly: GCF_018614525.1. Classification (GTDB taxonomy): domain Bacteria; phylum Actinomycetota; class Actinomycetes; order Streptomycetales; family Streptomycetaceae; genus Streptomyces. The sequence continues at coordinate 21,195 of NZ_JAGGOL010000061.1, forward strand.
GGCGAGGGCGGGTGCGGGGGCGGCGCGCCGTGCGGGGGTGGGCATGGCCCCCTTCTACCTCATCCTCCGCCCCTTCCGGGCCCCCTACGAGGTGGTCGGCTCTCCGTGCCCCGCGTCGCCGTGGGGTCCGGGGCGGCCGCCGTGGGCGCGCTCGCGGGAGGCGGCGATCTCCGTCTCGGCGGCGGTGCGGTCGGCCCAGCCGGCGTCGTCGTCGACGGACTTGCCGGGTTCGAGCTCCTTGTAGACCTCGAAGAAGTGCTGGATCTCCAGCCGATCGTACTCGGGGACGTGCCGCAGGTCCCTCAGGTGTTCGTGCCGGGGATCGGAGGAGGGGACGCACAACACCTTGTCGTCCGCCCCCTGTTCGTCGCGCATCCGGTACATCCCGATCGCGCGGCATCTGATCACCACGCCGGGGAACGTGGGCTCACCCGCGAGCACGAGCGCGTCCAGCGGTTCGCCGTCCGCGCCGAGGGTGCCCTCGATGTAGCCGTAGTCGGCGGGGTAGCGGGTCGAGGTGAACAGCAGCCGGTCCAGCCGGATGCGTCCCCGCTCGTGGTCCATCTCGTATTTGTTGCGGCTGCCTTGCGGGATCTCCACGACGACGTCGAAGTCCACGGGCGCTCCTCCGGGGGTGTCGGCCGGCCGGTCACCATGGTGACGCGTGGGACCGGCCGCGCACCATGCCCCGTACTAACCGGACTTGGCGCAGGACCGGCTTCCGGCGAGACAATGGGCGTGGGTCCGCGCGCCGGGGAGGCGCGAGGGAGCGGGGAGGGTTTCGGGGCTGTCCGGGACGGCGGGCAGCCCGGCGAGCTCCATGGCCTCCTCGCGGACGCCGCCCTCCTCGCCGCGTCCGGCGCCCTGGAGCGTCAGGACCACCACCCCGGCCGCGGCGAGGGCCCCGGCGACGAGGGCCAGCAGCCCGCCGGTCACTCCGTACCGGAAGCCCTCGCCGAGGACGGCTATCCCCACGGCGGCGGCGACGGCAGGATTGACGACCGTCACGGTGGCGAGCGGCGCGGCGAGGCCCGCGCCGCGGTACGAAGCCTGCGACAGCAGCATCCCGGCCGAGGCGAGCAGCCCTATCGTGACCACGGTCGGCACGAGCGAACCGGTCTGCCGTGCGGTCCAGTCCTCCGCGACGGCCTTGGTGAAGACCGACGCCATCCCGAAGGCGACTCCCGCGGCGCACGCCAGCACGACACCGCGGACGACCGGTCCGCGCGTCCAGTGCGCGAGGACGGTGAGCGCGGCGACGACGCCGAGCACGGCCGCCGCGAGCAGGGGCCGCTGCGCGGCGTCGAGGGACTCGGTGCGCGGCGGCCCGGTCAGGGTGAGCAGCCCGGCCAGCCCTCCGGTGGCCAGCAGAGCGCCCCGCCAGCCCACGGCACCCACGGGCCGGCGTACGAACACGGCGGCCATGGGCAGCGCGAAGACGATCGTCAGCGCGCCCATCGGCTGCACCAGACTGAGCGGCCCGTAGGCGAGCGCCACCACATGCAACCCGGCTCCGACGCCGGTCAGCGCCACGGCGCCCCACCAGCTGGGCCGGCGCAACGGCCCGTAGGCCCCGCCGCCGGTGGCCGCGACACGCTCCTGCACGATGGCCGCGGCCGCGTAACACACAGCGGACACCAGACACAGCAGCACCGACACCACCAGCGAACTCACGTCACCCCTCGCCGGTCACCCGTCCCGTAGCCCTTCATACCTCCACGATGCCTCGCCCGACGGCCGGCGTCGTCGTACTTGGGGACGGATTGGGGGGTACTACAGATGGAGTACGGGAGTACGACGGGCAGGCCGGGAGCGTGCCCGGGTCCGCGAGCTCGAAGGAGGACGGCGACCGGATCCTCAGGGAGTTCCGCTGCCGTGAGAACGCCCCTGGTTACCGCCGACCGTTTCGAAGGTCGAGCCCTGCCGCCCGGTGGCGATGTCGGTCCTGCCGCCCGGTGGCGATGTCGGCGTACCCCCACCCTGGGCGGCAGCGGGTGAGGTCCGGCCAGGTTCGAGGTTCCCGTGCACACCCACTCGCTCGGACGTCACGGCCGCCCGGCCGTGACGCCCCGTCAAGGCCCCCCGGATCCCGCCGCTCCCGCGGCCTGCCGGCGGTGCTCGTGACCACCGGGAGACCGGTCGGCGCCCCTGGACGATCGCCCTGCCCTGCCCGACCAGAAACGTCCGTCATCCTCACCGGCATGTCCCTCGTCCTGGTGGCGCTCCTCTGGTGGCTGATCCGGGCGGTGGCACGGCAGGGCGGTGTCCGGCCTGCCGCCGGTTGGCCTGGGCGACTGCCCGACCGTGATCACACCAGCCACGCCAAGATCATCACATCGAGGTCAGGCGGAGGCCCCCAGCCCAGCTCTCACAACGGACGCGGCCGTTGGGGAACGAGAGCTCCAGGGCGACGCGTCCGGTGTTCGGTTCGTGGTCTTCCCGCACCGCCAGAATGTTCTCCCCGATGTGATCTGCGAACGGTGCCTCCTTGTCGAGCGCTCCCACCGTGACGAGCCCCGAGTCGCCCATGTCGTAGTCGGCGTGCGGCTCCGACTCCTCGACGATCAGACACCAATCCGATCCGGTCGTGATGTGAACGGAAGCACTCCGGTCATCGATCAGCCACACGTCCAGCGGCCCCGCCGGGTCATCGCCGCCGTACAGGTGACGCGACCCGAGGGCGTCCGCGAGCAGACGCCCCACCAAGCTCTGTGCAGTCGCCCCACCGCCGTGAAGCGAGCACTCGTTCGACTTCTCAGACTCCATCGGCCGACAGTACCGCCAGCCGACCTCCCAGCTCACAGCCTTATACGGGACAAGCCTTAGACAGCCAGGACGAAGCATGCCTTCGACGTGCCCGCCCGCACGGTGTCGGCTACCTGGAAGCAGGACGAGCCCCCCTGGGTAGAGGTTGCCGTTGGGGGCGAAGCGGATCTTGGAAGCGTCGTTGGTCAATGGGGCTCCTTGGAAAAGACGAAGGCTGAGCGCTGGACTGTGCTCGGCCCAGGCAGAAGAAGGGGGAGAGTCAGGCGGCTACGAAGAGCCCCACGTGGTCACCCGTGACGTGCTGCGCGGGCAGCCCGGGAACGGAGCGCAGGAACTCGGCTACGACGGCGACCCGGTCCTGTCTCACTCGGTCCGCGCCTTCTCCAGAGCGCGCTTCAGGTACCAACGGCCCGGGTAGCGGCGGCCTTTGCGATCCTTCCAACCCCGCTCCTGCAACATCGCGTGCCTCAAACGCTGGTCCTCTTCGCCGAGGACCAAGCCGACCCAGCCGTACCGATCCAGGGCGTGAACTTGCTCATCGCACCGCCCTCCACTCAAGGATGCCGGATATGACGAAGGGAGCCATGCAGCCAGCAGGCGGGCTCCCCGTCGACCTCGTAGGCCTGGCCCGCCAGGTGATGCGGTCGGCCGAGCCGACGTCCGCCTCCGGCGGCAGGTAGACCAGGAGTCGTTCCTGGGTGGTCTCCCTTGGCGGCGAGCGGACGCCAGGGGCGGCTTCAAGCTCTACCACGGCGAAGACGGCGGCCCCCAGGGCCCAGAGAAGGTGTCCGCCCTGTGGCGGACCGTCCGGAACCGGCTTCACCTGCCGGAAGACTTCCGGCTGCACGACTGGCGCGCCAGCAAGATCACCAATGATCTCAACGCCAAGGCGAGCCCAGTCGAGGCGTCGAAGAACGCTCGGCACCACAACCCGGGCTACACGATGGAGCGCTACGGCAAGCGCCGCCCGGACGCCGCAAAGGCGCTGGCCGGACGCAGCGCCAGCCGGATCGGGCTCGGGCGGGTAGCAGCCTGGCCCAAGATCCCTAGCCGGTCAGTCTCGTGGTTGGTCACGCCACCGGCCTGGGGAAGCGGCCCATTCCGTGGGTCACGCGGTGGGTCACGCGAAACACCATCAGACCCGTAGAAACAGAAAAACCCCAGATCAACTGGGGTTTCTGCTGGTGTCCGAGGGGGGACTTGAACCCCCACGCCCGATAAAGGGCACTAGCACCTCAAGCTAGCGCGTCTGCCATTCCGCCACCCGGACAAGGTGTCTGTCTCTGCGGGGTGTTCCCCGCGGCGACATGGATAACAATACCAAGGTTTCGGAGTGCCTTTCACCTGGGTATCTGCGGGAGACATAAAGTCCGCTTATGGGCAACGAGGGACACTTCAGGGCGAGCAGTACGCCCGGTGGAGGGCAGCGGCGGCCTCGGGCCCTGTCGCCGTTGCGGGAGCATCTGCGGGACACGTTCTGGTTCACGCCCACCGTGGGGCTGGTGGGGGCCGCGGGGAGCTTGATCAGCTGTTCATCCGGGCCTGCTGGACGACGGGGACTACAACACCGTCTCCGGCCTGGCCGGCCGGGGCAGCCGGGGTAGTGGCGGAGATCGCGCACCGGCGGCGGGCCGGGGTGCTGCGGGACGACCGCCGTGAGCCTTCACCTTGATGTGCCAGGTCAAAGGGCTGGTGTGATCGGCGCTCGAGGTGCTCACGCTGGTCGGGGTCGACAGACTGCGGAGTAGACCGTCTGCCAGCGGAGTCGACTCGAAGGGAAACGCGACGCAGCAACGTCGGCGGATGTGCGAGCCTACTTTCTCCCCAGGCGCCGACCGAGAAGACCCTGATGAACCCCGACGAAGCCCTCAAGCAGCTCAGCCACATCGCGCGCGAGAGGGCATTCTGCGGCCACGTCGGGTCGGACCGGCTCATCCGGGCAGGGCTGGACGCGTTGATCGCCGGCGTTGAGAGCCCTTCCCTGGCTATGTTGGCCGGTCTCCTCCGGAGCGAAGAGCCCGAAGCGCCGGCACTCTTCGATCAGGTGCTGGAGGAGTTGGAACTGGTCTTCCAGCCACCCGCTGACCCGCGCGCCGCGAAGTGGGCGACGGCCTACTGGGTCGCCGGTCGGATCGCCGACGGATCCCTGGCCCCTGCCACCGGCACCCACATCATCTGGGCCGATATTGCCTATGACCTTGGCTATCCCGAAGAGCTGGAACCCCTCGTCTCCTGTGCACTCAACCTGGACGACTGTCAGGAGAGCTGGGGAGGCTCCTCGGAGGAACTCAACAGGGAAGCCGTCGAGGCCGCGAAGCGGTTTGTGAGCGAGTGGCCGGCAGCAGAGGCAGGGAGCTGATCGTCGGTTCTGGCTCGCCGTAATGAGGCGGTCTTCTACGACATCCGGGGCTGCGCGATCGGCAGCGCGCAGGTGACGCGGCGGCTGATGGCGGCGCTCGACGACCTGTCGCGGCTCGCGCCCGCCGGCGGCCGCCGCTGGTGCGTCACCGTACGCTCCTGCGGCAGGCCGTGGAGCGTACGGTGCCCGATGCGCCGACCGGTCGGCGTGCCCGTGTCCGCAGCCGCCGGGCCGGTCAGGGAACGCTGTGGGGCCGGGTGCTACCGAACAGTAGTCACGCGGCGGGGCGCCGGTGGGGTGCCCGGGTCCGATGAGGCCCACGTCACGTGAGACCGTTCTGGTACGGCGGCTTCAGGGACAGCCGTACCACCACCTCCATCACCACCGGGACTGATCGAACATGGGACGGGTCACCGCACGCCGCCGCGTCATCCGCATCCGGGACGGCGCCGTCGGCGCCCGCCCCGACACGCTGGTGGCCGAGGAGCCGATGGAGATCCGGCTGAACGGCAAGCCGCTGGCCGTCACCATGCGCACGCCGGGCGACGACTTCGCGCTCGCGGCCGGTTTCCTGGTCAGCGAGGGCGTCCTCGCCCACGCCGATGAGCTGGCGAACATCGTCTACTGCGCGGGCGCCACGGAGGACGGCTCCAACACCTACAACGTCGTCGACGTACGGCTCGCCCCCGGCGTCCCGCTGCCCGACATCGCCCTCGAACGCAACGTCTACACCACGTCCTCCTGCGGCCTGTGCGGCAAGGCGAGCCTGGACGCCGTACGGACCACCGCCCGGCACCCGCTGGCGGACGGGCCGGAGCCGATGCGGCTCACTCCCGAGTTCCTGGCCACCCTCCCCGGCCGGCTGCGGGAGGCGCAGCGGGTCTTCGACCGTACGGGCGGGCTGCACGGCGCCGCGCTGTTCACCGCGGACGGCGAACTGCTGGACGTGCGTGAGGACGTGGGCCGGCACAACGCGGTCGACAAGATCATCGGGCGCGCGCTCCAGCAGGGGCTGCTGCCGCTGTCCGGGACGGTGCTGCTGGTGTCGGGGCGCGCGTCGTTCGAGCTGGCGCAGAAGGCGGTCATGGCCGGGATCCCGGTGCTGGCGGCGGTGTCGGCGCCGTCGTCGCTGGCCGTCGACCTGGCCGCGGAGACGGGGATGACGCTGGTGGGGTTCCTGCGGGGCGCGTCGATGAACGTGTACGCGGGCGCGGAGCGGGTGGTCCTGCCGGCCGAGTAGGTCCCGCGCCGAGTAGGTCCCGAGCCGGGTCAGTCCTGCGCCACGCGGGCGAGCAGCGCGAGGAACTGCTCGCGTTCGGCCGGCGACAGTGCCGTCAGCAGTTCCTCGTTGGCCTCCTCCCCCAGTTCGGCCAGACGGGCCAGACGCGTCCGGCCCAAGGGGGTGAGGGAGATGGCGTTCTTGCGGCGGTCGGCGGGGTCGGGGGCGCGCGTGACGAGCCCGGCGGCCTGGAGGTCGTCGATGATCCCGACCATGTCCTTGGGGTCGAAGCCGGTGGTGCGGCCCAGCGCGGCCTGGGCGACCGGGCCGAGGTCGGCGACGGCGGACAGCACCGCGTGATGCGGCATCCGCATGCCCTCCTGGGCGAGCGCCTCGCCGACGAGGCGGCGGCCGCGCGCGGAGGCGCGGTTGAGCAGCCAGCTGGGGAGGGCGCGGATGCGGGTGAGCTCGGGCTCGTTCTCTGCCATGGGCCGAGCCTACCGACATAACCATTGGGCCTCCCAATGAAATGAGATAACGTTGGGATCACCAACGACATCTGGGAGGTGCGCGTGCGTCGCGTCCGGTATTACGAGAACGGCGGCCCCGAGGTCCTGCGCGTCGAGGAGGCCGACGTCCCCGGGCAGCCCGGTCCCGGTGAACTGCTCCTGCGCACCGAGGCCGTGGGCGTGACCCTGCCGGTCGTCCGCAAGGTGCGCGAGGGCGGGCTGCCGCTGCCGGCGAGCCTGGGCGGCGAGGTCGCCGGGCGGGTCGTCGCGGTGGGGCCCGGCGCGGAGGAGTCCGGGCCGCACCGCTTCGCGGTCGGCGACCGCGTCACGGGCCTGTGCTTCGGCGACGGCTACGCCGATTACTCCCTGCTGCACTCCACCATGGCCTCACCCGTGCCCGACGGCGCGAGCGCCACGGATGCCGTCGCGCTCGTGCGCTGCGGGCTGGTCGCCCTCGGCGCGTACGAGGCGGCCCGTCCGGCCGAGGGCGAGTCGGTGCTGGTGACGGCCGCGGCGAGCGGCGCCGGCCAGCTCGCCGTGCAGCTCGCCCGGGAACGGGGGGCGGGGCGGATCGTCGGCGCGGTCGGCTCCGCGGCCAAGGCCGGCTTCGTACGGTCGCTCGGCGCGGACGAGGTCGTGACGTACGAGGAGCTCACGGACCTGGGGACGTCGGCTCCGGTGGACGTCGTCCTCGACGCGGTCGGCGGCGAGCTCCTGCCCGCCGCCGTGGCGGCCCTCGCGCCGGGCGGCCGGCTGGTGGCGTACAGCTCGGGCGGTGGCACGATCGAGGCGTACGACCTGCTGGTCGGCGCCAAGTCGGTCATCGGGTTCCAGATGAGGCTGATCGCACGGCACCGTCCCGAGCTGATGGAGCGGTGGCGGCGGGAGCTGTGGGAGCTGTTCGCCGCCGGGCGGCTGCGGGCCCGCGTCCACGCGGAGCTGCCCCTGGAGGACGCCGCGACGGCACACGAGATCATCGAGTCACGCGTCAACCAGGGCAAGGTGGTCCTGCGGCCCGTGTGAGCTCTTTGGCGCAACTCGCCTTGTGGGGCGGGCGTCCGGCCCGTACGTTCGGCCTGACCGGCCGGGTCGTGCGCTGTCCGGTCTTCACGTGTCACGACATGTCATGACGTGCCTCGACGCGAAAGGGCCGGGCCATGGCGCCGCTCCCCCGCACAGGTCCCCGACACACCCGACGCATCCGACGCATCCGACGCCCCATCAGTCACACGGGGCACGCTCCGCTCATCCGGCGCATGCGGCGCCGGTACGGGCCGGCCGCCCTCGCCCTGCTGACGGCCGCCGCCCTGCTCGTCCCGCCGGCAAGGGCCGCCGCGCCGGCGGCGGGATTCGACGAACGCGTGCTGTTCAAGGCCGGGCAGGACGGCCCGCCCGGGGAGTACGCCTGCTTCCGGATCCCGGCGGTCGTGAATGGTGCACGGGGCACGGTCCTCGCCTTCGCCGAGGGCAGGAAGGGCAACTGCGGCGACGCCACCGACATCGACGTCGTCCTCAAGCGTTCCTCGGACGGCGGCCGCACCTGGGGGCCGCTGCGGGTCGTCGACGCGGGCGGCGGCGACACGCACGGCAACCCGACGCCCGTCGTCGACCGCGCCACCGGCCGGATCGTCATGCTCACCACCTACAACGAGGGCCGCCCGGACGCCGGCAACTGCGACGCGCCGTGCGACCGCACGCCGCACGTCCAGTACAGCGACGACGACGGCGTGACCTGGTCCCGCCCGCGCGACCTCACGCGGTCGCTGCGGCCGCGCGGCTGGAACTCCTGGTACGCCACCGGGCCCGGCCACGGTGTGCAGCTCGCGCACGGACCCGGCCGGGGGCGTCTGGTGGTCGGCGTCAACGCCGAGACCAACGTGGGCGGCCACGGCACCGCGAACCACGCGGCGCTCGCGCTCAGCGACGACGGCGGCCTGCACTGGCGGCCGGGCGCCGTCGACACGCACCGCATCGCCCCCGACGGAACGTTCACGCAGATGCCCTCGGAACTGACCCTCGCCGAGCGGACCGACGGCGCCGTCCACGTCAACGGCCGCGAGCAGAACGGCATGGACCTCGGCCACCGCGACGACGCGGTCAGCCGTGACGGCGGCGAGAGCCTCACCGCGCCGTTCCGGGCCCTGCCCGGCCTCTATCCCCCATGGTCCAGGGTTCCGTCGTGCCGCTGCGGCCCGGCCGCCGGCTGCTGTCCGCGCCCGCGGATCCCGACCGGCGCCGCACGATGACGCTCCGCCCCTCCTACGACCAGGGGCGCACCTGGGAGAGCGCCGACCGCGGCAGGCGCGTCACGGCCGACTGGTCCGGCTACTCCGACATGGCGGTCACCGGGCCCGGCACGGTGGGCCTGCTCTACGAGGCCGGCCGGGCCGACGCCCGTGACGAGATCCGGTTCGCGCGCTTCACGGAGGAGTGGCTCGGGCCGCGCGGCGGCCCGTACCCGACGACGCCCGACCGGGCGCTCCCCGCGAGAGGAAGGACGGGGGCGTACGTGCTCGGTGGGGCGCGGCCGGTCGGCGGCCGGGCCGGCGGCGCACTGGCCTTCGACGGTGTCGACGACGCGGTCCGGCTGCCCTTCCGGGACGGACTGCCGCTGGGCGGGCGCGACTTCACGGCGGTGCTGTGGTTCCGGGGGGTGGCGTCCCACGGGGAGCAGCCGCTGCTGTGGATGGGCGGGGCCGGCGGTGCGCCGCAGGTGGTGCTCCGCGCCGAGCCGGCCGCCCGCCGGGTCGCCGGCCAGGTGACCGCCATCGCGGGGCCGGGGCCGGCCCGGACGGCGACGGTGCGGGTCGCCGCCGCGTACGGCGACGGGCGGTGGCACTTCGCCGCGCTGCGGCGGGGAGGCGGGCGGATCGTCCTGACCGTGGACGGGGTCACCGCAGCGGTGGCCGACGTGCCGGGTTCGGTGAGCCGGAACTCCACGTTCGGGGTGCATCTCGGCCAGAGGCCGGATGCGCGGGCGCACCTGACCGGGGACCTGGACGATGTCCGGGTGTACGGGCGGGCGTTGTCCGACACGGAGCTGGCCCGCGCGGGCGCGTCCCGGCGGGTGGGGGAACGGGGGCTGGTGTTCTGGCTGCCGTTGGACCGGGTCGAGCCGGGTGGCCCTGCGGGCGGCGGGCCTGATGGTCGGGCCCCTGATGGTGCCCCCCGGGCCTCAAGGTAGGCCCGGGGGGGCCTGAGCTCGGTGCGGAGCCGGACCGGTGTACGGCGGATCATGTGAGCGGGCGGCTGCGGGCCGTGTCGTCCGCACCACCGCTGCGCGGCGGTGTCCTCAATCGCCGGACGGGCTGAAATGGGCTGAGCTCAGCCGAATCAAGCCCGTCCGGGG
>NZ_JAGGOL010000062.1 GCF_018614525.1 Streptomyces sp. ISL-11
GCCGAGCGACTGCGGGCCGGGCGGACGGCGACGGCCTGGCGCCGGGCGTCGGCCGCGTTGCGGCCCGCCGCACGGCAGCGCGGCTGAAGACCCGTCAGAAAACGGTGCGGGGCCGGGACATGATGTCCCGGCCCCGCACCGAAGGCGAAGAGGAAAAGAGAGGGCTCAGTGGCCCTGCTCGTCACGACGGCGCTGCCACCGCTGCTCGATGCGGTCCATCACCCCACGACGCTGCCGGACCTGCCCGCGGCCCATCGCGCCCGCCGGGCCGGCACCGCCCTGCGGCGCCCCGGCCCTGGGCGCCTTGCGCCAGCCGGTGACGGCCAGAGCCGCGCAGCCCAGCATGATCAGGAAGCCCACGACGCTGATCCAGTACTGCCCCGGAATCATGACTCCGGTCATCAGGAGCGCGATGCCCACCAGAAATCCGGCGACCGCCTGGTAGACCCGTCGCCGGGTGTACGTGCGCAGGCCGCTGCCCTCGAGCGCTGTCGCGAACTTGGGATCTTCGGCGTACAGCGCTCGCTCCATCTGCTCGAGCATGCGCTGCTCGTGCTCCGAGAGCGGCACGGAGTCCTCCTACTCGTCGGTCGCGGGGGGCGACCGGGGTGCGAACCCTTTCAGGATAGGCAGGGAATCGCCCCCGTGAAACCCGCCCCTCTGCGCCAATCCGCCCACCGATGTCCGTGTGGCGACCGGTGGTGTCGAGACGTACATTCCCGCTCCGCCGATACGCCATGCCGGGCGGTGTCCCCCGATCATACGGGGCGAAGCGGCTGATCGGGTGGCCTGTGACCTACAGCGCGCGATCAGCCACGTTCGGCCAAGACGTGCAGTTGGGTGGCCACCGAGTGGAAGGCCGGCAGCTCGGCCGCGGCGGCTTCCAGCTTCAGCAGCGCGTCCATGGCCCCGGGCTCGGCGTCGAGCAGCACTCCGGGCACCAGATCGGCGAAGACGCGCACCCCGTGCACGGCGCCCACCTCCAGGCCGGCGGCCGTGACCAGCGCGGAGAGCTGGTCGGCGGTGAACCGGCGCGGGACCGGGTCGCCGGTGCCCCAGTGCCCCTCGGGGTCGGTGAGCACCTGGCGGGCCTCGTTGAAGTGACCGGCGAGGGCGCGGGCGAGGACGGCGCCGCCCTGGCCCGCGGCGAGCAGGCTGAGCGTGCCGGAGGGGCGGAGCGCCTCGATGACGTTGCGGACGCCCTCGGCGGGGTCGTCCACGTACTCCAGCACGCCGTGGCACAGGACCGCGTCGTAGGAGCCGCGCTCGACGACGTCGAACAGGCCGTGGGCGTCGCCCTGGACGCCGCGCACCCGGTCGGCGACGCCGGCCTCGGCGGCCCGGCGCTCCAGCGCGAACAGGGCGTTCGGGCTGGGGTCGACGACGGTGACGCGGTGGCCGAGGCGGGCGACGGGCACCGCGAAGTTGCCGGAGCCGCCACCGGTGTCGAGGACCTCCAGCACGCCCGCGGTCTCCGGCCCGGCGGCCTTGACCCGGCGGTCGAGGGCGTCCCGCAGGACCTCCCAGACCACGGCGGTACGGAGGGACGCCCGGGGGCGCAGCGGGTCTGACACGGCGGGTGGCTCCTCGACGGGTGGCGACGATACGGCCGGACGGCCGGGCCCGGCTGTCCGGGCTGCCCCAGCCTAATGGGCTGCGTCCGGCTCCTTATGACACGGCGGGTCCGGGGGGTGGGGTGGGGTTGCCGCGGTCCGGTGGCTGGTGCGGGTGGGGTGGGTTCCTTTTCCCCTACCCGCCCCTTCCCGAACCGGGGCTCCGCCCCGGACCCGGGCCCTCAAACGCCGGGCGGGCTATGGGTGACCGCGGCCAGGGCTCCTCCCCGGACCCCGGGCCCTCAAACGCCGGGCAGGCTATGGGTGACCGCAGCCAGGGCTGTGGGTGGCCCTCGGACGCCGGGCGGGCCGAGGCCCGGCTCTCACCCCGCCTCGCGGAAACCCGGCCTCCGGCTCAGCATGCGTTCGGCCAAGCCGTGGAACACCGCCGCGTCGCGGAGCAGATCATCCGCTTCGCGGGCGTTCGCGGCGGTGGTGATGCCCGCTTCCGCGCGGGCTCGGCGGGGGGCGCCGGAGGCGAAGAGGGCGCTCCATTCGGTGAGTTCGGGCGCGACCTCCGGCAGTACCTCCCACGCGCTGCGGATCCGGCGGCGGCGCCGCTCCGTGGTCTCGGGACGGCCGTGGACGGCGAGGACCGCCGCCGCGGTGCGCAGCGCCGCGAGGTGTGCGGTGGCGTACCGCTCGTGCGGGGCTTCGAGGGTGGCCGCCTCCGTCAGGCCCCGGCGGGCCTGAGCGAGCAGATCGAGGGCTGCGGGCGGAACCGCTGCCCGGCGCGACGGGGGCACTTCCCCTGCCCGTGGGGCCATGGGGGACGGACGGACGTCGCTCACGCTACCGGCCATGACGAACCTCCTTCGTCGGGGGCGGCCCATCGCGCGCGGGCGGAGCCGCCGTCTGGTACCCATCGTGGGGCACACCACTGACAATCGGCTCCGACCTGCGCGAATGCCCCCGCCCGGCAGGGAGTTCGGCATCCGCGCCGCCCAGCGCGCGGCGGCAGGGAGAATCACCCCATGGACAGCAGCAGTACGCGCCGCCGGAACACCCGGCGGAAGCTCTTCGAAGCCGCGGTCACCCTCATCGCCGAACAGGGCTTCTCCTCCACCACCGTGGACGAGATCGCCGAACGGGCCGGAGTCGCCAAGGGCACGGTCTACTACAACTTCGCGAGCAAGACCGTTCTCTTCGAGGAGTTGCTGCGGCACGGCATAGAGCTGCTGACCGACTCCCTGCGCGGGGCCGCCGACAGGACGGCCGAGCGCGGCGGCGGCCGGGTCGACGCCCTGGACGCGATGATCCGGGCCGGGCTGGAGTTCGTCGCCCTCCACCCCTCGCTGACCCAGCTGTACGTGGCCGAGCTGTGGCGGACCGGCCGGGCCTGGCAGCCGACGCTGACGCAGGTGCGGCAGCGGGCGATGACGGTGATCGAGTCCGTCCTGCGGGAGGCCGTCGAGGCGGGCGAGCTGAGCGCGGACCTCGACGTTCCGCTGACGGCGTCCGCGCTGTTCGGGATGGTCCTGGTCGCGGCGCTGGACTGGCAGTCGTTCCAGCCGGAGCGCTCCGTCGACGAGGTGCACGCGGCCCTGTCGCGGCTGTTGCAGGGGCGGGTGAGCGGCGGCGTGCACCAGCCGTAGCGCTCGTGGAGGCGCTGTTCCGGCGCCGGCCGATCCCCCTCGGCCGACACCGGAACGGCGTTCCCCCGTGTTCCCCCGGGGCTCCCCGTTCCCGCGGAGCCCCCGTGCTCCCCCGGTCACGGTCGAGGCCGGTCCGTTCCGCCGCCCCGTGTCGGCGGTGCCGGGCCCGTGCCCCTTCCGTGGGCACCACTCTTCCTTGCCGGGGCGCGCGGCCCATCCGCGCGGCTACTCATCTCCGTCCCTGAGTACGCGTACTCACGAGTGGGCGTTCAGCCCCAGCGCGCGCGTGCGGATACAGTCGCTCCCATGGCACGAATTGCGGTGATCGGCGCCGGGATGGGCGCGATGGCGGCCGCCGCCCGGCTGGCCGTCGCGGGCCACCGGGTGACGGTGTACGAACGGGCGGCGACGCACGGCGGCGGCGTCGGACGGCTGGCACGGGACGGCTTCGCCTTCGACACGGGGCCGGGGCTGCTGCACCTGCCCGCGGTCTACCGCGACCTGTTCGTCAAGACCGGCAAGGAGTCGCTGGAGAAGAACGTCGAGCTCGTCCAGGTCGACCCGGCGAGCGGCCATCTCTTCGCGGACGGCACCGCGGTGTCCCTGCCCAACGCCTCCCGGGCCGGGGTGATCGAGGCCCTGGACGCGGCGGTCGGCGCGGGCGCGGGCGAGCGCTGGAGCGAGCTGGTCAACCGGGCGCGCGAGGTCTGGGACGCGACCCGGCGACCGCTGCTGGAGGAGCCGTTGCGGGACGGGCCCGCCGCCCGCGAGGCGCTGGGGCGCGACCCGTATCCGGCGATGCGCGGACGCGGGCTGTTCCGGCGGAGCACCCCGCCGACCCTCGCGTCCGTCGGAAAGCGCGAGTTGAAGGACCCCCGGCTGGTCGCGCTGCTGGAGAGCCACGCCCTGGCGTACGGACTCGACCCCCGGCGCACACCCGCGAGCGCGACGGTGCTGCCGTACATGGAGCAGACCTTCGGCAGTTGGTACGTGCGCGGCGGTATGCGGGGCCTCGCCGACGCGCTGCACGCGCGGTGCGTGGCGCGCCGGGTGGAGTTCCGCTTCGGCGCGGAGGTGGTGGGCCTGATCGAGAAGGACGGGCGCACCGCCGGTGTGGAGCTGGCCGGCGGCGAGCCGGCCGAGGCCGACATGGTGGTCGCCGGTGTCTCCCCCGGGCGGCTGGCCGCGATCGCGCCGGGTGCGGGCGAGGGCCCCGGGTCGGCCGTGCCGCCCGGCAGGTTCACCGTCTTCCTGGCGTTGCGCGGGGACCGGCCCGAGGGCGTCGCGCACCGGACGGTGGTGCACTCCCCCGACCGCGAGGCGGAGTTGGAGGCGGTCTTCGGCGAGGGTGACCCGCGGGCCCACCGTCCGACGGTGACCGTGCTGCGCCCCGACGACCCGGCCACGCGCCCGGACGGCGCGCACGAGGCCGTGACGCTCACGGCGACGGTCGCGCCGCAGGGCCGGGCCGACTGGCGGGACGGGGCGGCGGCCGCCGCCTTCGCCGAGCGGATGACCGACGCCGCGGCGGCCGCGGTCCCGGGGCTGCGGGAGCGGCTGCTGTGGCGCGAGTTCCGTACGCCGGCCGACACGGAGGCGGCGACCGGCGCCGAGGGCGGTGGCGTGCCCGCGCCCGTCCTGGCGGGTGCGGGCGGCGCGTTCCTGCGCCCGGGGAATGCCACGGGCGTGCCCGGTCTGTACCTCGCGGGTGGTTTCGCCCACCCCGGCGGCGGACTGGCGCACGCCGGGATGTCGGGGGCGATGGTCGCCGGCCTGATCGTGGACGGGGCCGGCTGGCGCGGCTCGCAGTGAGCGTCCGGTCAGCCCCGTCCGTCGGCGGGGTCAGTAGCGGTACTGCTGCTCGTCGTAGCCCGGCGTCTGTTGCGGGTAGGGCTGCTGCTGGGGGTTGGGCGGGGGCGGGTTCTCGCCGTCGCGCTGCTGCGGGACCCATACGCCGCCGGGCGGGGTGTCCATGTCGTACGGCTGCGGCACGTAGGTGTTGTCGGCGGGGTAGGTGCCGGCGCCGTACGGCTGCTGGGGGTAGGGCTGGTACTGACCGAAGGCGTCGTACTGCTCGTAGGTCTGCGGGCGGCTGCCGATGTACGGGTCGGAGTACGCGGCGTACTGCTGCTGGCCGTAGTCGAATTGCCCCTCGGGGGCGGGTGTCGCGGCCGGGTAGGGCTGCTGGCCGCCATAAGTGTCGTAAGAGGTGAAACCGCCCGCGTTCGGGTCGGTGGCGGCCGTGCCGTAGCCGGCGTCGGCGTAGTCGCCGTACGGGCCGGCGGAGTTGGCGGCCCCGGCGGGGTCGACGGGAGCGTCGCCGGGCAGCGGCTCGGCGACGGGCCGCAGGGGGGCGTCGGGCACCAGCTCCGGGCCGTCCGCCGGGTCCGGGAGGGGCTCGAAGACAGCCGTGTCGTCGCTCTGCCGGGGAGGTTCGGGGAGCGGCGCGGACGGCCGCCCGCCCTTGCGGCGCCGCCCGGAGCGCGGCGCGGGCGCGTCGGCGGACGCGCCGGCGCCCTCCTTCCGGCGGAGCGCCCAGCCGGTGGAGAAACCGCGCCGGAAGGAGAGCGTCACATAGGTCTGGCCGACCGCGAACGCGATGGCGCCCACCGCGATGACGACGACGGACGGGATGACGACGCCCACGACCACGCCGAGGAAGCCCACGAAGGCGAGGAGCCGCCAGCGCAGTCGCGCCTTGTACTGCAGCAGCACCTCGCCCAGGAGCCAGAGCGCGACGACGCCGAACGCGATATAGAGGACCGTCCAGCCCATTTACGCCCCTCTCGTGCGGCCGCCTCCACGGACAGCCGTCAGGACCGCTGGTGCAGTCCCAGATTCTCGTAGATTTCCAGCGTCGCCGTGGAGTGGTTCAGGGTAATGAAGTGCAACCCGGGAATCTCCTCGGCCATCAATCGAGCGCACAGTTCCGTGGCGTACTCGATCCCGATCGAGCGTACAGCGGCCGGGTCGTTCTTGACCGCGAGGATCCGCTCCGCCAGCTCGGGCGGGAAGGCGGCATTGCTGAGCTGTGCGAATCGTTCGATCTGACGGACGTTGGTGACCGGCATGATCTCGGGGATGATCGGCGTCCCGCACCCCGCCGCCACGACCCGGTCGCGCAGTCGCAGATAGTCCTCGGGGTAGAAAAACATCTGGGTAATGGCGAAATCGGCGCCCGCGCGGCACTTGTCCACGAAATGCCGGACGTCGGTTTCCCAGTCGGTGGAACGCGGATGCATCTCGGGGAAGGCGGCGACACCGACGCAGAAATCGCCCGATTCCTTGATGAGCCGGACGAGATCGGCGGCGTAGGCGACGCCTTCGGGGTGGCGCACCCATTCGCCCATGGGGTCGCCGGGCGGGTCCCCGCGCAGGGCGAGCATGTTGCGGATGCCGACGTCGGCGTACTGGCCGATGATGTTGCGCAGTTCGGCCGTCGAGTGATTGACCGCGGTCAGGTGGGCGACGGGGGTGAGCGTGGTGTCGGTCGCCATGCGCTCGGTCACCCGCACGGTGCCCTCACGGGAGGAACCTCCGGCGCCGTAGGTCACGGAGACGAAGGTGGGGCCGACCGCCTCGATGCGGCGGATGGCGTTCCACAGGGTCCGTTCGCCCTTCTCGGACCTCGGGGCCGCGAACTCGAACGAATACGAGCGCTCGCCGGAAGCGAGCAGGTCACGCACGGTGCGGGCGTGGTCTGTCCTGGTGGAGGCTGTACCAAGGGCCATACCGGCAAGTTAACCAGCGCCCGGCCGGACCCCCCAAGACTTTCCTTCGATATGACCGATTCGCCGGAGTCCTGTCCACTTTCCGGACAGTCTGTTCATGCTCCGTTGACATTCCCCCGGTCGTCCCCCGGCGTTCCGCCGCTCGCGCGGGGCCTCCGGGAGCGGACGGCCACCGGGCGGCTACGCCTCGTAGGCCCGGACGCGCTTGGCGAGCGTCGCCGCGGCGTCGCCCGGGTCGTCGGCCTCGGTGATCGCACGGACCACGACCACCCGCCGGGCGCCGGCGTCGAGCACCTGGTCGAGGTTGCCCGCGTCGATGCCGCCGATCGCGAACCAGGGGCGTACGGGCTCCAGCGCGGCGGCGTAACGGACCAGGGACAGCCCCGGGGCGTGGCGGCCGGGCTTGGTCGGGGTGGGCCAGCAGGGGCCCGTGCAGAAATAGTCCACGCCGGGCTCGGCGACGGCGGCGTCGACCTCGGCCTCGGCATGGGTGGAACGGCCGATGAGCACGTCCTCGCCGAGGATCGCGCGGGCGGCCGGCACGGGCAGGTCGCCCTGCCCCAGGTGGAGGACGTCGGAGCCGATGGCGTGCGCGACGTCCGCGCGGTCGTTGACCGCGACGAGCCGGCCGTGCCGGCGGGCGGCGTCGGCCAGGACGGCGAGGTGCTCCAGCTCCTCCCCCGCCTCCATGCCCTTGTCGCGCAGCTGCACGATGTCCACACCGGCGGCGAGCACCGCGTCGAGGAACTCGGGCAGGTCGCCCTGGCGCCTGCGGGCGTCGGTGCACAGATACAGCCGGGCGTCGGCGAGCCGCTCGCGTGCGGTGACGGACATGGGTGTCTCCCCCCGGGTCGGCGGCGTACGGGCAGGGGGCGGCCCCCTGCCCGTACGCCGGACGGTGTTCTCTCGCGGTTCGCCGCGTCGTTCTCCTGCGCGGTCTCCCGCGGCTACCGCTCCTGTGCGGGGCTCAGACGGCCAGCGCCTGGGCGCGGCGCTTCACCTCCGTGCCGCGATTCTCGCGCAGGGCCTGCGCAGGGGTGCCCGGCAGGGTCGGGTCGGCCGTGAACAGCCACTCCAGCATCTCCTCGTCGCTGAAGCCGTCGTCCCGGAGCAGGGTCAAGGTGCCGGCCAAGCCCTTGACCACCTTGCCGTCGCCGACGAAGTCGGCGGGCACCATGAGCACTCGGTTCTCGCCACGGCGCACCGCGATCAGCTGGCCCTCCTTGACCAGCTGCCGGACGCGCGTCACCTCGACGCCGAGGTTTTCGGCGACGTCGGGGAGGTTGAGCCAGGCGGGGACGAGAGCATCGATCTTTGCGTCAATCTCGGTCACGGGACAAGCCTGCCATCTGGGACTGACAGTCGGTAGCCGGGTTGACCCGACCCGGCGTCAGCGAGTCGCCGACGGTCCTCCCGCCCCCTCCCGGCGGGCCGTCACACGACGGCCGATTTCAGCGGCAGCGACGCGTCCGCGGCCTTCGTCCGGTCCAGGCCCGCGCCGCGTTCGATGAGCTTGCGGCCCTGGGCCAGGTCCCGGGGCCGGCCGACGGCCAGCAGCGCGACGAGGACACCGTCGCGCAGCCAGCACACGGTCCAGGCGGCGCCGGTGGGGTCGCCGCGCCACAGCAGCTCGTCGGCGTCGTCGTGGTGGCCCGCGTACTGCACGAACCGGCCGAACTGCTCGGACCAGAAGTAGGGCACCGGGTCGTAGGCGGGGCCCGGGGCGGGTGCGAGCACGATGTTCTGCGCGACGGTCCGCGGCCCCTGGAGCGCGTTGTCCCAGTGGTGGACGAGCAGCCGCTCGCCGTACCGGGCGGACGGGAAGGACGCGCAGTCGCCGACGGCGTAGACGCCCGGCGCGGTGGTGCGCAGCCGCTCGTCGGCGGTCACCGAGCCGTCCGCCCCGAGCTCGACGGCCGAGCCGGCGAGCCACTCGGTGGCGGGCCGCGCGCCGATGCCCACGACGACCGCGCCGGCCGGCAGCCGGGTGCCGTCGGCCAGCACGACCGCGCCCGGTTCCACGG
>NZ_JAGGOL010000063.1 GCF_018614525.1 Streptomyces sp. ISL-11
GCCCAAGGGTGCGCCCCCCGCCGTATCACCGGCCGGGGGCGCCCCGGCTCGGGACGGTCGGCCGCCGAGGTCAGGGCCTTCTGCCGCCCCCGCCCGGCCGCTCGCCCGAGCGCCCCGTGGCGCGTCACCGTGACCATCCCGCGCCCCCGCGCGCACCGCGCCCCCTCCGGGGCCCGCGGCTACCCCCGTGTCGTTCTCTCCGCCGCTGGTCACTGGCTTCCTCCCCGGTTTCGGCCCGCGGCGGTTGGACCCGCGGGCTGCGGCCATGGTACGTATAACGTCGCTAGTTATACGTAAAACCGGAAGGGCTCGGTCGAAAACGACCCGGGCCGAACGAGAGGCGGATCATGGCAGGGGCGGGCGGCGGTTACGTCGAGATGCTCAGGACGCGGCATGCCGCGCGGTTGCTGACCGGCACCCTGGTGGGGCGGCTGCCCAACGCGACCGCCGCGCTGGCGATCGTCCTCTTCGTGCGCGCCGAGGGCGGCAGCTACACCCTCGCCGGAGCGCTCTCCGCCGTCTACGGCGTGGCCAACGCCTTCGGCCAGCCGCTGCTCGGCCGGGCCGTCGACCTCTTCGGCCAGCCGCGCGTCATGCTGCCCTCGGCCGTGCTGGCCGCACTCGGCATGACGCTGTTCGCGGTGGTCGGCCTGGATCCGCTGCCACTGTCCTACTTTGCCATGATCATCGCGGGTTTCTTCACGCCGCCGCTGGAGGGCGGACTGCGGGCCCTGTGGCCCTCGGTCCTCAAGAGCGAGGACGACATCCACGCCGCGTACTCCCTCGACGCGATCGCCCAGGAACTGATCTACGTCGTCGGCCCGCTGATCGTCATCCGGATCGTGGGGTACTGGTCCGAGGCCGGCGCGCTGTTCGTCCTCAGCGTGCTGGGCCTCATCGGCGCGCTCGCGGTGGTCACCTCGCCGCCGTCCCGGAAGTGGCGCAGCGAGTCCCGTGAGGCGCACTGGCTCGGCGCGCTGCGCTCGCGCGGGCTGCTGGTGCTGCTCGGCGCGTTCTTCTTCATCGGCTCGGCGCTGGGCTCGATCGCCGTGGCGGCGGTCGCCTACGGCGACGGTCACGGTGGCGACGACATCGCCAGCTACCTGCTCTCGGCCCTCGGCGTCGGCGCCCTCATCGGCGGTTCGATCTACGGCGCCCGGCAGTGGCCGGGCAGCCCGGAGCAGCGGTTGCGGGTGCTCGTCGGCGGCCTCGCCCTAGGCTACCTGCCGCTGCTGCTGATGCCCGGCGTCGTCGCCATGACGATCCTCGCCGGCGTGGCCGGCGTCTTCCTGGCCCCCTCGCTGGCCTGCGCGTTCGTGGTCGTGGACCGGCACGCGCCGCGGGGCACCGTCACGGAGGCGTTCTCCTGGCTGGTGACGTCCTTCGGTGTGGGCGCGGCCATCGGTACCGCCTTCGTGGGCCCGGCGGTCGAGCACGGCGGGGCGCGGGCCGGGTTCATGGTCGCGGTGGGCGGCGGCGTGGCCGCCCTGCTGGTCCTGGTGCTGGCGCGGCGCTCCCTGGGAGCTCCCGCGGCCCGGTCGACGGTCGTGGCCCGGTCGGAAAATGATCGGAACGGTGCTGTCGAACCCGGTTTCAGCGCAGGGCATCAGGCGTAATGTTCAGGCATGGATCGCCGCATTTTCGGGCTGGAGAACGAGTACGGCGTCACGTGCACGTTCAGGGGACAGCGCCGACTGTCACCTGACGAAGTGGCGCGCTACCTCTTCCGCCGTGTCGTTTCCTGGGGGCGCAGCAGCAATGTCTTCCTGCGCAACGGTGCTCGTCTCTACCTCGACGTGGGTTCGCACCCGGAATACGCAACTCCCGAGTGCGACAGCGTGATCGAGCTGGTCACCCACGACAAGGCGGGCGAGCGCATTCTTGAGGGCCTGCTCGTCGATGCCGAACGGCGCCTGCACGAGGAGGGGATCGCGGGCGACGTCTATCTGTTCAAGAACAACACGGACTCGGCGGGAAACTCCTACGGCTGTCACGAGAACTACCTCGTGGCCCGCCACGGCGAGTTCTCCCGGCTCGCGGACATCCTCATCCCCTTCCTCGTGACCCGGCAGCTGCTGTGCGGCGCGGGGAAGGTGCTGCAGACGCCGCGGGGCGCGGTCTACTGCGTGAGCCAGCGCGCCGAGCACATCTGGGAGGGCGTCAGTTCCGCGACGACGCGTTCGCGCCCGATCATCAACACCAGGGACGAGCCGCACGCGGACGCGGAGCGGTACCGCCGGCTGCATGTGATCGTCGGCGATTCGAACATGTCCGAGACGACCATGCTGCTGAAGGTCGGTGCCACCGACCTCGTTCTGCGCATGATCGAGGCGGGCACGGTGATGCGCGACCTGACCCTGGAGAACCCGATCCGGGCGATCCGCGAGGTCAGCCATGACATCACGGGCAGACGAAAGGTGCGCCTGGCCAGCGGCCGGGAGGCCTCCGCCCTGGAGGTCCAGCAGGAGTACTACGAGAAGGCCGTGGACTTCTGCGAGCGCCGGGGGATCCGTACGGGCACCGTGGAGCGGGTCCTGGAGCTGTGGGGCCGCACGCTGGAGGCGATCCGGGACGAGGACCTGGACCGGATCCAGACCGAGATCGACTGGGTGATGAAGTACCGGCTGATCGAGCGGTACCGCGCGAAGAACAACATCACGATGTCGCATCCCCGGGTCGCCCAGATAGATCTGGCGTATCACGACATCCACCGCCGGCGGGGGCTGTACTACCTGCTGGAGAAGCGCGGCCAGGCGGCGCGGGTGTGCAACGACCTCAAGATCTTCGAGGGCAAGTCGGTGCCCCCGCAGACCACCCGGGCCCGGCTGCGCGGCGATTTCATCCGCCGGGCACAGGAGCAGCGCCGTGACTTCACGGTCGACTGGGTGCACCTCAAGCTCAATGACCAGGCGCAGCGCACGGTGTTGTGCAAGGACCCGTTCCGGTCGGTGGACGACCGGGTGGAGAAGCTGATCGCCGGGATGTAGTGGCGGTGGTGCGGCCGCCGTACGGGCGGACGGCGGTGGGGCCGGTGAGCACGGGCTCCACCGCTGTTGCGTGCCATGGTTAGAGTGGCCCCGTCCATTGTGTCCGACCGCCGCCCGTCTCGAGGGATTTCTGTGCGCCGAATCGCAGCCCTGCTGATCGCCCCCCTTCTGCTAGTCACCGCTACGGCGTGCGGCAGCGATGACTCCGGCAAGTCCGGTGAGCCGCCCGCGGTCAGTGGTGCGGCGGACAAGAAGCCGAAGATCGAAAAGGGTGCGGGCGACCCGCCCAAGGACCTGAAGGTCAAGGTCCTCAAGGAGGGCGACGGCGCCACCCTGAAGAAGGGTGACGCCCTCACGGCCAATTACCTGGGCCAGCTGTGGGACGGCAAGGTCTTCGACAACAGCTGGGACCGCGGCCAGCCGGCCACCTTCGAGATCGGCACCGGCAAGGTCGTCAAGGGCTGGGACGAGGGTCTGGTCGGTCAGAAGCTGGGCAGCCGCGTCGAGTTGGTCATCCCGCCGGACAAGGGTTACGGCGACCAGGGTCAGGGTCAGACGATTCCGCCCAAGTCGACCCTCGTCTTCGTCGTGGACCTGAAGAGCGTCACGTCGAACAAGCCCGAGGGCAAGGTCGTCGAGCAGAAGAACGAGGCGCTGCCGAAGGTGGGCACGAACACCGACGGCAAGGCCCCCTCGGTCACCATTCCCAAGGGTGACGCTCCGGAGAAGCAGCAGTCCGAGACGATCATCGAGGGCAACGGCAAGGCCGTCGGCAAGGACGACACCGTCCAGACGCAGTTCGAGGCGTTCCTCTGGAAGGACAGCAAGCCGCTGGACAACACCTGGAGCCAGAGCGGCATCCAGTCGGTGGCGCTGAAGAGCCTGCCGGGCTGGCAGGAGGGTCTGGCCGGCAAGAAGGTCGGCAGCCGGGTGCTGATGGTCGTGCCGAAGAGCGCTCTGACGGCCGAGCAGCAGAAGCAGTTCGACTCGCCGGTGGTGTTCGTCGTCGACATCCTGGGCATCGGCTGACCGCCTGCCCCATGGACCGGGCCGATCGCTTCCGATCGCTTCCGGTGATCGCGTCGGCCGATTCCACCGTCGGACATCTGCCAGACTTGCACGGTTGTCTACAAGATTCTTTCGTAGGAGCAATTTCGTGAGCATCGACAAGCCCGAGATCGACTTCCCGGGTGGCGAGCCGCCGGCCGACCTGAAGATCCGGGACATCTGGGAGGGCGACGGCGCCGTCGCCAAGGCCGGCGACATGGTCAAGGTCCACTACGTGGGCGTGGCCTTCTCCACCGGCGAGGAGTTCGACGCGAGCTGGAACCGCGGCGCGCCGCTGCAGTTCCAGCTGGGTGTCGGCCAGGTCATCGCCGGCTGGGACCAGGGTGTCCAGGGCATGAAGGTCGGCGGCCGCCGCGAGCTGATCATCCCCGCCCACCTCGCCTACGGCGACCGTGGCGCCGGCAGCGCGATCGCCCCGGGCGAGACGCTGATCTTCGTCTGCGACCTGGTCTCCGTCTGACCCGGCCGTGCACACCGGGCCGAGGGCCCATGCCTGCGGGCATGGGCCCTCGGCTTTTGCCGGAGGAGCCCGGAGCGGTACGGTCAACGGTTGAGAGCACAAGTAGAGAGGGCGTCGATGGCGATTGCCAAGGCCGAGCGGCTGATGAACCTGGCGCTGTGCCTGCTGGGCACGCGTCGTCCGCTCAGCAAGCGGGAGTTGCGGACCTCGATCGAGGCTTATCGCGAAGCCTTCGGGCTGTCGGACGCCGCGACCGGGAGCGACGACGCCTTCAACCGGATGTTCGAGCGTGACAAGGATGATCTGCGCGAGCTCGGCCTGATCATCGAGACGGTCGAGAGCCTCGACGGCGAGACCGGCTACCTCGCCCGCCGGGACAGCAACCGCCTCCCGCCGATCACCCTCGACATCGAGGAGGCCGCCGCGCTGGGCCTGGCGGCCAAGGTGTGGCAGCAGGCCCGCCTGGCCGGCGCCGCCAGCGGCGCGCTGCAGAAGCTGCGCGCGGCCGGGATGCCGCTCGCCGAGGATCCGTACGAGATCCACAGCGCCCTCGAACCGCGCATCCCGGTCCACGAGGCGGCCTTCGAGCCGCTGATGCTCGCCGCCCGCGACCGCCGACCGGTGATCTTCGACTACCGCAAGGCCAACGCCGCCCGCCCCGAGCAGCGCCACGTCGAGCCGTGGGCCCTGGAGTGCTGGCGCGGCCACTGGTACCTGGCCGGCTGGGACCGCGACCGCGGCGCCGAGCGGGTCTTCCGGCTCTCCCGGATCACCGGCCGGGTGCGCTCGCGGGGCATCCCGTTCACCGCTCCGGTGCCGGACCACGTCACCGTCCGCGGGACGGTCGAGACCTGGGCGGGTGAGACCGCCACCGGCACCGCCCGGATCAAGGTGCGCGCCGGCCACGGTTATCCGCTGCGCGCCCGCGCCCTGTCCAGCCACGAGGCCGGGGACGGCTGGGACGAGCTGGAGATTCCCTACGGTCGCGGGCTGGACGCCTGGCTGGTGGAGTTCGGACCCGATGTGATCGTCCTGGAACCCGCCGAGCTGCGGGCCGACGTGGTCGACCGGCTGCGCGCCGTGGCCAAGGGCTGACCAGAGCAGAGCAGACGAGAGCGGAAGGGAACGGAACCGACTTCTTATGGCCGGAAACGCCATCGACCAGACGCGGCGGATGCTGTCGCTGGTCACATATCTGCGGGAGCGCCCCGGCGCCCGGGTCGCCGACGTGGCGCGCGCCTTCGGCATCACCGAGGACGAGCTGATCGGTGACCTGGACGTGCTGCCGATGTGCGGCACCAGCTTCCGCGGCGGCGATCTGCTGGACATCGACACCGACGGCGACCGCATCTGGTGGCACAACCCCGACGCCTCCGGCACCAGCACCGGCGAGCCGCTGCGGCTCGCCGCGGACGAGGCCACCGCGCTGCTGGTGGCCGCCCGCGCCGTCGCCACCCTCCCGGGGCTGCGGGAGAGCGACCGGCAGGCCCTGGTGCGCGCCACCGCCAAGATCGAGGCCGCGGCCGGCGAGGCCGCGGGCGCCAGCTCCCGGCTGTCGGTCACCTTCGAGTCCGAGGGCGGTGTCTTCGCCGACGTCGACCGGGCCATCGCCGAGCGCCGCCGGGTGTGGCTGCGCTACTACTCTCCCGCGCGCGACGAGCTCACCGAGCGCGAGGTCGACCCGATCCGGCTGTTCGCCGTCGGCCACACCTACGTCGAGGCGTGGTGCCGCCTGTCCGAGGCGCGGCGCACCTTCCGCCTGGACCGGGTGGCCGAGATCCGGCTGCTGGACGAACCGTCCGACCCGCCGCCGGTGGAGCTGCGCGACCTCTCCGAGGGACTGGTGCAGCCGGCCGCCGAGGACCCGGAGGTCGTCGTCGAGGTCGGGCCCGGCGGCCGCTGGGTCGCCGAGTACTACCCGCACGACGAGGCCGAGGAGCTGCCCGAGGGCGGCCTGCGGATCACCCTGCGCACGCCCGAGCCGGCCTCCCTGCGCCGGCTGGCGCTGCGCCTGGGCCGCGACGGGCGGATCGTCACCCCGCCGGAGCTGGCGGACAGCGCCCGGGACGCGGCGCGTGAGGCGCTCGCGGCGTACGGCGAGTGAGGGGGCCGGGGATGGACACGCGCAGGAGCGCCGCCGCGACCTTCAAGGCCGCCTGTCCCGACTGCCGGGGGCATTTCGAGCTGGCCGCCGCCGCCCTGCGGCTGGCGATCGGGGCCAGCCACCGCACCACGTTCTACTCCTTCACCTGCCCCGACTGCGGCGCGGCCGTCCGCAAGCCGGCGGGGGAGCGGATCGTGGAGCTGCTGACGGGCGGCGGGGTGAGCACGTTGCGGCTGCACTCCTCGGTGTGATCCGCATCCGCACGGCGTGATCCCGTCATGTGATCCGTGCGACGCCGGGACGGGGTGATCCGTACGAAGCGCCGCGTACGGTGCGATCCGTACGACCCCGTTCCGACCGTCGGAATCCGGCCATCTCCCCCGCCCCGATAGGCTCGCCCCATGTTCTGGCCCATGCTCGCCGTCGCCCTCGCCTTCTGTGGCATCGCCGTGCTCGGCGTGCTCGCCGCCCGGGTCCTGGTGGAGGTGCGGAGACTGGCCGGACAGGTGTCCGAGAGCTCGCGGCGGATCACCCGCGCGGCCGAGGATCTCGAACGGGCGGCCACTCCGCTCGCCGCGCACGCCGCGCACACTTCGCGCCAGGACTGACGACCGGGGCGGGCCGCCCCGGTCCCGGCCTTCCCTGGGGTCCCGGGCCTGGCGGTACGCTGTTTTGGGCCGACCCTGCTGACGAGGCGGAGGGTCGCAGCCGGGCGTACGCACAGGGATTGCCCAGCGTTTACCCCTGCGCGTTACGATCGCTGCCGTACGACTGATGGACAAATGTCCGATCAGGCTGGCAGCCCCACCCCCATGCCGCTTCGGTGAGAAGGTAAACGCATATGTTCGGAAGGCTCGGCGCCCCCGAGATCATTCTTATTCTCGTCGTCATCGTCCTGCTGTTCGGTGCGAAGAAGCTTCCGGACATGGCGCGATCCCTCGGCAAGTCCGCCCGCATTCTCAAGAGCGAGGCGAAGGCCATGAAGTCCGAGGGCCAGGACAACGCCTCCGCCCCGGCCGACCCGCCCGCCTCCCAGACCCCTCGTACGATCAAGGCCGCTCCCGGTGACGTCACCGGTGCCCGTCCGGTGACCGAGCCGGGCGACCGCACGACGCAGCACTGACGCGGCGCGGCCTGCGCGCCGCGCGGCACAGCACCGACGCAGTACCGACCGAGGGACGATTGGGACGGGCCGCTTCCGGCGTCCGTCTGCCGCACGAGATAGGGACGTGGGTTGCTCAAGTCTGCCCGCAAGAAGGAGAAGGACCCCGAGGGGCGGATGCCGCTCGCGGAGCACCTGCGTGAACTGCGCAACCGCCTGGCGAAGGCCGTCCTGGCCATCGTCGTGGTGGCCGTCGTCGCCGCGTTCTACAACAAGCAGATCATGGACTTCCTGTCCGCCCCCGTGCCCAAGTGCCCCGGCCGGGACCTGAGCCAGAGCCGCGGCGGCAACTGCGCGGTCCTGGTCTTCAACAGCCTGGCGTCGCCGTTCACCACCACGGTGAAGGTGTCCCTGCTGGCCGGCGTCACCGTCTCCGCGCCGATCTGGCTCTACCAGCTGTGGGCCTTCCTCGCGCCCGGTCTGCACAAGAGCGAGAAGAAGTACACGGTCGCCTTCGTGGCCACGGCCGCGCCCCTGTTCGTCGCCGGCGCCTACCTGGCCTACGCGATCATGCCCACGAGCATGCGGGTGCTGCTGAGCATCACCCCGGACTCCGCGGCCAACACCCTCAACCTCGACGACATCCTCGACTTCACGGTCCGGATGATCCTCGTCTTCGGCCTGGCCTTCGAGCTGCCGCTGATACTGGTCATGATGAACATCGCCGGCATGGTCACCGGGCGGACGATGGCCAAGTGGTGGCGCGGTGTCGTCATGGGCGTCTTCGTCTTCGGCGCGGTCGCGACGCCGAGCACCGACCCCCTGGGCATGTGCGTCCTCGCCGTGCCGATCATCGTCCTGTACTTCGGCGCCGTCGGGTTCTCGATGCTCAACGACAAGCGCCGCGAGCGGCGCAACCCCGACCGCCTGCTGGACGACGACGAGGCCGCACCGCTGGACCTCTCCCCGGAACCGGTCGGCGACTCCGAGGCGCTGCCGGCTCTCAAGGACCGGCCCGCCGCCCGCAGCGGCTACGACGACGTCACCTGACGCGTCCGGAACCTCTCTCCGCCGTGGGGCGGCCGCTGTCGCAGCGGCCGCCCCACGGCGTTCGCCGACCCGCTAATGTCCGGCGGGTGACCAGCGAAATCACCCTCTTCGTCAACCCGACGGCAGGCCGCGGACGAGGCGCGGGCGCGGCCCAGCCCGCGGCCCGGGTGCTGCGCGACGCCGGCTTCTCCGTCCGCACCGTCCTGGGCGAGAACGCGGTGGACGCGCTGCGCCGGGCCCGGGAGGCCGTGGCCGCGGGCACGGGCGCGCTGATAGCCGTCGGCGGCGACGGCATGACCTCGCTCGCCCTTCAAGCGGTCGCCGGGACCACGACCCCGCTCGGCGTGGTGGCCGTCGGCACCGGCAACGACTTCGCCCGCGCCGCCGGCCTGCCGGTGCGCGACCCCATGGCGGCCGGCCGGGTCGTCGCCGAGGCGCTCAAGGGCGACGGCGGCCGGGCCGTGGACCTCGGCAGGGCCGGCGACACCTGGTTCGGCACGGTCCTGGCCTCCGGCTTCGACTCGCGGGTCAACGACCGCGGCAACCGGATGCGGTTCCCCACCGGGCGGCTGCGGTACGACGTGGCGATGATCGCCGAGCTGGCCGCCCTGCGCCCCGTCGCCTACCGCATCGCCCTCGACGACGGGCCCGAGCTGGAGGTCGAGGCCACGTTGGTGGCGGTCGGCAACGGCGGCTCGTACGGCGGCGGCATGCGCATCTGCGCCGGCGCGCGCCTGGACGACGGGATGTTCGACGTCACCGTCGTCGGCCCGTGCAGCCGCACCACGCTCCTGAGGGTCTTCCCGAAGGTCTACCGCGGCACCCACCTGGGACATCCGAAGGTCACCGTCCACCGGGCGGCCGCCGTGCGGCTCGCGGCGGCCGGGGTGACCGGCTACGCGGACGGCGAGCCGCTCGGCCCGCTGCCGCTCACCGCCGTCACGGTGCCGGGCGCCGTGCGGCTCCTGGGAGCTCGATAAAGATCGGGTGCGGTGCCGGGGGTCCCCGGTAGGCTCGTACACAAGATGACCGACGACATGTCCCCTGCTGAGCGCTACGCCCTGTCGAGGGTGCGCGCCGCCGAGCAGGCCACCGCACTCGCGCCCTTCCGCGAGATGTACGAATTCGAGCTCGACCCCTTCCAGATAGAGGCGTGCAAGGCCCTGGAGGCGGGGAAGGGCGTGCTGGTCGCGGCACCGACCGGATCCGGCAAGACCATCGTGGGCGAGTTCGCCGTCCACCTGGCCCTCACCCAGGGCCGCAAGTGCTTCTACACCACCCCCATCAAGGCGCTGTCGAACCAGAAGTACTCCGACCTCGTCAAGCGCTACGGCGCCGCCAAGGTCGGCCTGCTGACCGGCGACAACAGCGTCAACGCCGACGCCCCGGTGCTGGTGATGACCACCGAGGTGCTGCGCAACATGCTCTACGCGGGCTCGCCCGCGCTCATCGGCCTCGGCTACGTGGTCATGGACGAGGTGCACTACCTCTCCGACCGCTTCCGCGGCGCCGTCTGGGAGGAGGTCATCATCCACCTCCCGGAGTCGGTGACCCTGGTCTCCCTGTCCGCCACCGTCTCCAACGCCGAGGAGTTCGGCGACTGGCTGGACACCGTGCGCGGCGACACCGAGGTGATCGTCTCCGAGCACCGGCCCGTGCCGCTGTGGCAGCACGTGCTGGCCGGCCGGCGGATGTACGACCTCTTCGAGGAGAAGAACAGCCGCGAGGCCACCCCGGGCGCCCGCCGCAAGGAGGTCAACCCCGACCTCGTACGGCTGGCCCGGATGGAGAACAGCCGCCCCTTCGGCGGCCGCGACAAGCGGCGCGGCAATCTCCGCGAGGCCGACCGCGAGCGCGAGCGGCGCCAGCGCAGCCGGATCTGGACGCCCAGCCGGGTCGAGGTCATCGAGCGGCTCGACGCCGAGGGCCTGCTGCCCGCGATCACCTTCATCTTCAGCCGCGCGGGCTGCGAGGCCGCCGTGCAGCAGTGCATGTACGCGGGGCTGCGGCTCAACGACACCGAGGCGCGGGCCCGGGTCCGGGAGATCGTCGAGGAGCGCACCGCCTCCATCCCCGACGAGGACCTGCACGTCCTGGGCTACTTCGAGTGGCTGGAGGGCCTGGAGCGCGGCATCGCCGCCCACCACGCCGGCATGCTGCCGACCTTTAAGGAGGTCGTGGAGGAGCTGTTCGTCAAGGGCCTGGTCAAGGCCGTCTTCGCCACCGAGACCCTGGCCCTGGGCATCAACATGCCGGCCCGCTCGGTGGTCCTGGAGAAGCTCGTCAAGTGGAACGGCGAGCAGCACGCGGACATCACCCCCGGCGAGTACACCCAGCTCACCGGCCGCGCCGGCCGGCGCGGCATCGACGTCGAGGGGCACGCGGTCGTGCTGTGGCAGCGCGCCATGGACCCGACCGCGCTCGCCGGCCTGGCCGGCACCCGCACGTACCCGCTGCGCTCCAGCTTCAAGCCGTCGTACAACATGGCGGTCAACCTCGTCTCGCAGTTCGGGCGGCACCGCTCGCGGGAGCTGCTGGAGACGTCCTTCGCGCAGTTCCAGGCGGACAAGTCCGTCGTCGGGATCTCCCGGCAGGTGCAGAAGAACGAGGAGGGCCTGGCGGGCTACCGCGAGGCCGTCGAGTGCCACCTGGGCGACTTCGAGGAGTACGCGCGGCTGCGCCGCGAGCTGAAGGACCGGGAGACCGAGCTGGCCAAGCAGGGCGCCACCCAGCGCCGGGCGGCGGCCGCGGCGGCGCTGGAGAGGCTCAAGCCCGGCGACGTCATCCACGTGCCGACGGGCAAGTTCGCGGGCCTGGCGCTGGTGCTGGACCCCGGGCTGCCCGCGGGCCGTACGGACCGCCACCGCGGCTTCGACGCCCAGGACGGCCCGCGCCCGCTCGTCCTGACCGCCGAGCGGCAGGTCAAGCGGCTGGCGCCGATCGACTTCCCGGTGCCGGTCGAGGCGCTGGAGCGGATGCGCATCCCGAAGTCCTTCAACGCCCGCTCCCCGCAGTCGCGGCGCGACCTGGCCTCCGCGCTGCGCACCAAGGCCGGGCACATCGAGCCCGACCGGCACCGCAAGCAGCGCGCGGCGGCCACCGACGACACCGAGATCACCCGGCTGCGCGCCGCGATCCGGGCGCATCCGTGCCACGGCTGCGACGAGCGCGAGGACCACGCCCGGTGGGCCGAGCGCTACCACCGCCTGCTGCGCGACACCCGCCAGCTGGAGCGGCGCATCGAGGGCCGTACGAACACCATCGCCCGCACCTTCGACCGGATCTGCGCGCTCCTGACCGACCTGGGCTATCTGCGGTCGGACGAGGTGACCGAGGACGGCCGGCGGCTGGCGCGGCTCTACGGCGAGCTGGACCTGCTGGCGTCCGAATGCCTGCGCGACGGTGTCTGGGACGACCTCCAGCCCGCCGAGCTGGCGGCGTGCGCCTCGGCGCTGGTGTACGAGGCGAGGGCGGCCGACGACGCGGCGCCGCCGAGGCTGCCGACGGGCCCGGCCCAGGAGGCGCTCGGCGAGATGGTTCGCATCTGGGGCCGGCTGGACGCCCTGGAGGAGCAGCACCGGATCAACCAGGCGGAGGGCGTCGGCCAGCGCGAGCCGGACCTGGGCTTCGCGTGGGCGGCGTACCGCTGGGCGTCGGGGCACGGCCTGGACGAGGTGCTCCGCGAGATCGAGATGCCGGCGGGCGACTTCGTGCGCTGGTGCAAGCAGCTGATCGACGTCCTCGGGCAGGTCGCGGCGGCGGCGCCGCAGAGCAGCCCCGTGGCGCGCAACGCCCGCAAGGCGGTCGACGGGCTGCTGCGCGGTGTGGTGGCGTACTCGTCGGTGAGCTGACACCGCTCGCACCCCTGCGCCGCGTGGCCGGTCCCGGCCACGCGGCGCGGTGCTACCAGGAGCGGTCGTCGTCCTCCGTGGCGGGGGCGTCGGCCGCCGCGCGGGCGCGACGGCGTACGAGGGCGTAGATGCCCAGCGCGGTGAGGGAGGCGGCGGCGACGGCGGAGCCCGCGCCCACGGCGATCAGCGTCCCGGTGCCCGGGCCGCCGTCCTCCTCGTCCTCGCCGGCCAGGGCGGCCTCGCTGGTCTTGTCGGCGACCTCGTCGTAGCTCCGGGGGCCTGCGCAGAAGTCGCGGTTGCCGGGGTCCATCTCCGGCACCACCGTCAGCTCCGCGGTGTCCAGGGCCTTGCCCTCGCCGTGGTCCTTGAGCGCCACGGGGTAGTGGCCGGGGGTGATGTCACAGAGGACCATGCCGGCGGCCTGGGCGTAGTGGAGGCCGTTCTTGCCTTCCCGGAAACGTTTCGCCTTGATGGTGACCTTCTTGACGAAGGCCGGCGATTCGAGGGTGACGTAGCCGTTGTTGTCGTCGAGGGTGCCCTCGTCGATCGTCACGGTGTACGTGACCTCGCGGCCCCGCTGCGTCGGCGCGCCGCCGGTGACCGACCAGGAGGGGTCCGCCCAGGCGTCGGCCGTGGCCGTGAGGACGAGCGCGGCGGCGGCCGCGCCCGTCAGGGCTGTGCGGGCACGGGATATGGGGCCACGGGTCATGGGGCGAGGATAGCGACGCCCGCCCCGGCGGCCCGCGCCCGCGTCGACTCCCGGGCGCCTGGGCCGGGCTGTGAGCGTTTGTCCCGGGTGCTCGTCCCGGCCCCGGGTCACGCGGCGGGAGCGTCCGCCCGCGGGCTCTCCTGCTCCGCCTCGACCTGCTGGTTCCACGCCGGCTTCGACGCCTGCCAGCCGTCCTCGTCGTGGCCCCGGCGCCAGTACCCGGAGATCGACAGCCGCTCGCGCGGGATCTCGCGGTCCACGCGCAGATGGCGGCGCAGCTCCTTCACGAAGCCCGCCTCGCCGTGCACGAACGCCTGGACGTCACCGGCCGGGAAGTCGAGCGCGCACACGGCCTTGACCAGCGCCTCGCCCACCGGGGTGCCCGCGCGGTGCAGCCAGGTGACCTCGACGCCCTCGGGCAGGTCGAGGCGCTGCTCCTCCGCGGCGTCCGCGACCTCGACGAAGGCGTGCACGACCGCGCCCGCCGGCATCCGCTCCAGGCCTGCGGCGATCGCCGGCAGCGCGCTCTCGTCGCCCGCCAGCAGGTGCCAGTCGGCGGCGGGGTCGGGGGAGTAGGCGCCGCCGGGGCCCAGGAAGAACACCTCGGTGCCCGGCTCTACGGCCGCGGCCCAGGGGCCGGCCAGGCCCTCGTCGCCGTGGACGACGAAGTCGATGGCCAGCTCGCGCGCCGCCCGGTCGAAGGAGCGCACGGTGTACGTGCGCTTCCGCGGCCACTGGTCGCGCGGCATCTCGCGCTGGATGACCTCCATGTCGAAGGGCTCGGGATAGGCGACGCCGTCGACGGGGAAGAGCAGCTTCACATAGTGATCGCTGTGCTCACCTGCCCCGAACTCCGCGAGCCCCTCGCCGCCCAGGACGACCCGCACCATGTGCGGCGTCAGCCGCTCCGTGCGCAGCACCCGCGCGCGGTTGAGCTGAGGCTTCTTCCGGACGGGACGGTCTGCCATGGCTGTCTCCCCTGACATGCTGACGACGCTGAAACAAGCATTACCTAAGTTAGGTAGACCTAACTTAACAGCTCAGCCGGCCAGAACGGTGAGCAATCGCTGCAGAGATCCGCCCAGTCCCCACCGGGCGGCCAGCTCCTCCAGCGTCATCGGGTCGCGCGGCTCCTTCGGCAGGGCCGTGTCGAACGGCGCCAGCGGCACGTCGGAGGCCACCCGCACCACCTTCGGCGCCACCGCCAGGTACGGGCCCGCCTCCTGCAGGCGCCTGCGCTGCGCCGGCGTCAGCCCCGACGCCGGGTCGGCGGCCGCCGCCATGATCCCGGCCAGGTCGCCATGGGCGGCCAGCAGCTTGGCGGCCGTCTTCTCGCCGACACCGGGCACCCCCGGCAGCCCGTCGCTGGGGTCGCCGCGCAGCAGCGCCAGATCGGCGTAGCCGGCGCCGTCCACGCCGTACTTCTCCCGCAGCAGCGCCTCGTCGACGACCTGGAGGGTGCCGACGCCCTTGAGCGGATACAGCACCCGCACCCCGCGCCGGTCGTCCACGAGCTGATAGAGGTCGCGGTCGCCGGTGACGATGTCCACCGGGCCGTCCGCCCGCCCGGCCAGCGTGCCGATCACGTCATCCGCCTCGTACCCCACGGCGCCGACGCGGGCGATGCCGACCGCGTCGAGCACGGCCTCGATCACCGGCACCTGCGGCGAGAGGGTGTCGGGGGTCTCCTCCTCGTCCGGGCCGCCCGCGACCTCCTCGGCCACCCGGTGCGCCTTGTAGGAAGGGATCAGCTCGACCCGCCACTGGGGCCGCCAGTCGAAGTCCATGCAGGCCACGAGGTCGTCCGGGTGGTGGTCCTGGACCAGCCGGGCGATGAAGTCGAGCAGGCCGCGCACCGCGTTCACGGGCGTGCCGTCCGGGGCCCGTACGGAGTCCGGCACGCCGAAATACGCGCGGAAGTACAAGGAGGCGGTGTCGAGGAGCATCAGGCGTCGCGTCACGTCCCCGATCATGCCGCATCCCACTGACAGGCCCGCGCGGACATGTGAAGTGGATCACTGTTCCGTTTGCCTCGGATAAAGAGGGGCAGGCGCGGCACCGGAGCGGACCTCGCCACCACGCACCGCGTCGCGGCGGGCACGGGGACCGGAACCGCACCGCTCCACGTCCCGGCCCGAAGGGGGATGCCGGGACGTCGCTGAGTTCGACCCGAGAGGTTTATGTGTCCAGGCTCCAGGCCGAGCACCTGTACAAGGTGTTCGGCACCCGACCCGAGGCCGCCGTCCAACGACTAGAGGGCGGCGCGGGCCGCGACGAGCTGCGCGCGGACGGCACCACCGCGGCGGTCATCGACGCCTCCTTCGAGGTCGAGGCCGGCCAGATCTTCGTGGTGATGGGTCTGTCCGGATCCGGCAAGTCCACCCTGCTGCGCATGCTCAACGGGCTGCTGGACCCCACCGCCGGACGCGTCCTCTACGACGGCCAGGACCTCACCGCCCTCTCACCGCGCGAGCTGCGCGACGTGCGCTCGCGCGGTATCAGCATGGTCTTCCAGCACTTCGCGCTCTTCCCGCACCGCAGCGTCCTGGAGAACGCCGGCTACGGCCTCGAAGTGCAGGGCGTCCCCCGCGCGGAGCGCGAGCAGCGGGCCGCCGAGGCCCTGGAGCTGGCCGGCCTCAAGGGGTGGGAGACCTCCTGGCCGGACGAGCTGTCCGGCGGCATGCAGCAGCGCGTCGGGCTCGCCCGCGCGCTCGCCACCGACGCCGACCTGCTGCTGATGGACGAGTCCTTCAGCGCGCTCGACCCGCTGATCCGCCGCGACATGCAGGACCAGCTGCTCGACCTCCAGACGCGCCTGAAGAAGACCATCGTCTTCATCACCCACGACCTCAACGAGGCCATGCGCCTCGGCGACCGCATCGCCGTCATGCGCGACGGCCGCATCGTCCAGAACGGCACCGCCGAGGACATCCTCCTGCGGCCCGCCAACGACTACGTCGCCTCCTTCATCCAGGACGTGGACCGCTCCCGGGTCCTCACCGCCGGATCGATCATGGACGCGCCGGCCGCCGGCGACAGCGCCCGGGAGGTCCTCGCGGCCTCGCCCGGCACCGTCACCGCCGCGACGCCCGTCGCCGAGCTGTTCCCCCTCTTCGCCCGCGGCGGCAGCCCCGTCGCCGTCGTCGACGACCGCGGCGCACTCGCCGGCGTCGTCACCCGTGACCGGCTGCTGGCGGCCTTGGCCGACGAACCCGCGGCCGCTCCGGCCGACGAGCCCAAGGAAGCGGTGACCGCCGGTGCCTAGGATCCACTTCGGCCAGTGGGTCGAGTCCGCCGTCAGCTGGCTCCAGACCCATCTGAACTGGCTGTTCGACGCCATCAGCACCGTGCTCACCGGTGCGTACGACGGGGTGAACGCCGTCCTCGGCGCCTCCCACCCGCTGCTGATGGCCGGCATTCTCGCCGTCGTGGCCTGGTACCTGCGCGGCCTCCTCGCCGCCGTCGCCGCCTTCGCCGGCCTGGCGCTCATCGACTCCTTCGAGATGTGGGACGAGGCGATGGCGACGCTCTCCCTCGTCCTCGTCGCGAGCGTGATCACACTCCTGATGGCCGTGCCGCTGGGCATCTGGGCGTCGCGCAGCCGCGCCGTCAGCGGCGCGCTGCGTCCCGTCCTGGACGTCATGCAGACGATGCCCGCCTTCGTCTACCTGATCCCCGGCGTGATGTTCTTCTCCATCGGCCCCATGCCGGGCCTGATCGCCACCGTCGTCTTCTCCATGCCGCCGGGCGTGCGCATGACCGAGCTCGGCATCCGCCAGGTCGACGGCGAACTCGTCGAGGCGGCACGGGCCTTCGGCACCACCCCGCGCGACACCCTCACCCGCGTCCAGCTGCCGCTGGCACTGCCCACGATCATGGCGGGCGTCAACCAGGTCATCATGCTGGCCCTGTCCATGGTCGTCATCGCCGGCATGGCGGGCGCGGGCGGCCTCGGCGAGGCCGTGTACGCGGCCGTCACCCAGGTCGACATCGGCGGCGGCGTCGAGAGCGGCCTGGCCGTCGTCATCCTCGCCATCTACGTGGACCGGATGACCGGCGCCCTCAACCAGCGGGTCTCCCCGCTCGGCCGGCGCGCCCTGGCCAAGGCCGCCGCGACCGCGCGCGGCGCCGCGTACGCGACCGTGCTGCGCTACCGCCCCGGCACCGCCGTCGCCACGGTCGGTGTCGTCGTCCTCGCGCTCGTCGCCGGCGGAATGAACATGGCCGGCGGCGGCAAGGAGACCGTTGCCGCGGGCGCCGACATCGGCCACGGCAAGCGGATCAAGCTCGGCTACTTCCCCTGGGACGAGGCCGTCGCCACCACCTACCTCTGGCAGAACGTCCTGGAGGACCGCGGCTACAAGCCCGATGTCAAGCAGCTCGACCCCGGGCCGCTCTACACCTCCCTCGCCCAAGGGCAGATGGACGTGCAGTTCGACTCCTGGCTGCCCACCACCCACAAGCGCTACTGGGAGCTCTACCGCGACCGGCTCACCGACCTGGGCACCTGGTACGGGCCGACCTCGCTGGAGCTGACCGTGCCCTCCTACATGAAGGACGTCAACTCGATCGACGATCTCAAAGGCAAGGGCGGGCAGTTCGGCGGAAAGGTCGTCGGCATCGAGTCGAGCGCCGGCAACATGGGCATGCTCAACAGCAAGGTGCTCAAGGAGTACGGGCTGGACGGCGAGTACAAGGTCGTCTCCTCCACCACCTCGACGATGCTCGCCGAGCTGGACCGCGCGTACAACAAGAAGCAGCCCATCGTCGTCCCCCTGTGGTCCCCGCACTGGGCGTACGCCAAGTACGACCTGAAGAAGCTCAAGGACCCCAAGGGCGTCTGGGGCTCCGGTGAGCAGATCCACACCATCGGCAAGAAGGACTTCGCCGAGGACTTCCCCAAGGTCGCCGACTGGATGAGGAAGTTCACGATGTCCGAGAAGGAGCTCGCCTCCCTGGAGGCCGAGCTCCAGAACGGCGGCAAGGGCAAGGAGAAGGAGTCCGCCCGCCGCTGGCTGGACGCCCACCCGGACATGCTCGACAGGCTCGCACCCGCGGGCGCCTGAGCGGCACCACGTAAAGGGCCCCGCGCACCCGTCGGTGCGCGGGGCCCGTCGCCGTTACGAGCCCTCGCCGCCGGTCCTCCTCGGTCACGGGCCGCAGCTCCGGTACGGCCCGGCACCCGGGCGTACGGTGTGATCATGCCCATTCGCCGTGCCGTACGCCGCGTGGTGTCCCTCGTCCCCTCGCTCACCGAGGCGGTGGCCGGGACCGCCCCCGAACTGCTGGTGGGCGCCACCGACTGGTGCGACCACCCCGCCGGACTGGACGTCGTCCGCGTCGGCGGCACCAAGAACCCCGACCCGGCCCGGATCACGGCCCTCGCGCCCGATCTCGTCCTCGCCAACGAGGAGGAGAACCGCGCCCCCGACCTGGCCGCGCTGCGCGCCGCCGGGCTGAACGTCCTGGTGACCGAAGTGCGCACCCTCCCGCAGGCGTTCGGCGAACTGGAGAGGGTCCTGGTCGACGGCTGCGGGCTGCCCCGGCCCGGCTGGCTGGTGGACGCGGAGGACGCCTGGCGGGACGTCCGCGCCGACGCCCCCGGGGTCCGCGCCGTCGTGCCCGTCTGGCGGCGGCCGTGGATGGTCCTCGGCCGGGACACCTTCGCCGGCGACGTGCTCGCCCGCCTCGGAGTGGCCAACGTCCACGCCGGCCACTCCGAGCGCTACCCGCGCGTCCCCATCGGCGAGTTGAACGCGTGCGGCGCCGAGCTGGTCGTCCTGCCCGACGAGCCGTACCGCTTCACCGCCGACGACGGCCCGGAGGCGTTCCCCGGGCTGCCCTGCGCACTCGTCGACGGCCGCCACCTCACGTGGTACGGACCGTCGCTGACGGAAGCACCTGCCGTACTGGGCGCGGCCCTTCGAGCAGCCGGCCACTGACCAGCCCGCGCAGCGTACGGGCACCGGCGACCGCCCAGGCCGCCACGAGCAGCGCGTACAGGCCCACCGCGAGCCAGGTGAGGGCGTGCAGACCGGTGTGGCGCGCCAGCCCGGCGGCGCCCGTGACGCACGTACCGACGGGGAAGGTGAAGGCCCACCAGGTCATGGTGAAGCCCATGCCGCGCCGGAACGCGCGGACGGCCATCGCCGCGGCGATCGCCAGCCACAGCAGCGCGAACCCCATCACCGGAGCGCCGTACAGCACCGCGAAGGCCGCCATTCCCCGCGCGTACGGTGCCACGTCGGCGAGGTTGTTCACGGCGGTCGTCGACTGGCCCAGCGGACCCAGGACCAGGAAGAGCGCCGGGGTCAGCGCGAGCGGCAGCGGGCCGTGGTGGACGAGCCGGGAGAAGACCGCCGGCAGGATCAGCAGGGTCGCCAGCAGGCTCATCCCGAACAGCGCGTAACAGCCCAGCACCATCGCCTCCCGCCACTGCCCCGCGGGCAGATGCGGTACGAGCGCGGGGCCCAGCGCGGCGGACACCATCGGCGCGACCACGGGCAGCAGCCACACGGGGGAGGCGCTGCCGGCGTCGATCCTGTGCCGGGTGACCATCAGGTACGGCACGGCCGTCGCCGCCGCCAGACCCAGCGCCGTACCGGCCACCCACAGCACCGCGTCGGCCGCGACGGCCGCTCGCACGCCGACGACCCCCGACCCGACGGACAGGGTCGCGCCGCCGACCGCGAGCAGGGCCATCGCCAGGCAGCCGTAGAACGGCGCGACGGCCGGGTCGGCCAGGTGCCGGCGGGCCTGGTCGGGGTGGCGCGCCCAGTGCGTGGCGCGTGCCACGAGCAGCACGAGCAGGGCGACGGCGGCCAGCGCCCACACGGCCTCGTACGCGGCGCCCCTTCCCGGCAGGGCGGCGGAACCGGCGGTGGCGACGATGGCGGTGCCCATGACGGTGGCGTACCAGTTGGGGCCGAGGTGGCGGACGGTGCGGGTGTTCATGGTTTTACGGTCGCCCGTAAGGCGCTCCCTCAGTAGGGGCCATGGGTCTATGCGGGCATAAGCTGGGTTTATGCCTGATTCCCTCGCGTACCGAGTGCCCGACCTGGGAGCGCTGGAACTGCTGCTCGCCGTGGCACGGCTGGGCAGCATCGGGCGCGCCGCGCGGGAGACGGGCGTCACGCAGCCCGCCGCCAGCAGCCGCATCCGCGGCATGGAACGCATGCTGGGCGTCGCCCTGGTCGAACGCTCCCCGCGCGGCTCCCGGCTCACCGACGCGGGCGTCCTCGTCACGGACTGGGCCCGCCGCGTCGTGGAGGCCGCCGAGGCCCTCGACGCGGGCGCGCAGGCGCTGCGCGCCCGCCGCGACTCGCGACTGCGGGTCGCCGCCAGCATGACCATCGCGGAGTACCTGCTCCCCA
The DNA here is from genome assembly GCF_018614525.1 of Streptomyces sp. ISL-11. Lineage (GTDB taxonomy): Bacteria > Actinomycetota > Actinomycetes > Streptomycetales > Streptomycetaceae > Streptomyces. Next base: position 20,705 of record NZ_JAGGOL010000063.1, read on the forward strand.
ACTGGCTCATCGCCCTGCGGGCCGTGCGCCCGGACACGGCCGTCTCCCTGATCGCCGGCAACTCCGCGGCGGTGGCGGACCGGCTTTCCGCGGGCGAGGCGGACCTGGGCTTCGTCGAGGGCCTGGAGGTGCCGGCCGGCCTGGACGGCGTGGTCATCGGCCACGACCGCCTGGTCGTCGTCACCTCTCCCTCACACCCCTGGGCCCGCCGCCGCTCCCCGCTCGACCCCGCGGAGCTGGCGGCGACCCCACTGATCCTGCGGGAACGAGGATCGGGCACCCGGCAGGTCCTGGACGCGGCGCTGGCCGCGCATGGCGGTCTCGCGGATCCTCTCCTCGAACTCGCCTCGACGACGGCGGCGAAGGCGGCGGCCGTCAGCGGCGCGGGACCGTCTGTCCTGAGCGAACTGGCCATCGGCGACGAGCTCGCGGCTCACCGGTTGGTGTCGATCCCGGTCGAGGTGCGGTTGGAGCGGGCGCTCCGGGCGGTGTGGCCTCGCGGCCAGCGGCCCTCCGGGCCGGCACGTGAGCTTTTGTCTCTGACGCGGGGGTGATGGCTTACGCGGGGTAGTTCGGGGTTCGCATCGTTGCCGTGTGCGTTTTCCGCTGCGCGGAGCCGTTGCCGCTGCGCGGGGCTTGTTGGCGGTCGGTGCCGGGGCTGCGGGGGCCTGTTGTCGAGGCTGCTTCGCTTTACGCCCCGACAACAGGCCCCCGCAGCCCCGTCCCCTCCTGCCGGTGGGTGGAAGAAAAAACCGGTAGTGACCCGGTACCCGACAGCTCACCGCAACGGTCGAGGGTTGTTTCTTTTCCCACCCACCACGGGAGGGGGCGGGCCGGAGCGGGCCTGTTGTCAGGGCGTAAAGCGAAGCAGCCCTGACAACAGGCCCGCGGAGGCCCGACCCCGCACCATTGCAAGCCCCGCGCAGCGGACACCGCCCCGCGCAGCGGGAAACGGCGCCGCACGGGGCCACCGTGCGAACCCCAGAACCGCCGTCACTCCCGAGCCGCAGCGACCAACCCCTCAACCACCCGCAAATCCCCCCGCACCTCCGGATGCCACTGCACCCCCACCGCGAAGAGCGGGCCCTCCCCCTCGAGGGCCTCCACCGTGCCGTCGGGCGCGTAGGCGGAAGCCCGCAGTCCCGAGCCCAGGCGGGCCACCGCCTGGTGGTGGTGGGTGGCGACGGCCACCGACTCCGGCAGGAGCCGGCCCAGCCGGCTGTCCGGCAACGGTTTGACCTCGTGGTCGGAGAACACGCCCGGCACCGGGTTGTGGTCCTCGTGGCCCACGACATCCGGCAGGTGCTGGCACAGCGTCCCGCCCGCGTGGACGTTCATCAGCTGCATGCCCCGGCAGATGCCGAGGACCGGGATTCCCTGGTCGAGTGCCGCGGTGAGCAGGGCCAGTTCCCAGCGGTCCCGTTCCGGGACGGGGGCACCCGCACGGGGATGCGGCGTCTCTCCGTAGAGCGCGGGGTCGAGGTCCTCGCCGCCGGCGAGGATCAGGCCGTCCAAGCGGCGGACGACCGCCGCGGCCCGCGCCGGGTCGTCCGGGGGGAGAAGGACGGCAAGCCCACCCGCGCCTTGGACGTAGGCGGGGTACGCGGCCGGGAGCAGCGCCGCCGGGAGGTTCCAGGCGGCGCCCCAGCGGGCCTGGGTCAGGTACGTCGAGACGCCGATCAGCGGCTGCATGTGGCGCGGTTCCCTTCGTCGGGTCGTCGTGCGCGAGGGCGCATCATTCGCGGGTGAGTTCCGCCTCCGCCGCGGCGAGGGCCGCGAACTCCTCCTCCGGCGCGCTCGCGACCAGCCGGTGCCGGCTGTAGCAGGCGAAGTACAGCGCGGCGACGACGTAGACGCCGAGGGCGACCAGCGCCGCGGTGACGTCGACGAGGAAGGTCGCGACCAGTGCCGAGCAGGCCAGGACGAAGGCGACGACGGAGGTCGCCACGCCGCCGGGCGTGCGGTAGGGGCGGGGGAGGTCCGGTTCGCGGCGGCGCAGCACGATGTGGGAGAGCGACATCAGCGCGTACGAGATGGTGGCGCCGAACACCGCGACGTTGAGCATCAGCGCACCGTCTCCGGTCGTCGCGGCGAGGGTGAAGCCGAGGGCGCCGGGCACGAGAAGGCCGAGGTAGGGGGCCTTGCGGCGGCTAGTGAGGGAGAGGAAGCGGGGGAGGTAGCCGGCCCGGGAGAGGGCGAAGAGCTGCCGGGAGCCGGCGTAGATGAGGGAGAAGAAGGAGGCCACCAGACCCGCGAGCCCGGCGTAGTTGACGATCCGGCCGAGCGTGGTGGGCCGGCCGTCGTTCTGGAGGGCGGCGACCAGGGGGTTGCCGGCGTCCTTCATGGCGTCGGCGCCGCCCGCGCCGGTGGCGGCGAGGAAGGTCAGCAGGGCGAGGAGGAGCAGGATGCCCATGGAGGTGGCCATGGCCTTCGGCAGGGAGCGCGCCGGGTCCTTGGTCTCCTCGGCGGCGAGCGGTACGCCCTCGACGCCGAGGAAGAACCACATGCCGAAGGGGAACGAGGCCCAGATGCCCAGCAGTCCGAACGGCAGCCAGGAGGAGGCGCCGAACGCGTCGTGGTCGACCGCGATGTCGTTCAGCCGTCCCGCGTCGAAGTCGGTGAACGCGCCGGCCGCGAAGATCAGCAGCGCGGCGACGGCGATGCCGGTCACGATGAAGCTGAACCGCAGCGCCTCGCCGACGCCCCACAGGTGGATGCCGATGAAGACGACGAAGCAGGCCAGGTACACGGGCCAGGAGGAGGTGAGGCCGAACAGGTGCAGCGATTCGACGTAGTCGCCGATGAACAGGGAGATCGCCGCGGGCGCGAGCACGTACTCGATGAGGATCGCGGTGCCGGTGAGGAAGCCGCCCCAGGGGCCGAGCGCGCGGCGGGCGAAGCCGTAGCCGCCGCCGGCGGTGGGGAGCACGGCGGCCATCTCGGCGAGCGCGAAGACCATGCAGGTGTACATCAGCCCCATGAGGACGGCGGCGACGGCGAGTCCGCCGAAGCCGCCCTGCGCCAGGCCGAAGTTCCAGCCGGAGAAGTCGCCGGAGACGACGTAGGCCACACCCAGGCCGGTGAGCAGCAGCGGGCCCGCGCTGCCCCGCCGCAGGGTGCGCTTGTCCAGATAGTCGTCGGTGCGGTCGGCAGGAGGGCCGCCGGCGGAGCCGGGTGGTGCCGTGGGGGTCTCCGTACGATCGGCCATGAACCGCTCCTGCCTTCGGGGGGAGTAAAGGTTGTGCCGCATACCTTTGCCATGCCGAGGTGGCCAGGGCAACCCTCTTGCGTAAAAGACTGGTTACTTACGAGAGGAACCCCCGCAGCAGCGCGGCCGTGCCGCAGCAGTGTTCACGCATGACCTCGCGCGCGCCGTCCGCGTCGCCGGCCAGGATCGCCGCGACCAGCGCGGTGTGCTGTGCCTGGGAGTGTTCGAGGTTGCGCACCAGCAGCGGGATGCGGTCGAGCAGGTCGTTGACCGTCGCCCGCACGGCCGCGTACTGCGCGGCGAGCGTGGGGGAGCCCGACAGCTCGGCCAGCGTCAGGTGGAACAGCGTGTCCGCGCGCCGGTAGTCGTTCAGCGGCGCGTCGTGCGTGGCGGCCAGCGCCGCCCGCAGCCGCGCGGCCGGCTCCTCGGCCAGGCCGTGGGCCGCGCACAGCCCGGCCGCGCCCGTCTCCAGCACCTCCCGGAAGCGCAGCACGTCCTCGACGTCGACATCGGCCAGCCGCTGCCGCAGCCCGGCCGTGTCCGGGGCGGCCGCCGCCGTACGGGCCCGGACGAACGTCCCCCCGTACCGGCCGCGCCGGCTCTCCACCAGCCCCTGGTCCTGGAGCACCTTCAGCACCTCGCGCAGCGTCACCCGGCTGATCTGCATCCGCTCGGCCAACTCGCGCTCGGCGGGCAGGCGTTCTCCGTCCGGAACCAGCCCGAGCCGGACGATCTGGAGTATTTGCTCCAGGGCTTCCTCGAAGCCGTTGCGCGTCCGGACCGGCCGCAGCACCGGTGTGAGCCGGTCCGTCGGACTCCCGTCCATGACACCCCTTCCCAATCAATGGTCTACCGGCCTACCTTATGACCTCCGGTTGCGCAGACAGGAGGCTTTCCCGTGGCAGACCGCACGCCCCCGCTTTCCGTCGACGAGTTGCGTGCACTCGTCGACGCCGGGGAGATCGACACCGTCGTCCTCGCCTTCACCGACATGCAGGGAAGGCTCCAGGGCAAGCGGTTCGCCGCCCGGTACTTCCTCGACCAGGTGCTCGCCCACGGCACCGAGGGCTGCAACTACCTCCTCGCCGTGGACGTCGACCTCAACACCGTCGACGGCTACGCCATGTCCTCCTGGGAACGCGGCTACGGCGACTTCGCCCTGCACGGCGACGCCGCCACCCTCCGCCGCACCCCCTGGAACCCCGGCACCGCGCTCATCACCGCCGACCTCGCCTGGCACGACGGCTCACCGGTCGTGGCCTCCCCGCGCCAGATCCTGCGCGGCCAGCTCGACCGCCTCGCCGAACGCGGCTGGAGCGCGTACGCGGGCACCGAGCTGGAGTTCATCGTCTTCAAGGACACCTACGAGGAGGCGTGGGGCCGCGCCTACCGCGGCATGACCCCCGCCAACCAGTACAACGCCGACTACTCCGTCCTCGCCACCGGCCGCGTCGAGCCGCTCCTGCGCCGCATCCGCAACGAGATGGGCGCCGCCGGCATGACCGTGGAGTCGGCCAAGGGCGAGTGCAACCTCGGCCAGCACGAGATCGTCTTCGTCTACGACGAGGCCCTCGCCACCTGCGACCAGCACTCCGTCTACAAGACCGGGGCCAAGGAGATCGCCGCCCAGGAGGGCATGGCGCTCACCTTCATGGCGAAGTACGACGAGCGCGAGGGCAATTCCTGCCACATCCACCTCTCGCTGCGCGACGAGGCCGGGGCGCCCGTGCTGGCCGACGACTCCGGCCCGTACGGCATGTCGAAGACCATGCGGCACTTCCTGGCCGGGCAGCTCGCCGCGCTGCGCGACTTCACCCTGCTGTACGCGCCGAACATCAACTCCTACAAGCGGTTCCGCCCCGGCTCCTTCGCCCCGACCGCCGTCGCCTGGGGCCCCGACAACCGCACCTGCGCCCTGCGCGTCGTCGGCCACGGCCCCTCCCACCGCTTCGAGAACCGGCTCCCCGGCGGCGACGTGAACCCCTACCTCGCCGTCGCCGGCATGGTCGCCGCCGGACTGTACGGCGTCGAGAACGAACTGGAGCTGCCCGAGGCGTGCACCGGCAACGCCTACAGCGGTGACGCCGCGCACGTCCCCACCACGCTGCGCGAGGCCGCCGACCTGTGGGGGGCCAGCCCCATAGCGCGTGCCGCCTTCGGCGACGAGGTGGTCGAGCACTACCTCCACATGGCACGCGTCGAACAGCAGGCGTACGACACCGCAGTCACGGACTGGGAGCGGTTCCGCTCCTTCGAGCGCATGTAAGGACCGCGAACAGTGCACGAGATCATCAACCCGGCGACCGAAGAGGTCATCGCCACCGTCCCCGCCAGCACACCCGGGGACGTCGACGCCGCCGTCGCGAGGGCCCGCACCGCCCAGGCCGCGTGGGCCGCGCTGGCCCCCGGCGACCGGGCCCGGCAGCTCAGGCGCTTCGCCGCCGCCGTCGACACGCACCTGGAAGAGATCGCCCAGCTGGAGGTCCGCGAGGCCGGCCACCCCGTCGGCAACGCCCGCTGGGAGGTGGGCAACGCCCGCGACCTGCTCGACTACGCCGCCGGCGGCATCGAGCGGCTCACCGGCGCGCAGATCCCCGTCGCCGGCGGCATCAACGTCACCTTCCACGAGCCGCTCGGCGTCGTCGCCGTCATCGCCCCCTGGAACTTCCCGCTGCCCATCGCCGCCTGGGGCCTCGCCCCCGCCCTGGCCGCCGGCAACGCCGTCCTCCTCAAGCCCGCCGAGACCACCCCGCTCACCGCGCTGCGCCTGGCCGAGGTCGCCCTGGAGGCCGGGCTGCCCGAGGGGCTCTTCCAGGTCCTGCCCGGTGACGGGCCCGTCGCCGGCAACGCCCTCGTCGAGCACCCCGGCGTCGCCAAGGTCGTCTTCACCGGCTCCACCGGCGTCGGCAAGCAGATCATGGCCAAGTGCGCCGCGGGCGTGAAGCGGGTGACCCTCGAACTCGGAGGCAAGAGCCCCAACATCGTCTTCGCCGACGCCGACATCGAGCGCGCCGCCGCGGCCGCCCCCGGCTCCTTCCTCGACAACACCGGACAGGACTGCTGCGCCCGCAGCCGCATCCTGGTCCAGCGGAGCGTCTACGACCGCTTCATGGAGCTCCTGGAACCGGCGGTGAAGTCCTTCACCGCCGGCGACCCCACCGATCCGGCCACCTCCATGGGCCCCCTGATCTCCGCCGCGCACCGGGAACGCGTACGGGCGTACGTACCCGAGTCCGCCCCCGCGGCCATCCGCGGCGAGGTCCCGGCCGGCAAGGGCTTCTGGTATCCGGCGACCGTCCTCGAAGGGAACCCGGACGACCGCGTCGCCGTCGAGGAGGTCTTCGGCCCCGTCGCCGTGGTCATCCCCTTCGAGGACGAGGCGGACGCGGTACGCCTCGCCAACGCCACCGACTACGGCCTCTCCGGCTCCCTCTGGACCCGCGACGTCGGCCGCGCCCTGCGCGTGTCCCGCGCCGTCGACGCGGGCAACCTCTCCGTCAACTCCCACAGCAGCGTGCGCTACTGGACGCCCTTCGGCGGCTTCAAGCAGTCCGGCATCGGCCGGGAGCTGGGCCCCGACGCGCTCGCCGCCTTCACCGAGACCAAGAACGTGTTCATCAGCACCGAGGAGACCAAGTGACCGACCAGACCCCCGTCTGCCGCCGCCTCGTCGGCCGTACCGCCGTCATCACCGGTGCCGGCAGCGGCATCGGCCTGGCCACCGCCCGGCGCCTCGCCTCCGAGGGCGCCCACGTCGTCTGCGCGGACATCTCCGAGAGCGCCGGCAAGGCCGCCGCCGAAGAGGTCGGCGGGCTGTTCGTCAAGGTCGACGTCACCGACCCGGAAGAGGTCGAGGCACTCTTCAAGACCGCCTACGACACCTACGGCTCCGTCGACATCGCCTTCAACAACGCCGGCATCTCCCCGCCGGACGACGACTCCATCCTCACCACCGGACTCGACGCCTGGAAGCGCGTCCAGGAGGTCAACCTCACCTCCGTCTACCTCTGCTGCAAGGCGGCGCTGCCGTACATGCGCGAGCAGCGCCGGGGCTCCATCATCAACACCGCCTCCTTCGTCGCCGTGATGGGCGCCGCCACCTCCCAGATCAGCTACACCGCCTCCAAGGGCGGCGTGCTCGCGATGTCCCGCGAACTCGGCGTGCAGTTCGCCCGCGAGGGCATCCGCGTCAACGCCCTGTGCCCGGGGCCGGTGAACACCCCCCTGCTGAAGGAACTGTTCGCCAAGGACCCGGAGCGGGCCGAGCGCCGCCTCGTGCACGTGCCCGTCGGCCGGTTCGCCGAACCCGAGGAGATCGCCGCCGCCGTCGCCTTCCTCGCCAGCGACGACTCCTCCTTCGTCAACGCCGCCGAATTCCTGGTGGACGGCGGCATCGCGGGCGCCTACGTGACCCCGCTGTAAGGTCCATGATCAGTGCCGGGACCGGGCGGCCATGCCGGTGGTCCGGTCCCGGCGTGTGTCCTGCCACACCCGTACGTACCAGAAGAGATCCCATGCGCAAGAAGCCCGCCATCGTCGTCGGCCTCCTGGCCGCCGCGGCCCTCGCCACCTCGGTGCCCGCCACCGCGGCCCCCGCCCACACGGACCGCGACCGGTGCCCACAGCTCGACAAGAGCCTGAAGTGGTCCGGCGACAACCGCGCCAAGCTCCAGAAGATGATCGACGAGCGCGGCACCTGCTCCGGCAAGGGCGGCCCGCGCCCGGTCGCCGCCTTCGACTGGGACAACACCGTCGTCAAGAACGACATCACCGACGCCACCCTCGCCTGGGCCCTGCACCACGACAAGATCCTGCGGCCCAAGAGCTGGACCGCCACCAGCACATGGCTCACGCCCGCCGCCGACAAGGCCCTCACCAAGGCGTGCGGCACGTCCGTGCCCGTCGGCAAGCCGCTGCGCACGTCGAAGAACACCGCCTGCGCCGACGAGATCTTCGAGATCCGCGAGAAGTCGCAGACCATGAGCGGCGAGGCCGCCTTCGCCGGCGACTGGAACCACCGCCGCACGGTCCCCGCGTACGCCTGGATACCGCAGCTCTTCGCCGGCCACACCCCGGCCACCCTGACCTCCTTCGCCAAGAAGGCGCGCGCCGAGCAGCTCGCCGCGCCCGTCGGCACCAAGCAGAAGGTCGGCACGCACACCATCGCCGGCTACGTCCGCTACTACGACCAGCAGAAGGACCTCATCCGCACGCTCAAGAAGGCCGGCTTCGACGTCTACATCGTCTCCGCCTCCTCCGAGCCCATCGCGGAGGCGTGGTCCGGCGGCGTCGGCCTCGACCGCGAGCACACCATCGGCATCCGCAGCATCACCGAGCACGGCCGCCTCACCACCGCCATCAAGGGCTGCGGTGACGTCACCACCACGGGCGGCGAGGCCCTGCCGTACATGGACGGCAAGCGCTGCATGATCAACCAGGAGATCTTCGGGATCAAGGGCGCCAAGGCGTGGCAGCAGCAGGACTTCTCGCACCGCATCGCCCTGGGCGCGGGTGACGCCGACACCGACGTGACGTTCGTGAACGACGCGACCGGCGCGCACGTGGCCATCAACCGCAACAAGGCCGAGCTGATGTGCCGCGCCTACGACGACGCGGACGGCCGCTGGGTGGCCAACCCGATGTTCATCGACCCGATGCCGCGCAAGTCCGGTACGTACCCCTGCTCGACCACCGGCGCCACGAACGCCGACGGCACGCACGCCCCGGTCCGGCGCGCCGACGGCTCGGTCATCCCCGACCAGGCCGACCTGGCCGCCTGAGACCCGGCCCCCGTGGCGGGCGGCCGGGTGGTTCAGACGAAGGCGCGGCCCTCACCCCGATAGGTGGGGACCGTCGCCACCACCCGGTCGCCGTCCACCAGCCGCAGCGCGTCGAAGCGCTCGCACAGCTCGCCCGCCTTCGCATGCCGGAACCACACCTTGTCGCCCACCAGCAGGTCGTCGGCGGGCTGCCCGACCAGCGGCGTCTGCACCTCGCCGGCGCCCTCCCGCGCGTCGAGGCGCAGCCCCGGCGGAAGGTAGGGCTCCGGCAGCCGGTCGCGGCCCGCCGCGCCCGACGCCGGATAGCCGCCGCCCAGCACGGTCACCACGCCGACACCCGGGCGGCGCACCACCGGCAGCGCGAACAGCGCCGCCGGGCGGCCCCGGAACGAGGTGTAGTGGTCGAACAGCCGCGGCACGAACAGCCCGGACCCGGCGGCCACTTCCGTCACCGCCTCCTCCGCCGCCGTGTGCTGCACGCTGCCCGTGCCCCCGCCGTTGACGAACTCCAGCTCCGCGACCGCCCGTACGGCCCGTACGGCCGCGGCGCGGCGCACCGCCAGATCCTTGCGCGCCGCCGTCTGCATCAGCCGTATCGCCCGCGACGCCAGCGGCCGCCCCGCGACCGCGTCACCCACGCCCGCCACGTGCGCCTCGTACGCCATGAGGCCCACCACCCGGAAGCCCGGACGGCGCTCGACCAGCCGCGCCAGCTCCGCCAGCCCCCGCGGATCGCGCACCGGGGAGCGCAGCGCACCGATCCGCACCCGCCCGCCCAGCAGCCGCAGCGAGGTGTCCATCTCCAGACAGACCCGGACCGTCTCGCGCCCCGCCCGCGCCGCCTCGATCAGCGCCAGCTGGGCGGGATCGTCCACCATCACCGTCACGGCGGCCGCGAGCTTCGGATCCGACGTCAGCTCCGCGAACCCCGCCCGGTCGGCCGACGGATACGCCAGCAGCACATCGCCGATCCCCGAACGCGCCAGCCACAGCGACTCCGCCAGCGAGAAGCTCATCACCCCCGCGAACCCGTCTCGCGCCAGCACCCGCTCCAACAGCGCCCGGCAGCGCACCGACTTGCTCGCCACCCGCACGGGCTTGCCGCGCGCCCGCCGCAGCAGGTCGTCGGCGTTCGCGTCGAACGCCCGGACATCGACCACCGCCAGGGGCGCGTCGAGGGAGGCGGTGGCCCGGTCGTAACGGGCCCGGTCGGCGGAGCGGGCGGAGGGAGCCAGCATGGCCGCAGCCTGCCAGAGGAGCCCCGGCACGGGATAGGGGTCCGGCAAGGACCGGATGGCTCGCGATCGCGTCCGCCCCGTAGAGTGTCGGCCACGCCGTGGGCCGCGCGCCGGTGGCGGGATGTCCGGATACGAACCGGCCTGCCCCGAAGGACGATCGGGCCCGGTACGGCCAGCTCGCGAGGGGGAGCGCAGGGGTTGAGCACCGAAGCGGATGCCAGACCGCCGTCGGCTCCCACGCTGCCCGCGCGCCGGCCGGCCGTCCCCCGGCAGCCGCCGATGCCCGCCACACCCCCGACGACCGCCGCCGCCCCACCGACCGTCCCGCGACGCGGCCCCGCGCGTACCGCCGCGGCCGCCGCGTGCCTCGTCCTGGGCGTCGGCCTCATCGGCGGCGCCGCGGCCGGGAGTTGGCTGGCCGGCGCACCGGACCGGTCCTCCGCCGCCCAACGCGCCTTCGCCCAGGGCCGCACCCTGTGGCGGACCGTACCCGTGGACGAGTTCTTCCCCCGCACCCTGCACCTCGCCGGCGCGGGGCCCGGCGGCGCCGACCGTGACTGGACCCGCGTCGGCGTCGCCCCCGACAGCGGCTGCGACGGGGCCTTCGACCCCCTCCTGCGCAAGGCGCTGGCCCCGGCCGGCTGCGCACGCCTGCTGCGGGCGACCTACACCGACGCCACGTCCACCACCGTCACCACGGTCGGCCTGCTCGTCACGGCCACCGACGACCAGGGCATGCGCGCCCTGCGCCGGCGCTTCTCCGCCGAACACCTCGACGAACGCACCGACCTGATGCCCCGCCCCTACGCACCGCCGGACACCGTCGCCGAACGGTTCGGCGACGCCCAGCGCGCCAGCTGGCGCATCACCGTCCTCACCGACGCGCCCGCCGTCGTCTACGCCGTGACCGGCTTCGCGGACGCCCGCACCGGCACCCCGCCCCAGCCCGCCGGCCGGGCCGTCGCCCCCGGCGCCACCACCGCCCCCGCCCAGGCCGGCCTCGGCCACGAGGCGACGGCCCTGGCCGGCCACCTGGAGCGCACCCTCCGCGAGGCACTGCGCGCGGCGACCGAGGAGAGCGCCCGATGAGGGCGGCCCGCACCGCGGCGGCGCTCACGGCCGCCCTCGCCCTCACCGCCCTGCCCGCAGGCCCCGCACGGGCGGACGGCATACGGGTGCAGGAGTGGGCCCTCGACGCCCTGCACACCGAGGACGCCTGGCGGACGACCAAGGGCGCGGGCAGCACCGTCGCCGTCCTCGACACCGGCGTCGACGACGGACACCCCGACCTCAAGGGCCAGGTCCTGCCCGGCAAGGACCTCGTCGGCTTCGGCGCCGGCCCCGGCGACCGGGCCTGGGCCCGGCACGGCACCGCCATGGCCGGCATCATCGCCGGCCGCGGGCACGGCGACGACGGCGCCGACGGTGTCGTCGGCGTCGCCCCCGAGGCACGGATCCTGCCGGTCCGGGTGATCCTGGAGGACGGCGACCCGTCCCGTCCCAAGGCCCGCGCCGCCCGTGGCTCCGCCCTCGCCGACGGCATCCGCTGGGCCGCCGACCACGGCGCCGACGTCATCAACCTCTCCCTCGGCGACGACAGCGACACCGCCCATCCCGAACCACGCGAGGACGCCGCCGTCCGCTACGCCCTCGGCAAGGGCGCCGTCGTCGTCGCCTCCGCCGGCAACGGCGGCGAGCACGGCGACCACATCTCCTACCCGGCCGCCTACCCCGGCGTCATCGCCGTCACCGCAGTCGACCGCTACGGCAGCCGCGCCGCGTTCTCCACTCGCCGCTGGTACGCGGCGGTCAGCGCTCCCGGCGTCGACGTCGTCATCGCCGACCCGGACCGCCGCTACTACGAGGGCTGGGGCACGTCGGCGGCTGCCGCCTTCGTGTCCGGGGCCGTGGCGCTCGTACACTCCGCACACCCCGGCCTGAGCCCGGCCCAGGTCCGCCGCGTCGTCGTCGACACGGCCCAGCACGTACCGCCTGGCGGCCGCTCCGACGCGGTCGGCGGCGGGGTCGTGGACCCGGCCGCCGCGATTGCGCTGGGCGCGCGCCTGTCGTCCATCGGCCCGCCCCGTGACTACCCGGACCGTTACTTCGGTCCGGGCCCCCATGTGGCGGTGTCCGCTGCGCGGGGGGCGGATACCTCGGCGGTCGCGGCGGGCTCGCTGGGGGTGGCCCTCCTGACCACGGCGGCGGCGCTTTGGCGACGGAGTCGCGGTATCGGGGGGCCCTGACCTTTGCCGTGTGCGGCGCCGTTGCCGCTGCGCGGTGCTTGTTGGCGGTCGGTGCCGGGCCTCCGGGGGCCTGTTGTTGGGGCTGCTTCGCTTTACGCCCCAACAACAGGCCCCCTCCGGCCCGTCCCCTCCTGCCGGTGGGTGGGAGGAAAAGACCGGTGGTGACCGGCACCGCGCCAGCTGACCGGAACCACCAACTGGTTTTTTCTCCACCCCCCACGGGAGGGGGCGGGCCGGAGCGGGCCCTTGTCAGGGCGTAAAGCGAAGCAGCCCTGACAAGGGCCCGCGGAGGCCCGACCCCGCACCATTGACAGCCCCGCGCAGCGGCAACGGCCCCGCGCAGCGGCAACGGCCCCGCGCAGCGGGAAACGCACCCGCACGGGCAACCGTGCGAACCCAGAACCGCCCCCGCGCAGCGGGAGACGCACCCGCACGGGGCAACGGTGCGAACTCAGAACCGCCCCCGCGCAGCGGACCCGCACGGGGCAACGGTGCGAACTCAGAACCGCCCCCGCGCAGCGGACCCGCACGGGGCAACGGTGCGAACTCAGAACCGCCCCCGCGCAGCGGACCCGCACGGGGCAACGGTGCGAACTCAGAACCGCCTCCGCGCAGCGGACCCGCACGGGGCAACCGGCGAACCCCAAAAGACCCCGCATCCCGGGCCGGTAGGCTCACCCCCGTGCTGAAGAACATTCCCGACCCCGGTTTCTCCGACGACGACGGCTCCGCCGACGTCGCCCTCGCGGAGGCGCTCGCCGCCTGGGCGGCGACCCCGGCGGACCCGGCCGTGGAGGGCCGGGTTCTCACCTGCCTGCGAGCCGCACGGCTCCTCGTGCCCGTGGTCGCCGTGCTCGGTGAGGTGGAGACCGGGCCGGACGGGCTGAAGCGGGAGAAGACCAGCGACATGGCCGTGCCGACGCTCCAGGCGCCGGACGGGCGCAAGGCGCTGCCCGCCTTCACGTCGATCGAGATGCTGGCCCGCTGGCGCGCGGACGCGCGCCCCGTGGCGGTGCCGCTGCACCAGGCGTTGCAGGCGGCCGCGCACGAGAAGGCGGACACGATCGTGCTGGATCTCGCGGGTCCGGTGACGTACCAGCTGACGGGCCCGGCGCTGCTGGCGCTGGCCGAGGGCCGGACGAGCGTCGATCCGCTGACGGATCCCTCGGTGGCCGACGCGCTGCGGAGCGTACTGGTGGCGGAGCCGGGCGTGCTGCGGGCGCATCTGGGCCCGGCGCGGGACGCGGACGGCACGCTGGCGCTGACGCTGGTCGAGGACTCGGCACACCACGAGGTGGTGCGGCGGGTCGCGCAGGCCCTGGCGGCGAATGACGTGCTGCGCGGTCGGCTCGTACAGGGACTGGACATGGCCCTGGTCCCGGCAGGGGCCGCCCTGCCGGGGGAGCCGCTCTTCCAGCGCTGAGCGCCGGTCGCAGGACCGGCCCGGTGGGGGCCGAACCCCGTCCACGAGGCGCCGGCGGCAGGACCGGCCCGGTGGGGGCCCAGCCCCATCCACGGGCGCCGGCCGCAAGACCGGCCCGGTGGGGGCTGAGCCCCACCCACGAGCGCCGGCCGCAAGGCCAACGCGCGGGGGGCCGGGGATCGTCCGACAATGCGAGGACAGTCCACGAGATCCCCGGGAGGACCCATGGACGCCGTGAAAATGGGATCTTTGCAGCTTGGATCGGTGCAGGTGAGAACCGTTGTGGCGGAGTTCGCCGGCACCGCGCTGCTGGTCTTCTTCGCCGTCGGCTCCGCGGTTCTCGCGGCCGATTACATCGGGGTCCTGGGCATCGCCCTGGCCTTCGGTTTCACTCTTCTGGCCCTGGCGTACGCGCTGGGCCCGATCTCGGGTGCTCACGTCAACCCCGCGGTGACGATGGGCTTCCTGGCGCAGGGCCGCATCACGCTGCGTACGGCGATCGAGTACTGGATCGCGCAGCTGCTGGGCGGCATCGTCGGCGCGGCGGTGCTGTTCCTGCTGGCCAAGCAGGTGCCGGGGCTCAAGACGCACGGCGCGTTCGGCAGCAACGGCTTCGGTGACCGCTCGGCGGTGCACATCAACACCGGCGGCGCGTTCCTCGCGGAGGTCGTCCTGACGTTCCTGCTGGTCTTCGTCGTGCTCGGGGTGACGCACAAGGTGGCGGTCGTCGGCTTCGACGGCCTGCCGATCGGCCTGGCGCTCGCCGTGATCCACCTGGTGGGCATTCCGCTGACCGGTACGTCCGTGAACCCGGCCCGGAGCCTGGGCCCGGCGCTCTTCGCGGGCGACGGCGCGCTGTCCCAGCTGTGGCTGTTCATCGTGGCCCCGCTGATCGGCGGGGTGCTCGCGGCCCTGGCGCACCAGTGCACGCATCCGCGGATGGGGCCGGCCAACGTGGCGGACGAGCGGTCCACCCGGCCGCGCCCGACCTCCTCGGCGCACCCGGAGACCCGGCCGCGCCCGGACGCCACGCCGCCCCCGGAGGAGCCGGGGAGTCCGTAGGCCGTGTCCGGCGGATCATGTGAGCGGGCGGCTGCGGGCCGTGTCGTGCGCACCACCGCTGCGCGGCGGTGTCCTCAAACGCCGGACGGGCTGAAAGGGGCGCCGGACCCGCCCGGAGGGCCGACCCTCAGCCGAAGACAGGCCCGGTGTACTTCTCGCCGGGCCCCTGCCCCGGCTCGTCCGGTACGACGGACGCCTCGCGGAAGGCCAGCTGGAGCGACTTCAGGCCGTCGCGCAGCGGTCCGGCGTGGAAGTTGCTGACCTCGGTGGCGCTGGCGGTGACCAGCCCGGCGAGTGCGGTGATCAGCTTGCGGGCCTCGTCGAGGTCCTTGTGCTGGTCGCCCTCCTCGGCCAGGCCGAGGTTGACCGCCGCCGAGCTCATCAGGTGCACCGCGACCGTCGTGATCACCTCGACCGCGGGTACGTCCGCGATGTCACGGGTCATGGTGTCGAAGTCCGGCGTCTCACCGGTGGGGGTCGCGTCACTCATGGCGCCCACGATACGGCCCGGAGCCGAATCGGTTCGCCACGGGTTGGCACCCTCCGTGCCGACGCTGCTAAGGTTGTCCCACGACCGGCTGGACACTCACGTGCCCGGCCCACAAGTGGAGGCTCCGAACTCCCACCTAGTCGATCCCCGATCGGCAGGTCTCCGGTCAGGCAGCGGCCATCGTTCCGTACGGACGATGGAGCTGCCCGATAGCCCCGCGGCTCACACCGTGGCGGTTCCGGTTTTCATGGAGCCCCCGCCTGTGTCCCGTCCGGGGCATTTTTTGTGCACTCGGTGCGGTTGGTACGAAACAGACGTTACGCGGCTGTCCGCCAGACAACCGTGTGGTGCAACCTAGGAGGCCCCATCAGCACCGAGCCCCGCATCAACGACCGGATTCGCGTCCCCGAGGTGCGACTCGTCGGTCCGAGCGGCGAGCAGGTGGGCATTGTGCCGCTCGCCAAGGCCCTTGAGCTCGCGCAGGAGTACGACCTCGACCTGGTCGAGGTCGCCGCTTCCGCCAGGCCGCCGGTCTGCAAGCTCATGGACTACGGCAAGTTCAAGTACGAGTCGGCCATGAAGGCCCGTGAGGCGCGCAAGAACCAGGCGCACACGGTCATCAAGGAGATGAAGCTCCGGCCGAAGATCGACCCGCACGACTATGACACCAAGAAGGGTCACGTCGTCCGGTTCCTCAAGCAGGGCGACAAGGTCAAGATCACGATCATGTTCCGTGGTCGCGAGCAGTCCCGGCCCGAGCTGGGCTTCCGGCTGCTGCAGCGACTCGCGTCCGACGTGGAGGAGCTCGGCTTCATCGAGTCGAACCCGAAGCAGGACGGCCGCAACATGATCATGGTTCTCGGCCCGCACAAGAAGAAGACCGAGGCGATGGCCGAGGCTCGCGAGCTCGCCGAAGCCCGTAAGGCGGAGCGCCGTGGCGCCGGCCACACGGACGAGGCCGAGGCTCCCGTCGAGGAAGGCACCGCCGCGGCGGAGCCGACCGGCGACGAGCCCGCCGAGGCGTGATCCCAGGGCTCGCGCCCTGGTTTACCTCCGGGGTAACCCGCCCCGAAGCAACCGAACACAGCTGACGCTCCCCTGCGCCCGTTCGCGGGCCCGGGGAGCGCCACCGACGAGGAGATACGGCGCGATGCCGAAGAACAAGACGCACTCCGGTGCCAGCAAGCGCTTCAAGATCACTGGCTCCGGCAAGGTCATGCGCGAGCGCGCCGGCAAGCGCCACCTGCTCGAGCACAAGTCGTCCAAGCTGACGCGTCGCCTCACCGGCAACGCCGAGATGGCCCCGGGCGACGCCAAGAAGATCAAGAAGCTTCTCGGCAAGTGACGCTCCGCGCCCCGTACGCACGGGGTGCGCGTCGGACCGGGACCCATTCGAATTCGGGCCGCGTGAGAACGCACCGCGGCCCCGCTACAAGGAGTTAAACAAGTGGCACGCGTCAAGCGCGCAGTCAACGCGCACAAGAAGCGTCGGGCGATCCTCGAGGCGGCCAAGGGCTACCGCGGCCAGCGGTCGCGCCTGTACCGCAAGGCCAAGGAGCAGGTCACCCACTCCCTGGTCTACAACTACAACGACCGCAAGAAGCGCAAGGGCGACTTCCGTCAGCTGTGGATCCAGCGCATCAACGCCGCTGCCCGCCAGAACGGCATGACGTACAACCGCCTCATCCAGGGTCTGAAGGCCGCCAACATCGAGGTGGACCGCAAGATCCTGGCCGAGCTCGCGGTCAACGACATGAACGCGTTCGCCGCGCTCGTCGAGGTCGCGCAGAAGGCGCTGCCGGCCGACGTGAACGCCCCGAAGGCCGCCTGACCCAGGCGCCCGAAGGCTGTGCAACGGACCCGCAGGCCCTCGCGGCCTGCGGGTCCGACGCTTTTCCGCATCACCCGCAGACGACCGACCTACGAAGTGAGCCGCCGCCCATGGGCACCCCCGAGCTGATCTCCCCGCGCTCCCCCCGCGTCATCGCCGCCCGCCGGCTGGCCAAGCGCAGTTTCCGGGTCAAGGAGCGCCGGTTCATCGCCGAGGGCCCCCAGGCCGTACGCGAGGCGATCGAGCACCGCAGCGGGGGCGAGCCCACCCTGGTCGAGCTCTTCGCCACCGCCGAGGCCGCCGAGCGCCACGCGGAGATCGTGGAGGCCGCCGACGCGGCGGGCGTGCGGGTGCACACCGCCGACGACGAGGTGGTCGCCGGTCTCTCCCAGACGGTCACGCCGCAGGGCCTGGTCGGTGTCTGCCGCTTCCTCGACTCGCCCTTCGAGGAGATCCTCGCCGCCCGCCCCAAGCTGGTCGCCGTCCTCGCGCACGTACGCGACCCCGGGAACGCCGGTACCGTCCTGCGCTGCGCGGACGCCGCCGGCGCGGACGCCGTGGTGCTGACCGACGCCTCGGTGGACCTCTACAACCCCAAGTCGGTGCGCGCCTCCGTCGGCTCCCTGTTCCACCTGCCGGTCGCCGTCGGTGTGCCCGTCGAGCAGGCGGTACGCGGCCTGCAGGGCGCCGGCGCGCGGATCCTGGCCGCCGACGGCGCGGGGGAGCGGGACCTGGACGGCGAGCTGGACCGGGGCACCATGGGCGGTCCCACCGCCTGGATCTTCGGCAACGAGGCGTGGGGGCTGCCGGAGGAGACCCGTGCCCTCGCCGACGAGGTCGTCCGGGTGCCGATCCACGGCAAGGCCGAGAGCCTGAACCTCGCGACGGCCGCCGCGGTCTGCCTCTACGCCTCCGCCCGTGCGCAGCGTGCACCCGGAGGGTGCCGCTCCGTGACCTTCAGCTAGTAGGGTTGCCCTCCGGGGGCTCGGGAGGGGGTGCGGATGATGAACGTCAGGACTTCCGGAAGCGTGGCCGACGCCTGTCCGGACGCTTCCGGTGAGAGCCGGGGCGGCCGCGGTCCCCGCGGCTCCCGCGAGGGGCCCGGAGCGGGCCCGGACGGCCTGGGGCTGGACCCCGACGACCTGCCCGACGGCCTCGTCGTGGCGGACGAGAACGGCCGCGTGACCTGCTTCAACGCCGCCGCCGCCCGCATCACGGCCGTACGGCCGCAGGAGGCCCTCGGCCGGCCCCTGGAGAGCGCCCTGCCCTTCGAGGACCTGGAGGGCCGCCGCTGGTGGCAGCTGACCGACCCCTACGGCGGCCTGGCCACCCGGGTCGGCCAGCCCGAGCGCAATCTCCTGCTGCCCGGCGGCCGCGAGGTGCTCGTCTCCGCCCGCTACGTCCGTGAGCGGCCGACCGGCCCCGTGCGGCGCCTGGTGGTGCAGCTGCGCGGCACCGAGGCGCGCCGCCGCACCGAGCGCAGTCATGCCGAGCTGATCGCCACCGTCGCCCACGAGCTGCGTTCGCCGCTGACGTCCGTCAAGGGCTTCACGGCCACCCTGCTGGCCAAGTGGGAGCGGTTCACCGACGACCAGAAGCGGCTGATGCTGGAGACCGTCGACGCCGACGCCGACCGCGTCACCCGCCTGATCGCCGAGCTCCTCGACATCTCCCGGATCGACTCCGGGCGGCTGGAGATCCGCCGCCAGCCCGTCGACGTCGTCGCCGCCGTCCACCGGCACGTCCAGGCGCACATGGCGGCCGGACAGTCCGCCGAGCGGTTCCGCGTGCGGGTCGCCGGGCCGCTGCCACAGCTGTGGGCAGACCCGGACAAGGTCGACCAGGTGCTGGGGAATCTCCTGGAAAACGCGGTGCGCCACGGCGCCGGAAAGGTCACCATAGAGGTGTCACCGGCGTTGATGAAGTCCCGGACGGAGGGTACGGCGGTCACCGTGAGCGATGAGGGGCCCGGGATCCCGGAGGAGTCGATGAGCCGCGTCTTCACCCGCTTCTGGCGGGGCAGCAAGCGCGGCGGCACCGGTCTGGGCCTGTACATCGTCAAGGGCATCGTCGAGGCGCACGGCGGGACGATCACCGTGGAACGGGCCGCCCGCGGCGGCGCCCAGTTCCGATTTACGTTGCCCGTGGGCGCACCGGCCTTTCTCTCCCAGGGTTGAGAGCGGGACCGGCAGCCCGCGGGCCCACCCCACCACACGCGCCCTTTAGACTCGACCTTTGGCACCTTTGGCACGACCTTGGCACCCATCTGATGGGCAAGCGCCGCCAGCCGAAGCCTGGGGGCACCTCCCAGCGGTAGCTGGGGGACAATCGGAAGCACGGGAAGAGATGTCCGCACCCAATAAGTCGTACGACCCTGTCGAGGTCGAGGCACTGAAACCGGAAGAGATCGAGCGCATGCGGGACGAGGCGCTCGCCGCCTTCGGCGCCGCCGGCGACCTCGACGCGCTCCACGGCGCCAAGATCGCCCACACCGGTCCCACCTCGCCGCTGTCCCTCGCCAACCGCGAGATCGGCGCCCTGCCCCCGCAGGCCAAGGCCGAGGCCGGCAAGCGCGTGGGCATGGCCCGCGGTGCCGTCAACAAGGCCCTCGCCGCCCGCCAGGCCGAGCTGGAGGCCGAGCGCGACGCCCGGGTGCTGGTCGAGGAGGCGGTGGACGTCACGCTGCCCTACGACCGCACCCCCGCCGGCGCCCGGCACCCGCTGACGACCTTCTGCGAGCGCGTCGAGGACGTCTTCGTCGCGATGGGCT
This sequence comes from Streptomyces sp. ISL-11, assembly GCF_018614525.1. Lineage (GTDB taxonomy): Bacteria > Actinomycetota > Actinomycetes > Streptomycetales > Streptomycetaceae > Streptomyces. Next base: position 40,753 of record NZ_JAGGOL010000063.1, read on the forward strand.
ACGAGGTCGCCGAGGGTCCCGAGGTCGAGGCCGAGTGGTTCAACTTCGACGCCCTGAACTTCGAGCCGGACCACCCGGCCCGTGCGATGCAGGACACGTTCTTCGTCCAGGACAAGAACGGCAAGGCCGACTCCGGTGTCGTGCTGCGCACCCACACCTCCCCGGTGCAGGTCCGCTCCATGCTCGACCGCGAGCCGCCCGTCTACGTCATCTGCCCGGGCCGCGTCTACCGCACGGACGAGCTGGACGCCACCCACACCCCGGTCTTCCACCAGGTCGAGCTGCTCGCCATCGACGAGGGCCTGACCATGGCGGACCTCAAGGGCACCCTGGACCACATGGTCCAGGCGCTCTTCGGTGCCGGCATGTCCACCCGCCTGCGGCCGAACTACTTCCCGTTCACCGAGCCGTCCGCCGAGATGGACATGCAGTGCTACGTGTGCCGCGGTGAGTCGGTCGGCAACCCCGACCGCCCCTGCCGCACGTGCTCCAGCGAGGGCTGGATCGAGCTGGGCGGCTGCGGCATGGTCAACCCCCGGGTGCTGATCGCCGCGGGCATCGACCCGGAGAAGTACAGCGGATTCGCCTTCGGGTTCGGCATCGAACGGATGCTGATGTTCCGCCACAACGTCGAAGACATGCGAGACATGGTCGAGGGTGACGTGCGTTTCACCCGGCCGTTCGGGATGGAGATCTGATGCGGGTCCCGCTTTCCTGGCTGCGGGAATACGTCGACCTGCCGGCCGGTGAGACCGGTCGCGACGTGCAGGCCAAGCTCGTCGCCGCCGGCCTCGAGGTCGAGCGTGTCGAGCAGCTCGGCACGGGCCTCAAGGGCCCCCTGGTCGTCGGCAAGGTCCTCACGATCGAGGAGCTGGAGGGGTTCAAGAAGCCCATCCGCTTCTGCACGGTCGACGTCGGCACGGCCAACGGCACCGGTGAGCCGCAGGAGATCGTCTGCGGCGCCCGCAACTTCTCCGTGGGCGACAAGGTCGTCGTGGTCCTCCCCGGCGCCGTGCTGCCCGGTGACTTCGCGATCGCCGCGCGCAAGACGTACGGCCGGACCTCCCACGGCATGATCTGCTCCGGCGACGAGCTGGGCATGGGCGACGACGGCACGCACGGCATCATCGTGCTGCCGCAGGAGTACGAGCCCGGCACCGACGCCATCGAGCTGCTGGAGCTCGTCGACGAGGTCCTCGACATCGCCGTCACCCCCGACCGGGGCTACTGCCTGTCGATGCGCGGCGTCGCCCGCGAGGCCGCCACCGCCTACGGTCTGCCGCTGCGCGACCCGGCCCTGCTGGACGTCCCCGCGCCCAACGCCTACGGCTACGTCGTCAAGGTCGCCGACCCGGCCGGCTGCTCGCGCTTCACCGCCCGTACGGTCACCGGCGTCGACCCCGTCGCGCGGTCGCCGATCTGGCTCCAGCGCCGCCTCCAGAAGGCCGGCATGCGCCCGGTCTCCCTCGCCGTCGACGTCACCAATTACGTGATGCTCGAAGTGGGCCAGCCGCTGCACGCCTACGACCGGTCCCGCATCGACGGGCCGATCGGTGTGCGCCGCGCCGAGCGCGGCGAGAAGCTCACCACCCTCGACGGTGTCAAGCGCGCGCTGCACCCCGAGGACCTGGTCATCACCGACAACCGCGGCCCCATCGGCCTCGCGGGTGTCATGGGCGGTGCCGACACCGAGATCGCCGACCACGCGGCCGGCCACGGCACCACCGAAATCGTCGTCGAGGCCGCGCACTTCGACGCCGTCGCCGTCGCCCGCACCACCCGGCGCCACAAGCTGTCCTCCGAGGCGTCCAAGCGCTTCGAGCGCGGCGTCGACCCGAACGCGGCCTCCGCGGCCGCCCAGCGGACCGTCGACCTGCTGGTGCTGCTCGGCGGCGGCACCGCCGAGGCCGGCGTCACCGAGATCGTCGCCCCCAGCGGCCCGCGCACGATCTCGATCGGCGCGGACCACCCGGACCGCGTCGCGGGCGTCGAGTACGGCCGCGAGACCGTCGTGCGCCGCCTCCAGGAGGTCGGCTGCGACGTCTACGGGCAGGACGAGCTGATCGTCACCGTGCCCAGCTGGCGCCCGGACCTCACCGACCCCAACGACCTCGCCGAAGAGGTCATCCGGCTGGAGGGCTACGAGAACCTGCCCTCCACCCTGCCGCGGCCGCCCGCCGGCCGTGGCCTGACCGAGCGCCAGCGCCTGCACCGCCGCGTCGGCCGCGCGCTCGCCGGCGCCGGTTACGTCGAGGCCCCCAGCTACCCCTTCCTCGGGGACGCCGCCGTCGACCAGCTCGGCCTGGCCGCCGACGACCCGCGCCGCACCGCGGTGCGCCTGGTCAACCCGCTCTCCGACAACGAGCCGGCGCTGCGCACCACGCTGCTGCCGGGCCTGTTCGCCGCCCTGCGCCGCAACGACGGCCGCGGTGAGCACGACCTCGCACTCTTCGAGACCGGGCTGGTCTTCCTGCCGACCGGTACCGAGACGGCCGCCGTCCGGCTGCCCGTCGACCGCCGCCCGACGGACGAGGAGATCGCCGGCCTGGACGCCGCGCTGCCCGAGCAGCCGCGCCACGCCGGTGTCGTCCTCGCCGGCGCGCGCGAGCGGGCCGGCTGGTGGGGCCAGGGCCGCCCGTCGACCTGGGCGGACGCCGTCGAGGCCGGCCGCTCGGTCGCCCGCGAGGCCGGCGTGGAGCTGATCGTCCGCCAGGACCAGCGGGCGCCGTACCACCCGGGCCGCTGCGCCGCGCTGCTCGCCGTCGTCGACGGCGAGGAGATCACCGTGGGCGGCGCCGGCGAGCTGCACCCGCGCGTCATCAAGGCGTTCGGCCTGCCGGAGCGCACCTGCGCCATGGAGATCGACCTCGACCTCCTGGAGCGGGCGGGCACCGGCGTCGTCGTGGCCCCGCACGTCTCCGCCTTCCCGGTGGCCACCCAGGACGTCGCGCTCGTCGTCGACTCCTCGGTCCCGGCGACCGACGTCGAGGCCGCGCTGCGGGCCGGCGCCGGTGAACTCCTGGAGTCGCTGCGCCTGTTCGACGTCTTCGCCGGCGAACAGCTCGGCGAGGGCAAGAAGTCGCTGGCCTACGCCCTGCGCTTCCGCGCCTCCGACCGCACTCTGACCGCGGACGAGGCCACGGCGGCCCGCGACGCCGCCGTCGCCTCGGCGGTCGAGCGCACGGGCGCGGTGCTGCGCGGGGCGTGAGCCCACCTCCGCACGGCACGCGTGAGCGGTGAACGTCGCCGACCACACGAGGGGCGCACCCGGTTCACCGGGTGCGCCCCTCGCGCGTGCCATCGTCCCTGAGTGTCCGAATATCACTCAATAGGGTGGAATTGGAGGCTCACGTCGTTACTTCGTGGTGAGCGCTCGCGAGAATCGTGCGCGTCATTGCTGCGAGGGGGGCCGACGGCATGATCCGTACCAGGGCGGTGCGCTGGCGGAAGAGGGCGGTGTTCGCCCTCCCGGGACTGTGGGTCCTGGCCGTCCTCGCGTGGGAGCTGCTGAGCCCGCGCGGCACCCAGGCCCTCCAGCTGCTCGCCGCCACACCCGCCATCGCCTGCGCGGGCACCGGCCGCCGCCAGTGCGTCGTCCTCGCCGGGGGCTGCGCGCTGGCCGCCCTCGTCCCCCTCGGCACCGCCGGGCACATCGACACCCCGGCCCGGCTGGGCACCTGCTGCGCCACCGTCGCCGTCGCCGCGGCCGCCTACGCCGTCACCCGTCGCAGGCGCCGGCTCGTGCGCGACCTGGAGCGCGCCCGCGAGATCGCCGCCACCGCGCAGCGGGTGCTGCTGCGGCCGCTGCCGCCCCGGCTCGACGGGATGACGCTCGCCGGCGGCCATCTGTCCGTCAGCGAGGGCACCCTCGTCGGCGGCGACCTCTACGAGGTGCTGGCCACCCCGCACGGCGTCCGCGTCGTCATAGGGGACGTCCGCGGCCACGGCTTCACCGCGATCGGCACCGTCGCCGCCGTCCTCGGCAGCTTCCGCGAGGCCGCGCACGACGAACCGGCGCTGCCCGGTGTGCTGCGCCGCCTGGAGCGGGCGCTGCAGCGGCACGTGGGGGAGCGCTCCTGGGCCGAGGGCCCGGCGAAGTACGGCGGCGAGCCGGAGCGTTCGGCGGGCGAGGAGTTCGTGACCATCCTGCTGCTGGAGGTGCGCCCGGACGGCGTGGTCACGGCGCTCAACTGCGGGCACCCCTGGCCGTACCGCCTCTCGGGGGCGACCGGCCGCCGCGCCCGGGCCGCCGCCGTGGGCGGCGACGACCCGCTGCCGCCGCTCGGGCTGTTCCCCCTGCCCGCCGAGCTGCCCGTCGCCCGGCTGACCAGGCTGCTGCCGGGCGACGCGCTGGTCCTGCACACCGACGGCGCGGAGGACGCCCGGGACGCGGACGGCGCGTTCTTCCCGCTGGCCAGGATCCTCGCCGAGGCCGCCCGCGCGCCCATCGTCCCCGCCGCGGTCGTCGAGCGGGTCCAGAGCGCCCTGTTGCGCCACACGGGAGGCCGGCTCTCCGACGACATCGCCCTGCTGGTGCTGCGCAACGACCGCCCCCATGCGGCGGATCGGGCGCCCCACTCCCACCTCGCGCGGTGCGGCAGAGCGCCGGGATGAGGGCGTGTCCGCCCGGCGCGGACGGAGCAGAGTGCGGCACTCCGCTCTGACGGACAGCGACGGCCGGTTCACACCCCGTGCGAAGGGATCTCCATTACGCTGACCTCACCGAGCGCATCGGAGGGCAGGATGGAGCCCAACACGCTGCTTGACGCCATCCTTGACGAGGCGGGGATATCCCACGCCGGCCTGGCCGCCCATGTCAACGCGGCGGGCCGGGCCCGGGGTCTGGCGCTGCGCTACGAACACACCGCCGTCGCCCGCTGGTTGCGCGGCCAGCGTCCGCGCGGCCAGGTGCCCGACCTGATCTGCGAGGTCCTCGGCGAGCGGCTGCACCGGGCGCTGACCCTCGACGACATCGGCCTGGGGACACCGGGCAGCCCCCGGGTGCCGGGCACCCCGCTCTCCGGCTTCGTCGAGCGCGCCACCGCCCTGTGGCGCTCGGACGAGCAGCAGCGCGAGCACGTCGTCACCGCCCCCGCCGTCACGGGGACCCCGGCCGTCATCCCGGTCTGGGAGTGGGAGAACCCGCCCGAGGACGCCGACGTCTCCCGGCGCGGCCTCACCCGGGTCTCCATGGACGACATCGCGATGCTGCGCGCCGCCCGCTCCCACTACGAGCAGATGTACCGCAAGGCCGGCGGCATCGCCACGCGCGCCCGGGTCGTGGGCTTCCTCAACGCCGAGGCCGCGCCGCTGCTGCGGGGCAGCTACACCGATGAGGCGGGCCGTCAGCTGCACCGGGCCACCGGCGGGCTGGTCGCCGTCGCCGGGATCTGCGCGTACGACTCCGACGCGCACGGCCTGGCCCAGCGGTACTTCCACCAGGCGCTGCGGCTGGCCAAGGCCAGCGGGGACCGGGGCCTCGGCGCGTATGTGATCGCCCTCCTCGTCAACCAGTCCCTGTTCATGCGGGAGTACCGCCAGGCCGTCGCCTTCGCCGAGTCCGCGCTGCGGGCCGGCGGCGAGGAGCTCACCCCGGCGCTGGCCGCCGACCTCTACGCCATGCAGGCCAAGGCGTACGCGCGGCTGGGCGACGGCGCGGGGGCGCTCGCCTGCATCCGCCGCGCCGAGACCGCCGCCGAGCGCATCCGCCGTGGTCAGGAACCCGCCGAGACCGGCTATGTGCAGCCCGGCCTGGTGAACGTACAGGTCGCCGAGGCGCTGCTCAGCCTCGGCGACCTCGGACCCGCCCGTGAGCACGCGGACCGGGCCGTCGACACCCCCGCGCACGACCGGGGCCGTGTCCACCGGCTCGCCATGCTCACGCACATCGAGCTGCGTCAAGGAGACGCGGACAAGGCGGTGGCCACCGCACGGGAGATGACCGAGCAGGCGAGAGGCATGGAATCGCAGCGCTTACGGGATCGGCTCCGTGCGGTGCGCGAGCACCTGATCGAGAGTGGGTGTGCGGCCACTGCCGAGGCCGCCGAGATGATCGACGGGGCGTTGCGCGTGCCCCTGTGAGGACAGCGCCCGGGGAGGTGGCCACCTCGGCGGAAGGTGGCAACACGTGCGTTGGAAGAATCTCGGGGAACGGACGGTGTACGCGAACCGATGGTTCCGGGTCAATCTCGCGGACGTCCGGCTCCCCGATGGCCGCCACCTCGACCACTTCCTCATCAGGCTGCGGCCCGTCGCCGTGGCCACGGTGGTCAACGAGGCCAATGAGGTCCTGCTGCTGTGGCGGCACCGCTTCATCACCGACAACTGGGGCTGGGAACTGGCCGCCGGCGTCGTCGAGGACGGTGAGGACATCGCCTTCGCGGCCGCCCGGGAGATGGAGGAGGAGACGGGCTGGCGGCCCGGGCCCCTGCGGCACCTGATGTCCGTGGAACCGTCCAACGGCCTCACGGACGCCCGGCACCACATCTACTGGTCCGAGGAGGCCGAGTACATCGGTGAACCGGAGGACGACTTCGAGTCGGAGCGCCGGGAGTGGGTGCCGCTCAAGCTGGTGCCCGACATGATCGGCCGCGGTGAGGTGCCGGCCGCCAACATGGCGGCGGCGCTGCTGCTGCTGCACCACATCCGGCTCGGCTGACCACCCGGCGCACGGTGCGGGTCAGGTCCACCCCGCGCTCATCGGCCGGCCGCCTGCCAGACGGTCAGCGCCAGGGCGGCGAGCCCGGTGAGCGCGGCAAGCGACGGCAAGGGCCATCGGCCGTGCTCCAGGACCCGTACCCGTCCCGCCAGCTCGCTGATGTCGCGCTCCGACTGGTCGCCGCGCTGGGTGAGGAGGGCGAGGTGGCCGTCGATGCGGACGACGCCGACATCGAGGCTACGACGTAGCTCCGCGAGCTCAGCCGTTCTGACGGCCTGCTCGGGATGGATGGTCACGGTCCGTACCCCTTCCGGAAGACTCTCCGTGTGTGCCCGACGAGCCGAGTCAACCGCGCGGACCGGCGGAACGGGAGCGTGTGCGGGGGGTATATGCGAGTCACCGCCGCACACCCCGTGTGAACACGGGTGTGCGGCGGTGACGTTGCGTAGCGGCCGGGGGTGCGGCTCAGTAGCTGTAGAAGCCCGAGCCCGTCTTGCGGCCGAGGCGGCCCGCGTCGACCATGCGCTGGAGCAGCGGGGGAGCGGCGTAGAGCGGCTCCTTGTACTCGTCGTACATGCTGTCGGCGACCGAGGCGACCGTGTCCAGGCCGATCAGGTCGGTGAGCTTGAGCGGGCCCATCGGGTGGGCGCAGCCGAGCTCCATGCCGTTGTCGATGTCCTCGCGGCTGGCGATGCCCGACTCGAACATCCGGATCGCGGAGAGCAGGTACGGGATGAGGAGGGCGTTCACGACGAAGCCGGAGCGGTCCTGCGCGCGGATCGCGTGCTTGCCCAGCACCTTGGCGACCAGCGCCTCGGCGCGCTTGATGGTCTCCTCGCCGGTGGTCAGGGCGGGGATCAGCTCGACGAGGTTCTGCACCGGCGCCGGGTTGAAGAAGTGGATGCCGATGACCTGGTCGGGGCGCGAGGTCGCCACGGCCAGCTTCACCAGGGGGATGGAGGAGGTGTTGGAGGCCAGAATGGCGTCCGGGCGGGTGATGACCTGGTCGAGGACCTGGAAGATCTCCGTCTTCACCTGCTCGTTCTCGACGACGGCCTCGATGACCAGGTCCCGGTCGGCGAACTCGCCCAGGTCCGTGGTGAAGCTCAGCCGCGCCAGGGTCGCGTCGCGCTCCTCCTCGGTGATCTTGCCGCGCTCGGCGGCCTTCCCGAGGGAGTTCGTCAGGCGGGTGCGGCCCAGCTCCAGGGCCTCGCCGGTGGTCTCCGCGACCTTGACGTCCAGGCCGGCGCGGGCACACACCTCCGCGATGCCCGCGCCCATCTGGCCGCAGCCCACCACTCCGACGCGTGCCACGTCTGCCACAGTGTCCGTCACATCGTGCCTTTCGCTGATCTTGGTCGACCGGCGGGTGGCCGTATCTCCACCTGGATTCCGCACCCGAGGTGCCGGTGGAGGACCCCCGGCTCCCGCCTCGATCCAGACGTTACTCCGCGACGGGCGATGCCGATGGGGCCGGGGCGGGCATGCTGTGACCGTATGGTGTGACCGATCCGACAAGGAGTGGCCCACATATGGGGCGTATCAGTCGAAGAGGGTTCACCGTGGCGGCCGCGGGAGTGATGTCCGCGATGCTCGTGACCGGCGAATCGAGCGCTCTGGAGGCCGGGAATCCGGACAGTGCTCCGAACGGCGCCCCGGGAGGCGATCCGGAGAGGTCCCGGCGGAAGCGCGAATTCCGTGGAATGTGGATCGCCACCGTCGTCAACGTCGACTGGCCGTCCAGGCCGGGCCTGACCCCCGACCGGCAGCGGGACGAGCTGATCACCCTCCTCGAAACCGCCGTGGACCGGCGGCTGAACGCCGTCATCCTCCAGCTGCGGCCCACCGCCGACGCCTTCTGGCCCTCGCCGTACGAACCGTGGTCGGAGTACCTGACGGGCACTCAAGGCCGGGACCCCGGCTGGGATCCGCTGGCGTTCGCGGTGCGCGAGGCCCACCGGCGCCGCCTGGAACTGCACGGCTGGTTCAACCCCTACCGCATCGCCAACCACACCGACCCCGGCAAACTCATCGCCACCCATCCCGCACGCATCCACCCGGAATGGGTGGTGCCCTACGGCGGCAAGCTCTACTACAACCCGGGCCTGCCCGAGGTCCGCCGCTTCGTCCAGGACGCGATGCTCGACGCCGTGACCCGCTACGACCTGGACGGCGTGCACTTCGACGACTACTTCTACCCGTACCCGGTGACCGGGCAGCGCTTCGACGACGACGCCGCGTACGCGCGCCACGGCGCCGGCTTCCCCGACCGGGCGGCGTGGCGGCGCGACAACATCGACCGCCTCGTACGGGAGATGGGGGAGCGGATCAAGCGGCGCAAGCGGCATGTGCGGTTCGGGATCAGCCCGTTCGCCGTGTGGCGCAACAAGACCACCGATCCGCTGGGCTCCGCCACCCGGGCCGGTGTCGAGACCTACGACGACCTCGGCGCCGACACCCGCAAGTGGGTGCGCGAGGAATGGATCGACTACATCGTCCCGCAGGTCTACTGGCACATCGGCTTCGCCGCCGCCGACTACGCCACGCTCGTCCCCTGGTGGGCCGAGACCGTGCGCGGCACGGACGTGCACCTCTACATCGGCGAGGCGCTCTACCGGGCGGGCGACCCGGCGCAGCCCGCACCCTGGCAGGACCCGGCCGAGCTCTCCCGGCACCTCGCCCTCGCCCGGAACCATCCCGAGGTGCTCGGCCACGTCTACTTCTCCGCGAAGCAGGTCGCCACCGACCCGATCAAGGCGATGGCGCGCGTCGTCGAGGACCACTACCCCCGCCGCGCGCGCCCGCCCCGCTGACCCGGGCGGCTGCGAGCCGTCGTCGTGCGCACCACCGCTGCGCGGTGGTGTCCTCAATCTCCCCCAGCTACCGCTGGGGGTGCCCCCAACAGGCTGATAGGGCCTGAGCTCAGCCGAATCAAGCCCCGGGCACCGCCTAGACGATGTCCTGGGACTTGCCGTGATCCACAATCGTGTCAGGGCCGGGGGACATGATCGTCTCGTGCCCGTTCTCGGCGCGGACACGGAACGGCGGGGAGCCGTCGGGGCCCAGCACTTCCACGATCTCCACGACCCGGTCGTGCTCTCCGACCACCCGGCCGTGCGTCACCAACCGGTCGCCCTTGCTCGCATGCATTGGCGGTGCCCTTCCGCTTCGAGGTCCGATTCGGGATCTGTTGCGAGAACTGTTCCGAGATCCATCGCGAGATCTGTTGCGAGATCTTTCGCGCGATCCTTTGCGTGATCCTTTGCGGCGTCCGACATGTGCGCTGGGACACTGCCAGTCTACGGTCGGAGGAAGTGGATGGCCCTTCCCCGTGGCCATTCGGGGAGAGGCGAGGTCAGCGGTGCGCCCGCTGCGTCACGCCGATGCAGACCAGCACCGCGACGGCCGCGACCGGCGCCGCGGGCGTCAGCCGTTCGCCGAGCAGCAGCACCGACCAGACGAGGGTGAGCAGCGGCTGGGCCAGCTGGAGCTGGCTGGCCCGGGCCACGCCGATCGCGCCCATGCCGCGGTACCAGACCCACATGCCCACGAACTGCGACCCCACCGCGACCCACAGCAGCCCGGCGACGGCGTGCCCGGTGAGCGCGACGGGCTCGTGGAACAGGGCGATCGCCGCGCCGGCCACCGACACCGGCAGGCACAGCACCAGCGCCCAGCCGATCACCTGCCAGCCCGGCATCTCGCGCGCCAGCCGGCCGCCCTCCGCGTAGCCCGCCGCGCACAGCAGCAGGGAGGCGAAGAGGTAGAGGTCGCTGACGGTGGGCCTGCCACCGCTCTGCTGCACGGCGAAGGCGATCACCACGGCGGCGCCGGTCAGCGCCGCCGCCCAGAAGGCGCGCGGGTGCCGGGTCCGGGTCCGCAGGGCCGAGTACGCGGCGGTGGTCAGTGGCAGCAGGCCCACCACGACGGCGGCGTGCGAGGTCGTCGACGTCCGCAGCGCGAGCGTGGTGAGCAGCGGGAAGCCGATCACCGCCCCGCCGGCCACGACCAGCAGCCCGGAGAGCTGGCGGCGGGCGGGCGGCGGCACGCGCCGCGCGAGCAGGCAGCCGCCGGCGACCAGCCCGCCCAGCACCATCCGGCACATGGTCACGGACCAGGGGCCGAGCCCCTCCAGGGCCCAGGCGGTGGCGGGGAACGTCAGGGAGAACGTGGCGACACCGAGCGCGGCGAGGAGGAGGCCGCCATTGACGCGCCGCGCGGCCGGCGAAGCGATCGAGGCCGACGGAGCCGACGGGAGCCCGTTCCGGGCGTCCGCCGGCGCGTGCACTGCTATCGTCACGGCGGGAGTAGCGCTATCTTTCACTCTCATGTATGAGCGTAACAGTGTCGCCGACCTGGCACGGATCCTGCGAGGAGAGCTCGACCGCTACTCTCCTGGTGAGAAGCTGCCGTCCAGCCGTGCCCTGGTCGACCGCTTCCGCGTCAGCCCCGTCACCGTCTCCCGGGCCTTGGGCGCCCTGGCCGCCGAGGGCCTGGTCGTCACCCGCCCCGGCGCGGGCGCCTTCCGCGCCGAGCCCCACGGCGCGCCCGCCCGCCTCGGCGACACCTCCTGGCAGCAGGTCGCCCTGAGCGTCGAGAGCGCCGGCGAGGCCGTCCCCCGGTCCGTGGACGCCTCCGGAGTGCTCGCCACCCTCGCCGAGCCGCCGCCCGGCGCCATCGAGCTCAGCGGCGGCTACCTCCACCCCACCCTCCAGCCCGAGCGCGCCCTCGCCGCCGCACTCGGCCGGGCCGGGCGGCGCCCCGGCGCG